>NZ_CP058350.1:1985515-2306521 GCF_005860795.2 Peteryoungia desertarenae
GCAATCCCCGCTTTCAGTTTCCCTTCGCGCCTATGGCCAGGTGTGTCGTCTCGCGGTTGCGGGTATGGCACTCTCCCTTTTGTCCGGCTGCATTCTCGTGACCGATACGAGCCGCACCAATATCGAGGTCTTCCAGGATGAGGTGGCGCCGGTCTATTATGACCCCGCCCGCGTTCAGCCTGCACCGGTCCAGCCGGTTCCGCAAAAGCGCGATCTTTACCAGACACAGTTCCATCAGACCTATGGCCTGCCGGTGCGCGAGCCGCTCTATCGCACCATGTATGGTCTGATGAGGGATGATGACCGCACGATCTCGCCCATCCCGCTGGATCGCGTTCCACCCAATCTGTTGCGTCAGGAAGTGAGCTATCAGACCACCGAGGCCCCCGGCACCATCGTGGTCGATACCGACAACCGCTATCTCTACCTCGTCCAGCCGGGCGGCAAGGCGCTGCGCTATGGCGTCGGGATTGGCCGGGAGGGTTTTGCCTGGTCGGGCAGGGGCGTTATCGAACGCAAGGCGAAATGGCCGCACTGGACCCCGACGGACGACATGATCGCCCGCCAGCCGGAACTGCGTTCTGTGTCGGCTGCGCGCGGCGGTCTGGTCGCCGGCGTCAACAATCCGCTCGGCGCCCGCGCGCTCTATATCTACCAGGACGGCAAGGACACACTTTATCGTGTTCACGGCACGCCGGACTGGCAGTCTGTCGGCAAGTCAACCTCGTCCGGCTGCGTCAGGCTGTTCAACCAGGACATCATCGACCTCTTTGACCGCGTGCCAAACCGGACTCCGATTGTTGTACTTTAGCATCTTCCCGATGCCCTTTTGAGCCCTCTCGCAAAGTTGAGCACCCCGTGTGGTTGCCTTCTCTCAGGCCTTCCTGTTTGCATCCGCCTCGGAACAAGCCGAGCCTCCCACACGTCTTGTCCCCTGTGGTCAAACCGGAGCGCATGACGGCGCCTTCGGCTCTGCCACTGTCAAAGGTCGCGCATAAGTCTTTGGTTAAGTCCGCCGGATTACATTGGCCCAGCGCGATGAGTGTTACAGGAAACGCATAAACCGATGAGTTCTTCCAAGCCTATAAGCCGCCGCACCCTGTTATCCCTGACCGGGATCGGCGCAGCCAGCCTCTTGGCCGGCTGTACGACGACCGCAAGGCCGCTTCCGTCTGGCACGCGGCCCGATGGCCCTGTCCGTGAAATCACACCGCCTCCCTCTGGCCGCACTGCCGAGCTGGATGCCATGTATGGCGAAATGTATGATGGCGGCTTTGTTATTCCTGCCGTTCCCTATTGGCGCATTCCGCCGCGCTTTTATCGCCAGCGCGTGGTCGATCCGACCGGAGAGGCACCCGGCACCGTGGTGGTCGATACGCCGAAGCGCTTCCTCTATCTGGTCGAATCCGGCGGCACCGCCATGCGCTACGGCGTCGGCATCGGTCGTGACGGTTTCGAATGGGGTGGCCAGGGCGTCATCCAGTGGCGTCAGAAATGGCCCAAATGGACCCCGCCGGATGAGATGATCGCCCGTCAGCCGGAACTGGAGAAATACTCGGTTCGAAACGGCGGCAAGCCCGGCGGCATCGACAATCCGCTCGGCGCCCGTGCGCTCTACATCTTCCAGAACGGCCAGGATACGCTCTACCGCCTGCACGGTTCTCCCGAATGGAATTCCATCGGCAAGGCCGTCTCGTCAGGCTGTGTGCGCCTGATGAACCAGGACGTGATCGACCTCTACGAGCGCGTGCCCTCCAAGGCGAAGATCCTCGTTCGTCAGTGAGGCGGCAGGGCTTTTCGACAGTCATCAGCGGCGGCCCAAGGGTCGCCGTTTTTACATCCGCCGCATGATCCGCCCCGCGATCGATGGAGCGATGCGGGCGAGGATGCGCAGTGCCTTTGCCTTGCCGACATAGACCTCCCGCTGCTGGCTATCGAGTGCAGCAACGATTGCCGCCGCCGCCGTCTTCGGCGCCAGTTTTCCGGTACCCCGTCCGGCGGTCATTGCGGTGTCGACCAGTGGCAGGATCACATCCACCACCCTGATATTGCCGCCGCCCTGGGCTGCGATCGCCCTGCCAAACATTCTGAGACCGGCCTTCGTCGCCGAATAGACAGCCGAGGTGGATTTCGGGAAGAGCCCGAGCCCCGAATTGATGTTGACCACGATCAGAGGTCGTTTCGCCATCCGCGCCACCAGATGGGTCAGCAGGATGGGCGCAGCAAGGTTGGTGGCAATCTCGGCCGTGATCTCATCCGGCCCGTAACCATCGGCAGCAAAGGCCACATTCCATTGAATGGCCGCATTGTTGAAAAGCCCGTCGATGGCTTCGTCTTTCAGCCTGTCCGCAAGCGCCGCAATGGCGCTCGCATCCGAGAGGTCGGTCGTGAGCGGTACGATGTGCCGATCCAGCGCGGCAATTTCCAGAAGTCGCTCCGATGATCGGGCCAGCGCCAGGACACGGTGCTGCCTGCGCGCCAGTGTGAGTGCCACTTCCCGACCGATTCCCGCACTTGCCCCCGTGACGATAAAGGTTCCCATGCTATCTTCCCGCTGACGTCGATACTGGCACCCATGATCGAACAGGAGTGATCCCATGGCATTAACCCGGGTTAAGCCGGAGGACTGCGCAAGCCTTTTGCTTTTCGAACAGGTCGCGGGCCGTGCGCTGCCGGAGCGCGATCAGGTGATCGCCAGGGTCGAACATATTGATGTTGCAGCAGGGGAAGTGGTTTTTCACCAGGATGATCCGCATCCCTATGTCTATGTCATCCGGGAGGGCCTGCTGAAATTCACCTATCTGAATGCCGAGGGGGAAGAGTGGATCAAGTCCCTGGTCGCCGATGGTCAGTTCTTCGGCAGCCTTTCCGCCTTGGTGGCCGGTCGGGCAAGCTTCTCGGTCATAGCGATCGAACCATGTCGTCTGGAAAGGCTGCCATTTTCGCTGCTCGATGAACTTGCGGATCGCGATCTTTCGTGGTCGCGCATGCTGCGCAATGCCCTCATTCATCTCGCGGAGCGAAAGGAACGTCGGGAGCGACAGTTTCTGACGATGACGGCAGAAGAGCGTTACCGGCTGCTATTGCGTGAAGAGGCGCATCTCCTCCGGCGGACGCCGCAAAAGGACCTCGCCGCCTATCTCGGAATCACACCTGTCGGCCTGTCGCGCATTGCGCGCCGGGTGCGTGAGGAGCAGGCAAAGCTGCGCGCTTAACCCGGGTTAATGCGGGACTGTCGCAAGAGCGGGAGAAGGTTTCCATCAACAAAGATGGAGGCACTGCCCGATGGATCGCTCTTTTCAGCCCTCAGATCACCTGCTGTTTCTCAGGCACTGGTTTTCCAGGCCCTTTCAGACAGCGGCGATTGCCCCTTCCAGTCGCTGGCTTGCGCGCGCCATGACAGCCGGGATCGAGCCGGGGCAGCGGATCCTTGAACTCGGGCCCGGCACCGGGAGTTTCACGCAGGCGCTGCTGAAACGCGGCGTCGACGAAGCCGATCTCCTGCTTGTCGAGCGAAATCCCGCATTTGCCGCTTTGCTCGTCGAGCGCTTCCCGCGTGCCCGCATCGTCCTTGGGGATGCCGCCAGCCTGCCGATTGATGATGCGCTTGCGGACGCTGCTGTCAGCGGACTGCCCCTGCTGTCGATGCCGGCTCCCCAGGTCATGCGGATCTTGAGAGCAGCCTTCGGTCGGCTGCGGCCTGGCGCGTCATTCTGGCAGTTTACCTACGGGCCACGCTGCCCGGTGCCGCGAACGGTTCTCGACCGGCTTGGCCTTGTTGCGCATCACACCCGCTTTGTCCCCTTCAATCTGCCGCCGGCCAGCGTCTACCGCATGGCCCGCCTCAGCTGAGATCGATCGACATGCAGTGACGTCTGGCCTTACTCGCTGCCTGCCTTATCCAGCTGGCGGGTCAGCCGCTTGAGGCTCTCGCGCAAGGCCTCGATTTCAGCCAGATCGCAGCCTGTCCGGTTGCCGATCTGGCTGAAAACCTCCCTGGCCCGATCCTTCAGCGCCTGACCGTCGGCGGTGAGCGTGATGAAGACCTGCCTTTCATCGGCCGCATCGCGGCGCCGCGAGACATAATGCATCTGTTCCAGCCGTTTCAGCAGGGGTGACAGCGTGCCGGAATCGAGCCCGACGCGTGTGCCAAGCGCCTTGACCTGCACATCGTCCTCCTCCCACAGCGCCATCATCACCACATATTGCGGATAGGTCAGGCCCAGCGGTGCCAGAAGCGGCTTGTAGGCACGGTTGAAGGCATGGCTGGCGCTGTAGAGCGCAAAGCAGAGCTGCTTGTCGAGCATCAGCGCGTCATCAAGGTGTCTGTTCTTCATGGTCTGTCGGGAACCTCCGTCGGCCATCATCGTTCCACTGTGGCGAAAAGCTTTTTGACATGCAATGTGCAAAAAACAATTGCACGCAATTTAATTGTGCTATATATAATTGGCGAACCCGACCCAAACAAGGAGAAGATCCATGCCCGTTCTCTACACAGCCCATGCCCATGCCACCGGCGGTCGTACCGGCCATGCCGTCTCCGACAATGGTGTTCTCGACGTCACGCTGACCACGCCGAAGGAGCTTGGTGGCGATGGTGCGACCGGCACCAATCCCGAGCAGCTCTTTGCCGCCGGTTATTCGGCCTGCTTTCTTGGCGCATTGAAGTTTGTTGCCGGCAAGGAGAAGGTGAAGATCCCGGAAGACACGAAGATCTATACCGATGTCGGCATCGGTCCGCGTGAAGACGGAACCGGCTTCGAAATCGATGTGAAGATTTCCGCCGAAATCCCCGGAATGGATCGCGAACTGGCCGAAAAGCTCGTCGCCGCTGCCCATATCGTCTGCCCCTACAGCCACGCCATGCGCAGCTCGGTCGAAGTGCCGGTCAGCGTCCGGTAAGTTTTGGCGCGTAGCTTTTTGTCAGATCCACCGCGAGAGGGCCGGCGTCACGCCGGCCTTTTTCGTGGGGAGCTTCAAACCGGATGAAGAGAGGAGGGGCTTGAAGCCCCAGGCTCAATGCTCGGCAAAGACCGTTGTTGTGCCGGATCGGTCCATCAAGAGGACCTGGTAGGCCTCGGGCGTACCAAATTCCATGCCCGGTGAGCCGATCGGCATGCCTGGCACGGAAAGTCCCACCGCCTCCGGCTTTTCCTCGATGAGACGGGCAACATCACCCGCCGGCACATGGCCTTCGATGACATAGCCCTCGACAAAGGCCGTGTGACACGATGCCGTTGCCGCCGTAATGCCTGCCTTCGCTTTCAGCGCATTCATCTGCTCCGGTGAAATGTTTGAGGCCTCCACGGTGAAGCCATTCTGGCGCATGTGCTCAACCCAGGCGCCGCAGCAACCGCAACCGGCATCTTTGAAGACGCTGACAGTCTGCGCTAAGGCCGCCGTGGAAGCCAGGCAGGCAATCGCGGTCGCAAATAGGGTCTGTCTGAGTTTCATGGCAATCCTCCTGTTGCATGCAGCATACACCAGCAGGGGCGGGCGGCCAAACGCCGCCCATGGGATCGTGTTCAGGCGACCTGCGCCAGGGGCTCTGACCTGCGTGAACCCTGAACCTTGAACTTGCCCAAGAGCGCCTTCAGCCCTTCCGCTTCATCCGCCAGTGCTTGGGATGCCGCATTTGCCTCCTCGACCACCGAGGCATTGCGTTGCGTGCCACGATCCAGCGCGCCGATGGCACTGTTGATCTGGCTGATGCCGCCTGCCTGTTCGAGCGATGATTGAGAGATGGCACCGACATTCGTGTCGATTGCCTGCATACGGGTCAGAATGCTTTGCAGTGCCGTCGATGTCTGCTCCACCAGCGACACGCCTTCCTGAACCGATGACCTCGTCCTTGCGATAGCCCATGGCTGCGCAAAAGTTCTCGTTGGCATCGAGAATTGTCCCATCCGGCTTGAAGATGATGACCGCCTGGGAGCCACCCGGGGCAGCCATGTTCTGCTCGATCTGACGCATTTTCCTGAGATTCAGCGAAAACATCCAAGGGCTCCAGAATCGACTGGAAGAAAATTAGAGAAGTCATTTCAATATTTTCAAACTTCAAACGGCTGTTGAGATCGCCCGCGAGGCAGTCTAGGGCGCAGGACGCTTTACGGAGCGGGGAGGGTGCAGGCTCGGAACCGGAGCTGCTGAATGTGGTTGGAATGTCGTGAGACATCGAAGGAGACAACCATGGCCACCCGACACATCATCGAAAATGACCTGTCCCATGATCCGCTGGCAGAGGCCTCGCAGCGGACGGGGTTTCGAACACCCTATCCGGCCTCTGCCTTTCGTGGCCCGCTCTTTGAAACGCGCGACACCATTGCCCTGATCCTTGCGACAGTCATGCTGCTCGGCCCCTTGGCCATGATGCCGCTTGGGCTCGCGGGGTGAGCCGGTTTACCGGCTGACCTCCAGCAGACTCTCCCTAAGCGCTTGCGGATCGCTCGTCATGCCGGCCTCGATGTCGGCATGCACCTCGCGCCAGATCGGCAGGGCGCTGGCCAGCACTGCCATGCCCTCCGGCGTGAGTTTGAGCCGCTTGCCCCGCTTGTCCTTCGGGTCCGGTTCGATCGCAACCCAGCCACGCGCGGACAAGGGTTTCAGCGCCGCCGTCAGCGTCGTGCGATCCATGGCAAGAAGTTTGGCCACCGGCCCCATCGGTGGCGGTTCCGGCCGGTTCAGCGCCATCATCAGGGAGAATTGCTGGTTGGTGAGCCCGGTCGGTTTCAGGGCGGTGTCGAAGCGCCGCGCCAGTGCCCGTGCTGCCCGCTGGGCATGCAGGCACAGGCAGGTGTCTTTTACATGAAGGGTGGTGGAATAGGGAATCAATTGCTGGTTTGACATAGCATAAATATGTTGATATCAACTTAAAAGTCAAGAGGAGGATCGAAGAAGTGCAATATTCTGTTGTCTCCCGAGAGGAATGGCTCGAAGCCCGCAAGGCCCTGCTCGCCAAGGAAAAGGAACTCACCCGCCAGCGTGATCGCGTCAATGCCGAGCGTCTGGCGCTGCCCTGGGTGAAGGTCGAGAAGGATTACCGCTTCCAGGCGCCGCAGGGCGAGGTCTTGCTCGGCGATCTCTTCGATGGCCGCAGCCAGCTGATGATCAACCATTTCATGTTTCATCCCGATTGGGATGCCGGTTGCGAGGGGTGCTCCTTCTTCGCTGACCACATCGACGGCATGCTGCCGCATCTCAACAATCACGACGTCACCTTCGTTACCGTCTCCCGCGCACCGCTTCAAAAGATCGAAGCCTATAAGCGCCGCATGAACTGGCATTTCCCCTGGGTCTCGTCCTTTGGCAGCGATTTCAACTACGATTTCCACGTCTCCTTCAGCAAGGAGGAACTCGCTTCCGGCGCGGTGAACTACAATTTCCGCCAGACCCCGAGCGAAAAGGCTTTCGACGAACTGCCCGGCATGTCCGCCTTCTATCGCAACGACAAGGGCGAAATCTTCCACACGTATTCGCAATATGCCCGCGGCGGCGAGGAAACCCTCGGTGCCCTGATGATCCTCGACCACGCGCCGCTTGGCCGCAACGAGACGGGTACGCTGAGTTTCGTCAAGCGCAAGGACGAGTATGTCGCCAAACCGGCTGAAAAGGCCGGCTGCTGCCACTGAGGAGGGCATGTCATGGAGTTTCCAAAACCCACCGAACACCATCGTGTCCTCGATCGCCTCGTCGGCGACTGGCTCTATCTCACGTCCTCCGGCATGGAAGGCTATGATCCCGATGACCCGCAAAAGCGCTGGATCGAAAAGGTTCGCTCGATCGGTGGGCTTTGGGTTGTCGCGGAGATGGAGGGTGGTCTGGGCGAGGGTATGCGCGGCACCATGATCATGACGCTGGGCTACGATCCGCGCGAGGGCTGTTATGTCGGCAGCTGGATCGGCTCCATGATGGACAAGTTCTGGGTCTACAAAGGCTTTCTTGAAAATGACGGTCAGACGCTGGTGCTGGAGGCTGAAGGCCCCGGCATGGACGATCCATCCCGCACCGACTTTTATCGTGATGTCATCCACTTCATCGATGATGATCGCCGTACGTTTTCCGGCAGCGTCCGCCAGCCGGACGGCAGTTTCAAGACCTTCATGACCAGCGAAGCAAAACGCATCGGCTGAAGCCGGGCATCACAAGAGAGGGACTGCACATGCATGGGACATTCATCTGGCACGAATTGATGACGCCGGATCCGGCGGCGGCCAAGGCCTTTTATGGTCCGCTGCTTGGCTGGGAGCCGACCGACATGGACATGGAAGGCTTCACCTACACCACTTTCGCTATTCCGGGCTTCCCCTCCGGCGTCGCCGGCATGATGCAGCTCACGCCCGAAATGACCGGGCAGGGCATCCCGCCCAACTGGACCGGCTATATCGCCGTCGATGACGTCGACAAGACGGCTGCGGAATACGAGGCGAACGGCGGCGCGATCCACCGTGCGCCGGAAGACATTCCCGGCATCGGTCGTTTCGCTGTGGTCGCCGATCCCCAAGGCGCAGTCGTCTGCATCATGACCCCGCAGATGCCCGAGGGTGAAACCGGCAGCTGGCCAAGCCCTGGCGCGGTTGGCACCGTCGGCTGGAACGAACTGATGGCCGGAGATTGGGGAAAAGTCTGGGATTTCTACGCTGCCCGCTTCGGCTGGCAAAAGGACATGGCCGTCGACATGGACGCCATGGGCATCTACCAGACCTTCAAGCTGGGTGATCGTGGCATTGGCGGCATGATGACCAAGATGCCGGACATGCCCATGCCCTATTGGGGCTTCTATTTCATCGTTCCGGCAATCGATGCTGCTGCAGCGAAGGTCACCGAACTCGGCGGCAAGGTGCTGATGGAACCGCAGCCGGTTCCGGGTGACTCATGGATTGTCGCCTGCCAGGATCCGCAGGGTGCCTTCTTCAATCTGACTTCAGCCACACGCTAGGGCGTTCAGAGAGCAGGGTCATTCGACCGAAGGCGCCGTTGCGGTCGCTCTTTGCGGTTCAGCAACGACCGCGACGAACGCCGCTGGCCCGGGTTGCGCGCTTCTTGGGGGCCGGTGCCTTTTCGCTCTCGGCGGCTTCGCGCTCCATTCTCAGCGCACGCAATGCTTCCGTCTTGCGCTCTCGCGCATCGGCTTCCTGATCGATGATGGCCCGGGCGACAGTATCGGTGGTGGCCGCCTTGTCCTGGGCAGATACCTTGCCTGGCTTGAAAAATGTGTCTCTGGTGGCTGTCATATCAGGGCTCCTTGCCTGAGAATCGCTTGGAATAGGGGAGGTGCCATAAGTTTCGGGGCGTGGAGTGTGCCCCTGAAACAAAAGAGGGAAGGCCTGAGCCTTCCCCGTTCGTCTTGATCAGCGACCAGCGCGTGCCGCCTTTTTCGGTCCCGGCAAAAGACCTTCGCGCTGCATTTTCTTGCGCGCGAGCTTGCGCTGGCGGCGAATGGCCTCGGCCTTTTCGCGGGTGCGCTTTTCCGATGGCTTTTCATAGGCGCTGCGCGCCTTCATTTCGCGAAACAGGCCTTCGCGCTGCATCTTCTTCTTCAGGACGCGGAGCGCCTGGTCGACATTGTTGTCACGTACGAGAACTTGCAAGTCCATTCCTTTCTGGGCAAACGCCCTCAAGTTACGGCGAGTTGGTGGCGCAAACAGCATAAGCCGCAAGGGCGCCGGTGAAGGGCACGGACAAGAACCGCGCCAGAGCGAAGAACCCCAAACCGGCTTTCGCGAAGAGGAAAGCAACGTCAAAAAGTGAAAACGTTGCCTTGGGCGGTAAGGTTCCGCCGCAAGCGGATCAGTGATGAAGCCCGCAATAAAACAAAAAGGCCGGGCAGGACCCGACCTCTCCCGTCACTCAGCCCACACTGCCAGTACATCCGTGGTCAGCAGGGCGAGCAACAAACCTTAAGCGGCGCGAAGGTTATCGGCCGAGCTCTTGCCGGAACGCTTGTCCTGCACAACGTCGAAGGAGATCTTCTGACCTTCTACGAGTTGACGCATGCCTGCGCGCTCAACAGCGGAAATATGAACGAACACGTCGGTCGAGCCTTCATCCGGCTGGATGAAACCGAAACCCTTGGTGCTGTTAAACCACTTGACGGTACCTGTCTGCATAACGATTTCCTTTCAATCGTTGGTTCTACCGGGGAGATATTCGTCCGGCTTTATCGACGTTGAGCGGAAATCTGGCGGGCGCATCCAGCGCCATGACAAAGGTCACAAGCAATCTTCGATGCACTAAATATAGAGGTTTCGGCGCATAACGCAAGGAAAACTCGGTCAGTCTTCGATGTTAAATTGAAGTCGATAATGGCAATTCTCGCACAAGCTGCTGTTTTCAATGTCGTTTTGACGGATGGCCTTCCTGCCTTTTTGTGTCGTTGGAGGAATGCGAGTGCGCTGCGACAGATCCCGTCGAAATGCCAGTGCGGGACGCCTGCGACCATATGTATGACCAGTTTTCAGCCCTGCGGACCGGTTCCTTCGCGACAGGCGAGCCGAGACCTGCTACGCAACAGGCCCGACTGCTAGTATGTCGGGACCGACGATTGATTTGGAAAGCCTGAATCCCATGAAGACCTCTGCCGGCGCAAAACGCGCTTGCCCCATTCCGGCCCTGGTGGCCGCCATGACCTTGTCTCCCAGCGACTGCCGCAGGATTGATCGGAAGGGAAACGCCGCATGAGCGCCGCCCTCGACTACCGCGACGATCAAGTCCTCGAAGACGAGACCCCGGATGCCAAGGCCTGGCTGAAGATCGTCAATGCCTATCGCAAGCCGAACCTGACGCGCTCGAGTTTCGAGCTCGGCGTGACCCTCGTGCCCTTCGTGCTCTTCTGGCTCGGGGCCTGGGCGAGCTTTGAATATGCCTTCTGGCCGGGCCTGATCCTGGTCGTCCCGGCAGCCGCCTTCCTGCTGCGGCTCTTCATCATCCAGCATGACTGCGGCCATGGCTCTTTCTTCGCCCGCCGCAGCGTCGACGACTGGACCGGCCGCCTGCTCGGTGTCCTGACCTATACGCCTTACGACTACTGGCGCCGCGCCCATGCAGAACATCATGCGAGCGCCGGAAATCTCGAAGAGCGCGGGATAGGGGATATCACGACACTGACCGTCTCCGAATATCGCGCTTTGCCAGGCTGGAAAAAGCTCGGCTATCGCCTCTATCGCAATCCGGTCGTGCTTTTCGGCATCGGCCCGATCTGGGTCTTCCTGCTGAAGCAGCGTCTACCCTTCGGCATGATGAAGGACGGCGCTCTGCCATGGGTGTCAACCATGGCCACCAATGCCGGCATGATCGCGGTCGCCGCGCTGATGATCTGGCTTGCCGGCCTTGATGCCTTCCTGATTGTGCATCTGCCCATCGTGCTGCTGGCCGGCGCGCTCGGCATCTGGCTCTTCTATGTCCAGCACCAGTTCGAGGACACCCACTGGTCTGCCCCGCCGGAATGGCAGTTCCAGCACGCCGCCCTCCATGGCGCCTCGCATTACGACCTGCCCTGGGGCCTGCGCTGGCTCACCGGCCATATCGGCGTGCACCATGTGCATCACCTGTCGAGCAAGATCCCCTTCTACCGCCTGCCGGAAGTCCTGCGTGATCACCCGGAGCTGAAGTCGATCAGCCGCATCACGCTCATGGAAAGCTTTGCCTGCGTGAAGCTCGTGCTCTGGGACGAAGCCCGCGGACGCCTGGTGTCGTTCCGCGAAGCCCGCCGGATGGCTGTGGCCTGAAAGCAGCGCGTGAGGAGAAGGGAAGGTGTCGTCCTTCCCTTTGTCATCGCATCACGCTTGCCTCAAAGCCCCACCGCCTTGCGCAGCGCCTCGTTCATCCGCGACTGCCAGCCATCGCCCGTTGCCTTGAACCGATCGATCACCTCCTGATCAAGCCGGATGCTGATCGCCTTCTTCGGGCTCTCCGCCTTCGGTCGGCCGAGCCTGCGGTCAATCGCCTCGGCGAGATCAGGAAAGACCTCACGGAATGGTCGGAACTCCTTCAACTCCTCGTCGGTCACTTCGGGATTGTCGGGGTCGGCGGCGATCATCGCCTGGATCTCGGCCTCTTCTTCGTCGGTCAGCGGCCTCTTGGACGAAAATTTTCCGCTCATATCAGGCTCCTTTCCCGCCGGCTGGCTGGCCGCATGGATATGATCGACAATGCTTCGCGACCCAGTGGCGTATAGACTACGGCAACGACGATCCGACCGTTCAATTCGCCGATCGCGATCGTCCGCCCCGATTTCGCCGCACGGATGCTGGCATCGACGAAAAAGCTCTCATCGAGCTCGGCAAAATCCAATCCGTGCTTTGCCAAATTCTGCAGCCGCTTCGGTTCATCCCAAACGATGATCATAGTTTATGTATATACGGAAAATCCGCAAGCCGGCATCCTGCCAATCTGGGGTATTTTCGCTCACCCCCGCTGCGGCAGCAGGATCACCGCCGCCCCGATCAGGCAGATCGCAGCGCCCACCAGGTCAAATCGATCCGGCCTTTGCCCCTCGATCAGCCAGAGCCAGCAGAGCGAGGCCGCGATATAGACCCCGCCATAGGCGGCATAGGCGCGCCCCGCCGCATCGGAGGGGATGAGGGTCAAAAGCCAGGCGAAAACCGCGAGCGAGAAAAGGCCGGGTAGGAGCCATAGCGGCGAACGGTCAAGCCGCAGCCAGGCCCAGAAGGCAAAACATCCAACGATTTCGGCAAGCGCAGCAAGCGGATAGACAAACAGAGCCATGACGCCGACCCTGCCACGCCACTCGCCGAAAGAAAAGGGAGGTGCCAGCTCAGCCGGTGCGGCCCTGAAGGTTCATCACCTGGCAGACACGCGGCACGAGTTCTGCCTCCTTCGGCAGGCAGACGAAATAGCCCTGAATGCTGTCAAAGCCGAGTTCCAGAGCCGTCTCCATCTGATGCTCGTCCTCAACGCCGGAGGCGGTGATCGCCATGTTGCGATCATGGCAGAGGTCCACGAGATCGCGCATTGTCTGACGCTGCACCGGACCCGCGAGAGTGTCGCGCAAGACAGCGCGATGGATTTTCACCCGCTGGAAGGGCAGGCGGCGCAAAGGCTCCAGGTTTTGCTGGCTCGGCATGAAATTATCCATGGTCACGGCAAAGCCCATCCGATGCAGTTGCAAGACGGTGGCTTCAACCGCGGACGCCTGAGGTTGGTCAAGCGCTGCTGCCGGCACCTCGATCTCGATCCGTTCCGGCGTAACGGCATAGAGATCAAGCCTGTCCATCAGCCGCCAGGGAAGCGCGCCGGAGATCAGGTCATGGACGGTGGTATTGATCGCCAACCGCCCATATTCATGCCCTTCGTAATCCCAGAGGCTCGCCTGGCGGACGGTATTGTCGATGACGAAATCGCAGATGGCCCGAGACAGGACCGGATCGCGGAAAATGCTGGAAAACTGCTCGGCTGCGGCCAGTTGGCCGTCGCTCATGCGCCAGCGCAACAGGGTCTCGACACTGTCGACCTCGCGCGTGCCAACTGAATAGATCGGCTGATAGGTCAGGAAGAAGCGCCCCCGCGAAAGGGCCCGCTTGGCATTATGTGCCAACACGATGTGGTTAAGACCGCTATCCACGCGTCACCTCGGTTTCCATCCCTGGGAATAAGTCGTTTTCGACCATCAATTGATACTAAATCAGCAAATCTTGATCTTCGATGAACAGGCGGTGGATCAAACTCCCAGGTCTCATGGATGATTTGGATGCGCGAATCAGAACAAACGGAAATCGACTTCACATCATCCTTTAAGTTCAGGTTAACACCTTGGAACAGGTTGTAACCGAATTCAAGTAAAGAGAACAGAGCTTCTTTGCATGTTTCAGTTGTAGGCCAAAAAAGCCCGGAAGCTCCTTGGGCACAACTTCGGTGGGCGTTGAACGTCAACAGAAGCAGGGTGCATGGTCCGGTTTACGCAGTCCGCAATTTCTGGCCAAATTGAATGCACTCATAGAGCGAAACTATTTACTGGAATATTGCCTAGGTTGCTTTTTCTCGATATCTCTTTCTGTGTGGTGACCGAAGGAATGGGAAGGATGGAAGTCGTCATGCACTCGGATGGAAGGCAGGCATAACGGCATGGAGGGTGTGTGTTTTCACCCATCTTGACCATCGTCTCACGCCGGTAGCGGTACCCACGCAAGCCTCAAAGCGGAAGGCACGATAGCAACTCTCGGTCTCGGGAGGGGCAGAGCCCCTTTGACGCATCAGCAGGAGGTTTGCCGGGCAGACAGCTTCAACGATCAACCGCAGAGGGGCAAGTCCAGAGGAGATTGGCAATGACGAAAACAGTGAAGGAACCACCGCAACTCGGAGCCCGGGAGACAGGATCCTGGTGCTTCGCTGCCGCCGAAGTCATGCTTCGCGCCGATCGCGGCCTCAACCCGTTCTTGCAGTACCAGATTGCTCAACGCAGCACTCATGCCCATGCCCATGCCCATGCCCGGCCCGATTCTGATGTTCGGGAGGATGGGACCATGGCCGGAGCCCCGGATGATTCGAAAAGTCAGGGCGAAGACGGGGCCGCCCATCAGACGGGCCAAGTGGTTCAGATGATCCGCACCCGCTGGAACGTCTTCGACCATGGATCAACCGGCGGCGGCTTTATCCCGATTCTGTCGGACGATCTCGTCTGCAGCGAAATCGATAAAGACCGGATCGTCGTGATCTTCTGTCAATAACGGACACACAGCGGCCTTCGACGACCGCAGATCACCGGGCGAAACCGTGTCGGTGTTCCGGTCATCGATTGCGCCACCTGACTTGACCCCATGATGGAGAACCCCATGGCCGTGCATCCCAATTTCGCAATCAAGCATATCCGACCGATTACCGAAGAGGGCTATGAGACCTTTTGCAATGATGCGCTGGTCGATCTGTTGAGATCGATGGATTTCACCTATGTCAATATCACCGAGATCTTCGGCAATTGGCGCATCACGGCCCTGTCCGATCCTTATTCCGAAAGCAATCGCTTCGTCGGGGCCGCCCAGCAGGTCTCCCAGGCGCGCTGGGAGGAATTGTACAAGACCGACGAAAGCACGCTGATGTATCTCGATGCCGTTCAGCTGGTCGCCCTGGGCAAGTTCGCACCGGGTCCGAATACCGAATTCACCTGGACCGCCCCGACACGCATTGCCATCAGCGTCACGATCAAGCGTCACACCGGCGGGCACCACATCGTCTGGGAGGCCAAGGGCTTCAAGGGCGCCACCGACGGCAATGGCAATATCATCCATTTCGGCGGTCTCGTGACGTGATGCCTGAGCGACAGCATCCGGCACACCATGCGTGCTCATGAGCTGAAGGCCGACATGGCCCGACGCGATGAGATGGCCGATCGGCCAAATCAACCCGACAACACAGGAGAACCAATCAATGAATGACTGGACGAAGGTAAGTGTCTTTCCCGTAACCGGGGGAAATGCCCTGCTCGACAACGGAACCGGCAGCGGAACCATGGCCGAGTTTGCCTGCAGCACTTTCCCCAACGACAGCCTGCCGGCTGCAGGGACGGATTACACAATCTCTGCCATTCCGCCAGATGCTGTTGATCCCATGGACTGGACCGCCACCTGCAGCTATTCCGGCACAATTTCGGTATTCACGCAGTCTTGACGGCGACATCGAACAGTGGCCTTGCCGATGAAAAGACAGAACCCGCGAGCTGCCTTCGCCTCTTGCGGGTTCTGCGCCCGAGGCCCCGCCTAACGCTTGAGGCTCCCCAATATCCCGCGCACCAGCGCCCGGCCCACCGAGGTTGCAACGGTGCGGGCGGCACTCTTCATTGCCGCTTCCACAATGGTCTCGCGCTGATAGCCGCCTGTGCGCCGGGTCGAGGTCCGGCGCGCAGCCGGCTCGTCCTCGTCGCCCGTGCCGAAGCCCGGCAGGGTCCAGCGCCCTGCGGCACTCGTGTCTTCGGCGGCCTTTTCCTCTGCCGCCTTGCGCGCGGCTTCCGCTTCGGCAGCCTTCTTCGCCCGCGCCATCAGGATCTCATAGGCCGATTCCTCGTCCACATCGATGTCATACTGACCGGCAACCGGCGAGAGGTTCATCACCTTCTTGCGCTCCTCCGGCGACACGGGCCCGACCCGGCCCGATGGCGGGCGCACGAGTGTCCGCTCCACCATCGACGGAATACCCTTGGCCTCCAGCGTCGAAACCAGCGCCTCGCCGATGCCGAGCTGGGTGATGGCCGTGGCGCAATCAAAAGCCGGATTGGGTCGGAAGGTCTCGGCTGCCGTCTTCACCGCCTTCTGCTCGCGCGGCGTATAGGCGCGAAGCGCATGCTGCACCCGGTTGCCAAGCTGGGCGAGCACGGTTTCCGGCACGTCGAGCGGGTTCTGCGTGACGAAATAGACGCCGACCCCCTTGGAGCGGATCAAGCGAACCACCTGTTCCACCCGCTCGATCAGGACTTTGGGCGCGTCATTGAACAGAAGATGCGCCTCGTCGAAGAAGAAGACGAGCTTCGGCTTGTCGAGATCGCCCACTTCCGGCAGTTCCTCGAACAGTTCGGAGAGGAGCCAGAGCAGGAAGGTCGCATAAAGGCGCGGGTTCATCATCAGCTTGTCGGCAGCCAGAACCGAGATCGCGCCGCGCCCGTCATGGGTGGTGCGCATGATGTCGCGGATGTCGAGTGCTGGTTCGCCGAAGAAGTTTGCAGCCCCCTGCTGTTCGAGGACCAGAAGCCCGCGCTGCAGCGAGCCGATCGAGGCCTTGGAGATCAACCCGAACTGGTTTGACAATTCGCTGGCATGCTCGCCCATATAATTGAGAAGCGCCTGCAGATCCTTGAGGTCGAGAAGCGGCAATCCGCCCTGATCGGCAATCTTGAAGGCGATGTTGAGCGCGCCTTCCTGGGCTTCCGTGGCATTCATCAGCCTTGCCAGAAGCAGCGGTCCCATTTCGGCGATTGTGGTGCGAACCCGATGCCCTTGTTCGCCAAAGAGATCCCAGAAGATGACCGGATATTCGGCAAAGGCAAAATCGGAAAAACCGATCTGCTCGGCTCTTTTCAACACCCAGTCCTTCGGCTCGCCCATCATCGCAAGACCCGACAGATCGCCCTTGATGTCGGAGCAGAAGACCGGCACGCCGGCTTCGGAAAAGCTTTCGGCCAGGACCTGCAGCGTCACCGTCTTGCCGGTACCGGTTGCCCCGGTCACGATGCCGTGGCGATTGCCATATTTCAGCGCCAGATATTCCCCCTTGTTGAGGCTGTCGTCTGCATTGCGGCTGGTGCCGATGTAAAGCTTGTCCGCCTCGAGCATGCGCCTGATTTCCCCTCTGATACGTTTTATGCCGCTGTCATCCAATCATGAGCTTGTTCTTATAGGAGGACTATGGAACATCGACAACGGTTTGCATCAATGCGAAAAGATCTTCGGGTGGCAAGAACGCCGAGGGGAAATTCTGTAAAAGGACTGTCCGGTCAGAACGCCCTGTTTGTCCCCGTTCTTTTGCGCCTTGTGGCACCGCTGCCGCTTGTATCCGGCAGAAAGATCAATTACGTTGACGTGAACGTCAATTTTCGCTGGCAGGAGGCTTATTCATGAGCGAAATCGTCACCCGTATCGCCGACAATGTCGGCATCTCCCCGGAACTGGCCGAAAAGGCCCTTGGCATGATGCTCGGCTTCCTGCAGCGCGAAGCCGCAGACGGCCCGGTCGCCAGAATGATCGAAGCCATCCCCGGCGCGGCCGAACTCGTTGCCGCCCATAACGGCGAAGGCTCCGGCTCCGGCCTGCTGGGCGGCCTGATGAGCGCCATCGGCGGCGGCGGCATCATGGGGCTGGGCCAGCAGCTGATGTCCCAGGGCCTCGGCATGGGCGAAATCTCGACGCTGGCCAAGGAAACCATGGCTGTTGCCCGCGAATATGCCGGCTCGGATGTGGTGGACGAAGTCGTCGCTTCCGTTCCGGGCCTCAGCCAGTTCGTCTGAGCCGATCCCGCAGATCTGAAATGCCAAAAGCCGCCGGGGCAAACCGGCGGCTTTTGTGTGTCTTGGCACCTGCCGCAGCATCTGCCGTTCTTCCGCGCTGATCGGGGGAGAGGGGGCGAGCAAAGCGGAGCCCGGATGAGGGGGCGCGACGTGCTGATGCTCTGCCGGGCAGCTCCCCCATTGCACCACCCGCAAGGGTCCGCCGTGGGCGATGCCCGAATTCTCCGTGACCGCCTCGAACTCGGCCAGGAAGAATCCCGGGAAGGCTGGAGACAGCCCCATGCCGAAGGCATGGCCCAGGTTGCGGTTCAATCTTTCCTGAAGGACTGCGAAATCACAGGGATCGGATGAGGATTGAAGTGCCGCCCTGTTCCCGGTCGACCATGGGCAGACTTCATCACTCTCTGCCGATTGCATGATCTGCGCAAAGGCCCTGGGCCTCCAAGACGCCCCAGCCGAATACCGGGTCTTTGCCGGGCAGGCCGATGTCGCGCGTCATGGCGCTGAGTGCTGTCTTGACCTCCTGCGGGCCAAGACCGGGATCGCGCGCCAGCAAGAGTGCAGCGGCCGCACTGACGAATGGTGCAGCAAAGGATGTGCCGGTCTTTGGCCTTGCCCCGGCAACCGAGGCCGCTGTCCAGACATTCACGCCGGGTGCAGCGATATCGACATGCGGACCCTGATTGGCGCGGCGGAAAACGCCGAATCGGCGATCGATTGCCGTCACCGCGATCACCCCGGCATAGGCCGCCGGGTAGAGCGGCGGTGCCTTGGGACCGTGATTGCCGACAGCCGCAACGATGATGGTCCTGTTATCGACCAGCCTTGCGATTGTGCGCTCCACCAGGCGGTTGGTCGGCCCTGACAGGCTGAGATTGATCACCCGCACCTCGCGCGACGCGAGGATGTCGAGTGCCTTGACCAGATCAAATGCCGATGCGAGGTCCGCCCTCTTCGAAACTCTGCGAAAGGCATCGACGGCGATCAGCTCCGATCCCGGCAACAGGCCGGGAGCCCGGCTGTCCTTCGCCCCGACAAGCAGGGCGGCGACAGCGGTTCCATGCTGGCGACTGGAGGCCGGCAGGCTGCCATCGCCGATGCCAATCACGGTCAGTCTTGCAGATCGCAACGCGTCATGATCGGGATTGATAGCCGTGTCGATCATCCCGATCCGGGGCAAAGGCCCGCATCGGTCTTCCGTCAGGAGCGGCGCTTCCGGCCAGCCGATCAGGTTGCGCACCAGGGGACATGTGCCGTCGGCGCAGCCGCCATCCTCCGCGGTCTGCTCCGGGCGGTAGAAGTGGTTCACATCGGTTTCCGCCGTCGGAGCGATTTCACCGATCCTTGCCTGCGCCTCGTTCAGGCCGGTGCCGCTGGGCAGGATCAGGCGAACCACCTCGCCGTCGAGAACCGACAGCACCTGCCGTTCGGCGATGGCATAGCCTTCCGTCGTCAGGGTCGCGAGCGCGCTTGCATCAATCCCCGTCGCAATGATTTCATCCGGCGCCTGCAGCGGTAGCGCGGGCTCTGCGCTGCGCGCCGCAGTTCTGTCGGGTCGCTGTCGAAACAGATTAATCAGAGGAGTGCCGGACCGGTTGACGCGATTGCCCTGCGTTTCGCCGCCGCCGCTGCGTTCACCGCCACTCGCCCCTGCGCTGCCGCCATTGTCATCACTATCGTCGTCGTCGTCGTCGTCATCGGCCATGGCTGGCGGGGCAAGCGGATCGAACACCGCAGGGGCGAAGAGCGTGATGGCTGGCAAGAGGACTGCCATCATCGCGGTGAGATGCAGCCATCTTGCAAATCTGTGTTTCATGCGTCATCTCTCTCGTTCAAGGCCAGCGTCAAATAAAAAGCGCAGTTGTCTTGAGATGTAACGGATAACTCCCCCAGTTATTCCTGAAAGCACGGACATTTTTTATGGATGAACCCGTCGAGATTGTCGGCAAGCGCCTGGTTGCATTTCTGCCTAATCTCCGTCGCTTTGCAATATCGCTGTGTCGGGCGCGCGACGTGGCGGATGATCTTGTGCAGCAGACCTGCGAGCGCGCCCTTGCCGGGGCGCATGGCTTTGACCCGGACACCCGTTTTGACGCCTGGGTTTTCAAGATCTTGCGCAATCTATGGCTTGATCAACTGCGCCGTCGAAACACCGCCGGGCCCATGGTCGATCTTGATGACGTGCCCGATCTGGCCGTGCCTTCGGGTGAGGCGGAAAGCGATGCGCGACTGGCGCTCGCCCGCGTCGAGGCCGCCTTGCAATCCCTGGCGCCCGACCAGCGGGAAGTGCTGGTCCTGGTCTGCATCGAAGAACTGAGCTACCGCGACGCGGCAGAGGTGCTCGAAATTCCGATCGGGACCGTGATGAGCCGCCTTGCCCGTGCCCGTAAAGCCCTTGCCGAGCTGACGGGAATAAATCCTGAAGCCAAACGTTCTTCGTCGTAAGAGAGGCTCAGACCCCATGACACAGATGATTTCCGACGAAACCCTGATGGCCTTCGCCGATGGCGAACTGGACGCCGAGACAAGCGCCATGATCGAAAGCGCCCTGGAGAAAGACGAGGCCCTGGCGGATCGCCTGGCCCTGTTCCTCGACAGCAAGGCCCTGCTTGCAACGACCATGAAGCCGCTGATCGACGAGCCTCTGCCGCCAAAGCTTTCCCTTGGCGTACAGGACGCCATCGACAAGGCTGTCATGGCCGGTCATGCAGCCGATGACACCGTGATTGCCTTCCGGCCAAAGCCAGCCTCCGCGCAGCCCCGCTCATCCGGCCCCGCCATCGCGCCGTCACGCGCATCGATGGCGCTTGCCGCCTCGCTTGCCGGTATTCTGTTCGGACTTGCCGGTTTTCTGGCCGGCAGATCGGCGGCACCTGTGATGGATTCCGGCGTGGCCGCTCTCCATGCGGCTCTCTCGACACTGCCGTCCGGCACCGCGACGGAACTGGCGTCAGGCACGAGCTTCAGCGCGATTGCTAGCTTCCGCGATGGCGACGGGCATCTGTGCCGGGAATATGAGGTGAAAGCGCAAGACACACAGACAACGGCGATTGCCTGTCACGGTCCTGAGGGGTGGCAGACCCGGCTTGCGCTGACGAACCCGCTGGCGGACGGCTATGTGCCGGCTTCCGCGCTGGAAACCGTGGAATCTTATCTGGCCGCACTCGGTGCCGGCGAGCCGCTTTCCCTTCAGGAGGAAGCGGACGGCATCGCGGCCCTCGCCACGAAGTAACCTCGACCGGACAATCGCAAAAAAGTCGATAATCTGACAGTCGCTTGGGAATAAAGCACCGGAACCGCCGTTTTCATCGGTATGAACCGAGCGGAGATCGCCCATGAAACTGTCAATGTTGAAGCCCACCGCGCCAAAGATCCGTTTCCTGTGCCGACCGGAGGACAAGGACGTCATTGCCCATCCCGTTCGCGCCAAGACGGTGCTTCCGGATTGGTTCCGAAAGCTGCCGCCGGTGGACGAACGCCAGTTGTCGCCCCATGACAGCGGTCTGACGGTCAAGCGCTGCATGCCGTTTCTCGATGCGATGATGGCGGGCTGGGTCATTGGTCTGCCCGCCTCGCTCCGGATGGAGATTGCCGATAGCGGTCGGACAGTCAATTGCGGCTGGGACTTCGACCGCGTTCTGGTCAGCAACCATGCCCGCCACCAGGTCAGCGGCAATCCTCGTGAGCCGCTTCCGCCCTGCAAGTTTCACAATTACTGGACCATCTGCACACCGCCTGGCTGGAGCTGTCTTTTTGTGCCGCCGCTCAATCGGCCCAATGGCATTTTCGAAGTGGTCTCCGGTGTCGTTGACACGGATACCTATCGGTCCGAGATCCATTTCCCCTTTTTCGCCACCGGTGCCGATGGCCTTTACGTTCTCGAAAAAGGCACGCCGATCGTTCAGGTCATCCCCTTCCGGCGCGAGACCACCGATCTTGAAGGCGAAATCCGCAGCGAAACCGAAGCGGAGCGGGAGCGGCGCACGATGATCATGCGCAACACCCAGGCAGCCGATGGCTGGTATCGGAAATTCGCCCGCGCACACCGCTGAACGCCTGACATTTTCAAGTCTCCCGACCGCGTGGACATGGCCTGTCCGCGCGGTCTCCTGCTGCGATCGCGACAGGCGGTCCTCTGACAAAAAACACAGTATTTTCAGGGAATAACACGGCCGCTCAACCGTTTCTCCTTTGCAGCCGACATGCTGCTGACCCAAAAACCAAGGAGACTGAACATGAAAAAGTTGATCGCAATCGCAAGCTCGGCGCTTGCCCTTGGCGCAGCGGTTCCTGCCACCGCCCTGGCCGATGACCCATTGACCAAATTCCTCAATCGCGGCCTGTCTGAAGCAAGCGCCACTGCAAGAGAGGGTGAACGCGGCGATACGCGCTCTGTCTGGACCACGGCAAGGAACTCCAGCTCCAATTCCTCGTCGAATTCCTCGGATAACGCCTCTTCGAACAGCAGTTCGAATTCCTCGTCAAACTCGTCGGACAATTCGAGCGCCAACAGCAGTTCCAACTCGTCCTCGAATTCCTCGTCAAATTCTTCGTCGAACGCCTCTTCGAACAGCAGTTCGAATTCCTCGTCGAACTCGTCGGACAATTCGAGCTCCAACAGCAGCTCCAATTCCTCCTCGAATTCTTCGAGCAACTCGTCATCCAATTCGTCATCCAACTCGTCTTCCGACAACGACTGACGCGCAGGGTTCGTGCCTTGCGGCTTTATGCCCTGACGGGCGTCAACGCGGAACGGGAGGGGTTGCCATCGCTGCAACCCCTCCCGCTTGCATTGGTGCCGAGAGCACGACCGGCGAATCGGCGTCAGCGATTTTGCGTCCGGACTGCGCAAAAGCAGATCGAGAGAGCGTTTCAGGTGATCCCGAATTCAGCGGATACTCTTGGCCTGTTGCTGACAAAATGTGTCGGCACGGCAAAGTGACAGAAGCAAGCTCTGTCCGAAGGGGCGACAACTTCGAACCGGTCATCCCCGAAACAGCGATGTCTCACATACGGTCCTGGATAAACCAGGCAAACAAAAGGAATAGAAACTGTACCCGAACGTTTCTCCCTTGCAGCGCAAGCATTGTGTTCAAGAACGGAGACCTCCATGAAAAAGTATATGGCCATTCTGGCAGCCACAGCCGCTTTCGGTATGCTGACGCCCCCACCGGCGACCGCCACCGATCCCTTCACCAGGTTCCTGTCCAGCCAGCTCGGCAAGACCAGCGACGTCAGCTTCGCCAAGAGCAAGGGCGATGATCGATATGACCGCGATGAAGACGACAATGATGACGACGACGCTGACGACGATGACGACGACGACGACGATTGAGTGGCAAAGGCCCGGTCTTGCAGGATCACTTCCGATGATCGAGGCAGCAACGGGCGCGGCGCGGCGGAGCCTTAGGGGCGTCCCGCCGTTCTTCCCGCGCGCGCTGCCACAAGATACACCCGCCTGACAAGCAAACGCCGCCAGGTTGCCCCGGCGGCGTTTTTCATTTCTTTGGGCGGGCGTTTTTCAGAAATCTTCCCACTGCTCGGACTTCACCGCCGCATTGCCGTTGAAGGCCCCCGTCACCTTGTTGATCAGGCGGCGGGCGGGAGAGGCGGCGGGGGTGGCGCCACTTGCCTTTGCGGCCACAGGGGCCGGGGCGGCGCCAGACCACGCTGCAGGTCCCACTTCAAAACGGCCGATCAGGGTAAACAGCGCCTCGGCTTCCTTGGCCAGCGAATGGCTGGCGGCGGTCGATTCCTCCACCATGGCCGCGTTCTGCTGCGTACCCTGGTCCATGGTGTTCACGGCACGGTTGATTTCCGTCAGCCCCGTCGCCTGTTCCTTCGAGGCCTCGACGATCGCCGTCACATTCGTGCTCACGGCCTTGACCTGGGAAACGATCTGCTCCAGCGCCTTGCCGGTTTCGGTGACGAGTTCGACGCCGTTTTTCACCTGATCGCCAGACTTGGAAATCAGCGCCTTGATTTCCTTCGCGGCGCTCGCAGAACGCTGCGCCAGTTCGCGCACCTCCTGGGCAACGACCGCAAAGCCCTTGCCGGCTTCCCCGGCGCGTGCCGCTTCCACGCCGGCATTGAGCGCCAGAAGATTGGTCTGGAAGGCAATTTCGTCAATCACGCCAATGATGTTGGAGATTTCCTTCGAGGACGTCTCGATTTCATGCATGGCATCGACAGCGCGGGTCACGATCGCGCCGGACTGTTCAGCCGAACGGCGTGTCTCGCTGACAAGACGTCCTGCTTCTTCCGCGCGCTGGCTGGAATCCGACACTGTGGTGGTGATCTGCTCCAGCGCCGCAGCGGTTTCCTCGACGGAGGCCGCCTGCTGTTCGGTACGCTTGGCCAGATCATCGGCCGCAGCGCGGATCTGGCTTGAGCCGGCGGCAATGCCCTGGGCATTCTGGCCAACCTGGCGCAGCGTATCCTCCAGCTTCGCCATGGCGCCATTGAAATCGACGCGGATTTGGTCCAGCCGCTCGGCAAAATTCTGTGAAATCCGGTAGTTGAGTTTGCCATCGGAAAGCTGCTGCAAGGCATGGCCAATCGCATCGACCGCATGGCGCACCTCGGCGGCCTCTTCGGCCTGCTGCTGCTCGCGGGCAAGCCGCTCCTTTTCCGAAAGCGAACGGTTGTCATTCGCCTCTTTTTCAAGCCGGACGCGTTCTCTGGCATTGTCGCGGAAAACGGCGACCGAGGATGCCATGCCGCCGATCTCATCGGTCCGGCCTTCGCCATAGATGGCGACGTCGAGATTGCCCGCAGCCAGTTGCCGCATCGCATCCGTGATGGCGTTGACGGGCTTGATGACCCCCTTCAGCACGGTCCAGATGGAGAAGGCGGCGACCAGGGCTGCGATCAACGTTAGCGCAATCATGAAGGTCGTGAGCAAAGCCTTGAACTGATTGCCTTCAGCCAGGTTTTCCTTGGCGACGCGGATCTGCAGTTCGATCAGCTTCGAGATCTCGCCGCCCAGCGGATCGATGGTCGGATAAAGCTTCGTGTCATTGTATTCCATCAGAGCGGACCGGTCTTGCCTCTGGAGGATATCGATCAGTTCGGCCACGCCGGCATCGGCCGAACTGCGCATTGCAGCGAAGGCGTCGGCCATAGCCTTCTCCTCGGCGGTCAGTTTGGTGGCCATATAGGCAGCCCATTCGCGTTCGATCGCGTCCAGCGCTGTGTTGATGTTCGAAACGCCTTGTTCCGCGGTGAACTCACCGGATCGGACCCGGTGGGCCGTGTCCACGATATTGACCGCATAGCTGTCTGCGATGATCTTGAGTTGTTCCATTGGGATAACGCGATCCTCGACAATGGAATTGGCGAGCTCTGCTTCTTTTGCGACCGCATAGAAGGAAAACAGCGAGATGGCGACGATGGCGGCTGAAAGCAGCGAAATGCATGCGAGAAGTTTGACGCGGATGGTCATGCGGGCCTCGATCGGGAATGACAAAAGTGAAACTCTGCGGCTGGGCCCAGGAGGAATGGGCTTTGGGAAAGGCAGGATCGCAATCTCTTTGCGCCCGCCGTCCCTCTTGTCCCTCGCTCGGTCGGCTCGCGCCGCCGCTCCATGACCCCGTTACTCTTAATTCTTAGGGTCAGAGATTAACGCTCCGCTAATAATTCACGTGACGTGAATATTTCTGGGCGCAAAAACTCCCCATTTTTGGGCTGTTTCGACGAAAAGAAGGTTTCGTGTTGAACTTTTTTCGTTCAGCCCTGCGGCGATGGCAGCGCAACCAGATTGGGATGGAGCAAGCCGCAATAGGAAAAATCACGCATTGTCGTTATAGCCATGGCGGTGCGGCAGGTGTTTTGCCCGCCGCCAGATCCTTTGTTGCAGCCTCAAGGTTCCCCGTTTGCTCTCTTCCCTTGCCGCCTATGTCAGCCTCTTCGCCGCGGCCTTTCTCGCCGCCACGCTTGTGCCTGCCCAGTCGGAGGCACTGCTCGTCGGGCTGATCCTGGGGGAGGCGGGGCCCGTTGCGCTTCTGGTTGGCGTTGCGACGCTCGGAAACGTGCTGGGCTCGGTGGTCAATTGGGTGCTCGGTCTCTGGGTCGAGCATTTCAAGGACCGTCGCTGGTTTCCGGTCAGCCCGGCGCAGCTTGACCGCGCCGCCCGCTGGTATGGCCGCTGGGGCAAGTGGTCCCTTCTGGCAAGCTGGGTGCCGATCATCGGCGATCCGCTGACGGTGATGGCCGGCGTCTTGAAAGTTCGGTTCTCGACCTTCCTGATCCTCGTCTCCATCGCCAAGCTCGGTCGTTATCTGGTGCTGGCAGCGGCGACCCTTGGCTTCACGTGAGCGGTGTTACTTCACCACGCTGATCGAGCCGTCGCTTTCCAGAACGACATTGCGCACCTGGTCGAGGCTGTCGGCGCCCGATGCCCGAACCGCGCTCATCACCTCGTCCTTGGTCAGCCGCTGGCGCGTCAGCGTCTCCTCGCAAAACACACCATCATGGGCCAGCAGGCTGGGTTCGGCCCGGATCATCCGGGCAAAGCTTCGCCAATGCACCGAGCCGAAGGTGATGACATATTGCGCCGAGATCAGGAAGGCAAAGGCGACGGCCCCTTCGGCCAGCGCAATGCTCTCCTGCAACAGCACGGAGGAAAGCGTCGAGCCGAGCGCGACGGTCACCACAAGGTCAAAGGCATTGAGCTTGGCGAGTGTCCGCTTGCCGGAAATGCGCAGGAAGAAAATGAGCGTGATATAGGCGAGCGTGCCGACGATCAGCGTGCGCACCAGCGCCTCCGCATTCTGGTAGAACATCTCGCTGAAATCCATCATCCGCCTCCTTTGCCGGCCAAGCCCCGATCAGCCGGAACAAAGCCGGCGGGATTGGAAGGCGGCAGCAGGGCAAATTGTTCCAGCAGGCTTGCCCCGACGAGAAGGGCTTTCGTCGGCTCTAAAACATCAGGCGGTGATGCGGATGCCTGCTTCCATGGCAGCGGCGATAAATGCCTTGCGGGCGTCGTCTTCCTTGCCGCGCCCATTGGCGACATTGCCGCAGATCATCAGCGCCTTGTCCAGCGCCTCGCCGTCTTCCACCGGCCAGTCCTCGATCATCGCCCAGGAAGCGGCACGCGTGGAATCGACCGTCAGGTCTTCGCCCTCCTCGCCAATGCCATGCAGGATAACGGGTTTGCTCCAGCTCGTGTTCATGCCTGGTTTTCCTCTGGCGCAGGGACGGGGGAATGCACCTCCTCTTGGGGAAGGGCTCTCTCACCGACGCTTTATCCCGCCCAAGAGAGGATCGCCACCGGAAAAAGCGGAAGTGTGCCTGATGGTCGCCTCAGCCTGTCTCCGCCGCATGGCTGCCCACCAGCCCCTCCAGCGAGGAGAAGACCCGGTCGGGCTGGAGGCTTGCATATTCCTCCGGTGCCCCGCTCCGGTTGATCCAGTGACAGGTAAAGCCAAAGGCCTTGGCGCCGGCAATATCCCAGCGGTTCGAAGACTGGAAGGCAATGTCGGGTGCGGCTAGATCATAGGCCGTCGTCACCAGCGCATAGGCAGCCGGTGCCGTCTTGTAGATCTGCAGCACATCGACGGAAAAGATGTCGTCGATCAATCCGTCCAGCCCTGCCGCTTCGACGGCTTCGTTGAGCATCTTCGGTGTCCCGTTGGACAGGATCGCGATCTTGACCCCGGTCGCCTTCAGACTTGCCAGCACCCCCGGCACTTCGCGGTAGCAGTCGAGCTGACGATACGCATCCAGCAGCGGATCGCGCAGCGCCTTGTCGACCTGCGGAAAGCGGGCAAGGCAGAAATCCAGCGCCTCGTCCGTGAGCGCCGAAAAATCGCGATACTGCCCCATCAGACTTGTGACCCAGGTATATTCGAGCTGTTTCACCCGCCACAGATCGGAAAAGGCCTGCGCCTCCGGCCCCATCGCGCCGGCATGCCGCCGCACCGCCGCATGCACGTCAAACAGCGTCCCATAGGCATCGAATACATAGGCCTCAGGGCTGGTCACCCCCTCCGGCGGCGTCATCTGATCTGCAGTCATGTTCGGCTCTCCTCGGAAGGGAAGGGTAGGGCGGACGGGAGAAAAGTCGACCTTCCGTTGAAATGGCTCTGATGGAAGGTTGCCCTCAAACTCATCCGGCTTGGTCGGGCTGAGACCCGTCATTCTCACGATTTGCCTTCGGAGCCTGTTTCGTCCTGCCGGTTAGAACGGGCGATGACACAAGTTTCTCCACCCAGGGACTGACTGAAAGATCAGGTACATCCTCATCAGGTTCCGGCATGCCTTCCCGACCTGTTGTCTTGCTCAAGTTCTTTTCCCCCGCTTGCATGTCGCTTGGTGTTCGGCACCCCTAAGATGCATTTCAGATCATATCACCCCGCCAGTGCCTGGTCGATTTCCGTCAGCGCCCGGTCGACATGGCCTTCGAACACCAGGTTTTCCTCTTCCGTGATGATCAGGATCTCCGGCATGCCGCGCACTTTCACATGCTGCGATTGCTGCAGGCCCTCGTCGAGCCCGCGGGTGAGGAGGTCCATGAAGCGCGTGCCGGGTCCGGTTATGGCGATCGGCATGGTCTCTTCGGCCAGACTGAGCATGCGCGACAGCCCCTGGCCGAGTGCGACGCCGGCCTGACGGAAGGCATATTCGGACACGCGGTGGCCCTGTCTTGCCCGTGTGGCGATCTTCTCCATTTCGCCAAGCGGCACGAATTTCGCCGGGATCGTGTCCGGCGGCACTTCGAACGCCATGCGCAGAATGCCGTAGAAACCGGCGGATGCCTCGATGCAGCCATAGGCGCCGCAGCGACAGAGCTTGCCGTCACTGGCATGCAGCATATGACCGAAATTCGGAGCCCGGATATCGAGCGCGCCATGCTGGTCGCGATAGGCAATGCCGAGGCCGATCGAATGCCCGAGCGAGAGCGTGGCAAGCGATTGCAAAGGCGCCCCATTGTTCTTTTCCAGCCGGATGGCGAGCGCCTGGGTGACCAGCAGGCTCTCGTTGAACAGGTGGATGCGCGGCGTGCCAAAGCCCGACAGCGCCTCGGCAAAGTCGATTGCCTGATAGCCGAACACCGGCGACCATAAGAGCCTGGCGCCCTCGCGGTCGGCCAGTCCCTTGCTGGAAATCGAAACCGTCGAGATTGCCTCTGGCCGAAGCCGGGAGCGCGCAATCAGCCGTTCGAGAGCCGAGCGGAAACCGGCCAGAAAGCGCATCGGCGTTTCTGGTCCCTGTTCGCGCGCCTCTTCGAATCGGTCGATCATCGTCCCGCGAAAGTCGGCCAGCGAATACTGCACCGCATGGGAGGAAATGCGCACGGCAATGACATGGGCCGCATCGCGACGGCGCGAAAACAGGACGCGCGGCCGCCCGCGATGACCGGGATTGGACACTTCCCGCCGCTCCAGGAGCCCGCTCTTTTCGAGCCCTGCGGTGATGGCGGAAACCGTGGCGGAGGAAAGCCCCGTTGCCGCCGAAAGATCCGTATGGGCGAGCGGCCCGTCGCGACGCAGGACTTTCAGCACCAGTCCGCTGTTCTGATGGCGCAAGGTTTCGCTGCTGGCCCGCGTCAGCATCGGTCGTCCATGAGATGTTCCCTGATCCACCGCCTGCTCCTCCCAAAGCATTTGGTTTACCGTCGCGACACAGGCTGGAAGCACCGTGTTGACAGCGTGAGAATCTTCTGCCAGTTATTTTCTCGACTGTCGAGAAAAACCATTGGAGAGGGTTCCATCGGTAAAGACAGTTTCGTGGCGGGCAACGGGTCGGGAGGTCGATCGGGCGTCCGCTTTAACTTTGGGAGGTTCCTGATGAAGACCGTTTACAAGTTGATGGCGTGCGCCGCCGTCATCACCAGCCTGCACTCTGTCGCCCATGCCGAAGGCCTGACCATCGGCGTTTCCTGGTCGAATTTCCAGGAAGAGCGTTGGAAGACGGACGAGGCTGCAATCAAGGCTGCACTCGAAGCCGCTGGCAACACCTATATTTCCGCTGACGCCCAGACGTCCGCTGCCAAGCAGCTGACCGACGTTGAAAGCCTCATCGCCCAGGGCGCAGATGCCCTGATCATTCTCGCCCAGGACTCCGAAGCAATCGGCCCGGCCATCGAAAAGGCTGTTGCCGAAGGTATCCCGGTCGTCGGCTATGACCGTCTGATCGAAAACCCGGCTGCCTACTACATCACCTTCGACAACAAGGAAGTCGGCCGCATGCAGGCCCGCGAAGTGTTCAAGGTGAAGCCGGAAGGCAACTATGTCTTCATCAAGGGCGCATCCACCGACCCGAACTCCGACTTCCTTTATTCCGGCCAGATCGAAGTGCTCAAGGAAGCGCTTGACTCGGGCAAGATCAAGAATGTCGGCGAAGCCTATACCGACGGCTGGAAGCCGGAAGCGGCCCAGAAGAACATGGAACAGTTCCTGACCGCCAACAACAACGAAGTTGACGCTGTCGTCTCCTCCAACGACGGCATGGCCGGCGGTGTTGTTGCTGCTCTCGAAGCCCAGGGTCTTGCAGGTTCCGTACCGGTGTCCGGTCAGGACGGCGACAAGGCCGCTCTGAACCGTGTTGCTCTTGGCACGCAGACCGTGTCTGTCTGGAAGGACAGCCGCGAGCTTGGCAAGCGCGCCGCCGAAATCGCCAACGAGCTTGCTGCCGGCAAGTCGATGGAAGAGATCGAAGGCACCGTGAAGTTCGCCGGCGGCCCGAAGGGCGTCGAAATGAACTCCTTCTTCATTGCTCCGCTGCCGATCACCCGTGACAACCTCAACGTTGTCATCGAGGCTGGCTGGATTTCCAAGGAAGAAGCCTGCCAGGGCGTTGCTGCTGGCACCGTCGCAGCTTGCAACTAATCGCTTGCTAGCAATAGCGAACGACAGAGCTTGAGCCGCAAACGCCGCAGCCACTGCGCTGCGGCGTTTCGACTGGTCAGGAAACCTGCGAGACGGACTGGGCCCGAAAAGAGAAGGGGCTCCATGGCCTGCTGTTCGGCAAGGGCAATAAGTCTGCCGCAGATTGCGTTTTCTGATCCGTAGCATCGGCCCGGGGGGCCGCCGTCTGCTCTGAAACCGAGCGTATCGAGAGAGCTTGTCCTTCGATCCGGTGCAGAGCGCGCATCGCAAGCCGACAAACGACTGGGGAGACAGTTTCAATGGCTGACAATAGCCTGGCCACACCGTCGCTCGGAGCCCGAGCATCCAATCTTTCACCGATCAAGCGCTTCTTTCAGGCCACCGAGATCGACACCCGCCTTCTCGGCATGGTGCTGGCCCTCGGCCTGATCTGGATCGCCTTTCACATTCTGTCCAACGGGCTCTTTCTGACGCCGCGAAACCTCTGGAACCTCTCGGTCCAGGCCGCGTCTGTATCGGTCATGGCCACCGGCATGGTGCTGGTCATCGTCACCCGCAACATCGACCTTTCGGTCGGCTCGATCCTCGGCTTTGTCGGGATGATCATGGCGGTGCTGCAGGCGCGCATCCTGCCGCCGATCATCGGCTTCGAACATCCGATGATGTGGGTCATCGCGCTGTCAGCCGGTATCATCGTCGGCGCCGCCATCGGTGCCTTCCAGGGGGCCATCATCGCCTTCCTCGGCGTTCCGGCCTTCATCGTCACGCTTGGTGGCCTGCTGGTCTGGCGCGGTGCGGCCTGGTGGGTCACGAGCGGCGCCACGGTCGCGCCGATGGATACCACCTTCCGCCTGATGGGTGGCGGTGCGGATGGCTCGATCGGCGCCACGGCGTCCTGGGTTGTCGGCATCCTGGCCTGCATCCTGATCGTGCTGTCCATCATCAATTCGCGTCGCCAGCGTCGTCGCTTCGGCTTCCCGCTGCGTCCGATGTGGGCCGAATATTTCCTGTCGCTCAGCGGCTGCGCTGCCGTCCTCGGAGCGGTCTGGGTCGCCAACAGCTATTACATGCCGGCAAACCTGGCCCGCCGCTATGCCGAAGCCAATGGCATCGAATGGCCCGAAGGTGGCCTGCAGATCGCGCTTGGCATCGCCATTCCGGTCCTGATCGCCATCGGTATTGCCATGGTCATGTCCTTCCTGACCAACCGCACGCGCTTTGGCCGCTACGTCTTTGCCCTCGGCGGCAATCCGGAAGCAGCCGAACTCGCCGGCATCAAGGTCAAGTGGGTCACCGTCAAGATCTTCGCGCTGATGGGTGCACTCTGCGCCATCGCGGCCGCCATCTCGACCGCCCGCCTCAACGCCGCCACCAATGCCCAGGGCACGCTCGACGAGCTCTACACCATCGCGGCAGCCGTTATCGGCGGCACCTCGCTGGCCGGTGGCGTCGGCACCATTGCCGGGGCCGTTCTCGGCGCCGTCGTCATGCAATCCTTGAATTCGGGCATGGTTCTGCTCGGTCTCGACACACCACTGCAGAGCATCGTCATCGGTATCGTGCTCGTGATTGCAGTCTGGCTCGACACCGTATACCGCGCCCGCGCCAAGTAAGGGGAGTTGAACCTATGTCAGAAAATCGCACCCCACTCGTGGAAATGCGCAACATTTCCATCTCCTTCGGCGGTATCCACGCCGTCGACAATGCCTCGGTCGATCTCTATCCGGGAGAAGTCGTGGCGCTGCTCGGTCACAATGGTGCCGGCAAGTCGACCCTGATCAAGATCCTGTCCGGCGCCTACAAGCGTGACAACGGCGACATCCTGATCAATGGCGAATTCGCCGACATCAACAATCCGCGTGACGCCAAGGGCTATGGCATCGAGACGATCTACCAGACGCTTGCCGTCGCCGATAACGTCGATGCCGCCGCAAACCTCTATCTCGGTCGCGAGCTGCGCACCGCCTGGGGCACGCTGGATGACGTGGCGATGGAAGCCAAGGCGCGCGAAGTCATGGGGCGGTTGAACCCCAACTTCCAGCGCTTCAAGGAGCCGGTCAAGGCGCTCTCCGGCGGTCAGCGCCAGTCGGTCGCCATCGCCCGAGCCATCCTGTTCAACGCCCGCATCCTGATCATGGATGAGCCGACGGCAGCCCTTGGCCCCCAGGAAACCGCCCAGGTCGGCGAACTGATCCTGCAGCTGAAGCGCGAAGGCATCGGCATCTTCCTGATCAGCCATGACATCCACGATGTCTTCGATCTGGCAGACCGCGTCTCGGTGATGAAGAACGGCCGCGTCGTCGGCCATGCCCGCACTGAGGACGTCACCAAGGACGAAGTGCTCGGCATGATCATCCTCGGCAAATGCCCCCCCGGCGCCATCCCAGGCCCCGGCGCCATGCAGCCGGCCTAAGCGGCTGCAACGTTTCGGATATCACAAAGGGGGCCTCGGCCCCCTTTTCCATTGGGGCAGGGATTGTCTGTGAGGTTGGGGAAGGGGGCTGCGGAGTGCGTCATATGGCCTGTGAGCCAAAGGCGGTCATTCGCTTCGATCAACGCAGTGTCGGGAAAGGGGCCGGAAGGAGCCCAGCCGGTATAGGTTTCCTGATTGTACTAAGCTGACCTTCGTCGGCCTTCGATACGTGGGCAATTCCTGCCCGTAGCTGCCGCTAGTGCATTACGATTTCAAGGTTGAGTTGATCTTCGAGTGGAGGCGTATCGCGTCCAATCAAGTAGTTTTTTGTCCATGTTTCAAAGTATTGGAAGACCCGACACATCCGTGTAGGTTGTGCGGAAAATGGTTCATGGCGAGGGCGGGATGAGGCTCAGCAAATTCAAGATCACGAACTACCGGAATATTTTGGATTCGGGTTGGATTACCACGACCAACATCACCGCGTTCGTCGGTCAGAATGAAGCAGGCAAGAGCAACTTGTTTGAAGCATTGTACTGCCTCAACCCGTACGTCAACGGCGCAACCTACGATGATGCTGAGGACTGGCCAGTCGATGACTGGAAGGGCCGCAAAGATGCGAAAGGTAAGCGCGTCTGTGAGGCATACTTCGCCTTGAGCGAAGAGGACATTATGTCCCTGTTCAGTTTTGCCCGAATTCGAGATGAAGTTTCTGAAGGCGATGGAGCCGTTGTAGATGAAGAGGCTGACACCCCCGAACTCCCTCATACTCTAAGCATCTTTGCGTGGAAGAGCTATGGGTTCAAAACTGAATTCTCGATCAAAGATGCCCATGATCTTGGGCTGGACGTCCAAAAAGTCTCTGATTGGGCTCAGTCTAACCTACCTAAATTCGTCTTGATCCAAGACTACAATTTTTCTGGTGCCCAGGTTGAACTGGATCAACTCAAGAGCCGTTGGGACAAAGTTGGCAGGGACAACCGGCACCTTCTATCGACGGAAGACCAGACGATTTTGATCGTCCTCGACCTCGCTCAAATTGATATCGACGATTTCGTTGAGAAGGGCACGACCGCCGATGGACGGACCATCCGTCAGTTCGACAAGCGCGCCGCATCAGCATATCTGACCCAGCAGTTCCAACGCCTCTGGACACAGAAGAAAGTCAAGTTCGACATCGACATAGACGGACCCACCCTAAATATCTTCGCAGAAGACGAGGCTATTGGTTTCCCCGTTCGCCTTTACCGTCGGTCAACCGGTTTCCGTTGGTACGTTTCATTCGCGTGGAAGTTTACGCACGCCAGCGACGGAGAATTCGAGAACTGTATCTTGCTTCTTGAAGAACCCGGGGTCCATCTTCACTATAGTGGTCAGCGTGATCTTCTCAGGGTGTTCGAAGGATTGTCCGAAAACAACACAATTCTCTACACGACCCACTTGGCATCAATGGTTGACCAGGCCAATCCAGAACGCGTCCGGATAGTCGAAAGCCGCGACAACCACCTTGCAATAAACCATGGTGTGGTAAGCACACAGGCCGCCCCTATGGCGGTTATTGAAGCCTCGTTGGGTCTGACATCAGATTTGTCGGGGATGCTCGGGAACAGAAAGGTCCTAATCGTCGAAGGCGGTACTGATGCGCTGATTTTGAACAAGCTTTCAGGCATCCTACGCGATGGTAGCAAGACGGGCCTTTCCGATCAGGTCTATCTTTGGCCCGCCGCCACATCAACTAAGGCACCGATGTATGCAGCATTTGCAATCGGTCAGAGATGGGATGCAGGCGTACTATTGGACAGCGACGAGGCTGGCCTCGCCGCGAAGAAGAAGATCTCCGAAATGAATCTGAAGGAGCTTGCCGCAGGCGAAGGCTACGAATTCCGGGTCTTAATGTTGGGCACAGCATCGGGCATCAAGAAAACCGACGTTGCCATTGAAGACCTGTTCCCAGATGACTTCTTCCGCGAATGCGTGAACCGTGCCTATGGAATTGCAATTAGAAATGAGGACCTTCCGATTGATGGTTCGACTTTGATCTCTAAACGGGTCGAGACGGTCCTCAAGGAGCGTCATGGGAAGGATCTCGATAAGAAGCGAGTTTTATCGGAAATGCTGAAAGAATTCGATGGCTGGGCCAAGCTCTCAGATCTACCGAAGGGAACGGCGGCTTCCGCAGAAAAGCTATTCCAAGCGATCAACGCCGCGTTCATGCTCAATTAGAGGTGCGGGAGTTCGGATAGCGGCCAAGATCAGCCTTTCGCGCCCTCCATAGACCTTTGATCGCCCCCAGAATAACGGCAGCTTTACAGTTTGGGGGGAAATCCTGCGAACGTCCGGCATGGAGGCGCATAGCCGACGAGATGCCGTCCTGGAACTGGGTCCGGTCTCAGGCATGAGCAGAGAATGATCTCTACGTCAGGCACAATGGCGCAAGGCAGCGCCCACCCCAATCCCCATCACCCAAAACCGCCCGCTCAGCCAATCCATCTTCCCCCAGCCGTCTTGCGCTGGCGCCCGCGCTGTTATACCTCTGTGAAGCCTGATTGAGGTACGTACCTCAGAACTTCTTGGAGGAGTAAGACGGGCTTGTTGCGGTGGCCTTCGAAAAGGCGATCAAGGGAGGATGAGATGATGCAGATTGACCCGGACTATACGATCCAGGATGAGCAGGCGCTTCGGGCGCTGTTTGAGCCGACCCATGGGCTCGCGCTGGCAAAGTGTCAGGAAAGGCTGGGTGTCCATGCGCGGGAGTTCATCAGGCGTTCGCCCTTTCTCTGTATCGGCACACAGAACAGCGAGGGAAGGGCAGACGTCAGTCCCCGGGGAGATCCGCCCGGCTTTGTGCAGGTTCTGGATGATCGCACACTCGCGATCCCGGATCGTCCGGGCAACAATCGGCTCGATACCTTGGCCAATATCATCGCCAATCCGAATGTCGGGCTGTTGTTCATCGTTCCGGGCTTCGACGATACGCTGCGCGTCAATGGACGCGCCATGATCACGCGTGATCCCGGGGTCCTGAGCCGGATGAAGGTTGCCGACCGCCTGCCGCGCCTTGCCATCATCGTCAGTATCAACGAGGTCTTCCTGCATTGTGCCAAGGCGTTCAGGCGCTCCCGTCTGTGGAGCCTGGAGGCGCATCAGGACCGCAGTGAAATGCCGTCCCTCGTCAAGATGATCCTCGACGAAACCACAGGAGCGCCAAAGGACAAGGACGAAATGCAGAAACTCGACGACGGACTGGAAGAGGCTTACCGCACAACCCTTTACTAGAGATACAGCAGGGGCGCCGCCGGCCGGGTTTTGGCCCACATAATGGCCTGGCGCCAACTGCGGCTGGGCAATGAGCCTCGCCACGACCATCCCCCGCCGCCATTGGAACAATCCCCGCGCCCTGGGATTTGGCCCTTGTCCCTTCCGTTCAAGTCCCTGCCGCCGGAGAAGGAAAGCCGATGTCCTATGGCCGTTTTGCCGCGATGATTGCCACCTCGACGGTGGTGATGTTCGGTCTGATGTATCTCAATACCTATGCGCTGGATCACGTCACCTACAGCCAGACCCGAACCTGGATGGCGCTTTTGATGGGTGCCGTCATGGCGGTGATCATGATGAGCTACATGTGGTCCATGTATCATCGGTCTGTCGTCAATATCTCGATCATCGCCGGGAGTGTCGTCATCGCGGCCCTCTCGCTCTGGCTGGTGCGCAGCCAGGAAACGGTGGGCGATGTGAGTTATATGAAGGCGATGATCCCGCATCATTCCATTGCGATCCTGACCAGCGAGCGGGCGCAGATCAGCGATCCGCGCGTGCGGCAGCTGGCCGACCAGATCATCGAGACCCAGGTGCGCGAGATCCGCGAGATGAAAGACCTGATTGCCGAAATCGAGGCCGGCCCCCTGGCAAGCGATTCCGCCCGGCTCAGAGCCTATCGCGGCCAGGTCGTCCAGCCATGAGCCTTGCATCCTTCATCGCGGAGGGTGCAAAAGCGGTGTCCGTTCGCCCAGCCCAAACTTTATCAGCCATCCCGGTCTTGTGACGGGCTTCCGGTAATAATTCTCGTCTAGAGTGATGAAACGTCACAGCAGCGGGAGCAGGGGCCTGCCGGATTTTTCCCTCCGACGGCCTGGTCCCGTCTTGTTCATGCCAAGGAAATCGTTCATCATTCAACAAATTTCGCACCGCAAGATCCGCCATGACAGAAGAGACGATGCAAGACCAGCCGGCCATCACGGAGCAGTTCAAGTTTGGACGCGCCTATGACTTTCACGAACTGGTGGCCGATGGCATCGTGCATGGTGTTGGCGTGGTCTTTGCGCTGATCGGGGCAACGGCCTTGATCTTCTACGCCACGGTCTTTTCCGATTACGCCGATATCGCCGCCGCCTGGATCTATGGCCTTGGCCTCGTGATCGGCCTCGGTGTTTCCTTCACCTATAACATGTGGCCCCATTCGCCGATGAAATGGATGCTGCGCAGGCTCGATCACTCGGCGATTTTTGTTCTGATTGCAGCCACTTACACGCCCTTCCTCGTGCAGGGTATTGATCAGCCGATGATCCTTGGCCTGCTGATCGGCATCTGGCTGACGGCCATTATCGGCATTGCGCTCAAATTCCGCTTTCCCGGTCGCTATGACCGGTTGGCCATCCTGCTTTACCTCGGCATGGGCTGGAGCGGCTGGCTGGCCATGGACCCGCTGTCGCAAATCATCCCCGGCATCACGCTGACCCTGATCATCATCGGCGGCTGCATCTATTCCGCCGGCGTGATCTTCCATGTCTGGGAAAAGCTGCGCTTCCAGAATGCCATCTGGCATGGCTTCGTGGTCACCGCCGCTGCCGTCCATTACTCGGCAGTGTTCACGGCCATCAGCCTCGGTTGAGCTCGAGCACATCCAGCAAAACTGCGTCAGCGGTTTTGCGTCCGGACTGCGCAAAAACAAACAGATAGAGCGTTTCGGGTGAACCCGTTTTCACCGGAATCGCTTTAGTAGCCTTTGAAGGCCAGAGGTTTACTCCTCTTTCTGCGGATATTTGTTCAACACCTTGATCAGCGAACTGGCGCCAGTGCGGACGGCAATCACATTGATGATGAAGGGCAGCACGATGACCTGCGCCAGAGCCATCAGCAGGACCTCCGTGAGGCTCGCCCCGATCTGATCCACCGCGATGCGGATCGTTGCCATGCCCAGGATGCTGATCACGCCAAAAAGCACCAGGCTGTAAAGCACATAGATGGCGACCAGAACGCAAGACAGCGTGACGCTTTCGCCCCAGTCGGGAACACGCCGCTTTTCCTGTGCAAAATAGAGCCCTGCATAGGCAGCGCTGGCAAAGGACACCGCGACATTGGCCCCGATCCATTCCACATAGGCGTCTTCACCGACATTAAGCCCCAGCATGATCAGCCACATGGCCGCTTCGCAAAGCAGGAAGACAAGGGCATAGCGCAGGACAAGTCTGTTCAGAAATGGGGGCATGACGGTAAATCTCGATTGCAATTTCTCCCTTGATGACGGAAATCTCCCATCGTTTCTGTGGCCCCTGTCACAGGCGATCCCTGCGCGGGTTTCCTGCCCGTCCTCACTTCCATGCCCTCCCTGAGCACGATTGATGTCCCATAGTCCGATTATCCGCGATGCCACCGAAGCCGATCTGCCGGCATTGCTTGCCATCTACAATCATGCCGTGGCGGAAACCACGGCCATCTGGAACGAGGTTCTGGTCGATCTCGACAATCGTCGCGCCTGGCTGGAGATGCGCCGCAGCCGCAATTTCCCGGTGCTGGTTGCCGAGGTGGATGGCGTGGTGGCCGGCTATGCCTCCTATGGCGATTGGCGTGCCTTTGATGGCTTTCGCCAGTCGGTCGAGCATTCCGTCTATGTGGAGAAGAACCATCAGGGGCAGGGGATCGGCAAGCGGTTGATGACAAGCCTGATCGAGCGCGCAAGGGCCGGCGGCATCCATGTCATGGTCGCAGCCATCGAGGCCGGCAATGCAGGATCGATTGCGCTGCACAGCCGGCTCGGCTTCCGCCTCGTCGGCACCCATCAGGAAGTCGGCAAGAAGTTCGGCCGCTGGCTGGACCTGACGATGATGGAATTGAAGCTCTAGAACACTGCGCGCGCCAGGGCGAGGTCGGCCTCAATCGCTGTCCCGCCAGCGGATCTGGTTGATCCGGAAGCCGTCCCGCGGCCCGGCGGGAATATGGCGGAGCGATACGGTCAGCGTCTGGATCGGCACCTCGTAGTCAATGCTGCGGCACAGAATATCGACCGCCTCCATCATCAGCCTGACCGTGGCCTGCTCGCCGGGGCAGCGATGCCCCGTGGCATAGGCGCCTGCACCCTGCGGAATGAAGCTGTAATCACAGGGTTCGTGACGAAGCCGTCGCTCCGGCTCGAATTGGCCCGGTCTCTCGAACCTGAGCGGATCATGGCAGGAGCCATAGAGATCGAGCAGCAGCCACTGCCCCTTGGCGAGACTGTAGCCGTTCCATTCGAAAGCAGATTGCGCGCGCGCCCCGACAAAGGGGAAGAAGGGCGAGATCCGCCGCACCTCTTCGACAAAATCGGTGAGCCGTTCGCTATCCTTCTCCCGTAGCCTCTCGCGCCAGTCGGGATGCTGGTGCAGATAAAGCGCGGCAAAGACGATGAAGCGAGCAACGGCGACGATCGGCCTGAGCAGATTGATCAGTTCCACAGTTGCCACTTCCGGCGACAGCAAGTGTCCATGCTTGTCCCGGTGATTGGCAATCACTGCCATGGGCGAACCGGGCATAAGCGCAATGCGGCCGCTGCGGATGTCGCTGAAGACACGGCGGAGGCGTTTTTCCAGGTGGGAGCGCCGCAGAAGCGTCGTGAACGTGCGTGGCCCGAAGTGACCGGCGCGGCTCACCATATCGGCCATCAGCGCGGCATCGTCGCCCACGCTGTCCGGATCGATCGGTGTCTGCGTCCAGTCGAGCGCTGTCTGAAACAGCACGATCTCCATTTCGCTGGCAAGCGACACCTCCTTGCGCCAGGTCCATGACGGGATACGGTCAAGAAAGCGTCGGCGAAAGATGGCCGCCATCCGGTCCATGCTTGTCGTATCGTCGACCAGCATGCGAATGAACATGGCCTTGCGATGACGATGGGCGCTGGCATCCATCTGCTGTACGCTGCCCTCGTCCTGCAGAAGCCAGAGCACGGTGGAGGGCAGCGCCCCGACGCGCGTGAGGCGCGGATCCTCATAGATGAAGCGCGCCGCCTCCGGCCCCTTCATGCAGATCACATTCTTGAGCATCAGCCTTGTGCGAAAGATCGGGCTGTCCAGCGCCTCGAAACGACGCGGCAGGAAACGATAACCCTCATTGAGCAGCGCCAGCGTGGAATCAAACCCCTTCGCCCTTGGAATGGTCTTTGGCCACTTCGAATGCGGCTCGCGCCATTGGTCCGCCTGCCGCTGCTGCGCCTTGCGTGTCTCCATGATGTCCCCCTGACGCATCACATGCCGGATCATGTCCCTCAGTACGCCCGCTTATCAGCGCGACGTACAATCCGACCTGTAGAAACCGACAGGGCCCGCAAAGGTTCCCCGCCCGAGCGCGATTTTCTGAGTTTTCTGCCGATGAAAATGGCGCCGCCCATAGATCGGAACCGGGCCGCAGGGACGTGGGTTTTTCTTGGAGAGCATGCAGCGCAGATCAGCGCCGCCATACTCCGGACGGTCGGACCCCGTCTTGCCGTGTAAAACCAGTTCAAAACGAGGAGATCAATCATGGCCGATGCAGACGGAAAGCACATGGGACGCGGCTCCCAGGGCAAGGGCGATGGCTCCGGCGCCATGACCGATATCCAGAAGGACATGCTGCCGGAAAACGAGGTTCTGTCCAATCGCGACAAGTCCCAGCACCCGAAATCGCGCGGGCTGGACAGCAAGCATGTCCAGAACGAACAGTACCAGGACAATGTGGACAACCGGTTGGAGAGGGAGTGAGGGGTTGATGCCGTAGGCAGGCCTCAACTTCAAAGCGGGCTCCCTCTTCTCCCCAGCGGGGAGAAGGTGGCCCGCAGGGCCGGATGAGGGGGTCGCGAAGCGCCAAATCTGTGCCAAGTAGCCCCCTCATCGCCTCGCCTATGCTCGGCACTTCTCCCCGAGGGGGAGAAGAGACAGCCCGGAACCGCCACCCGTGTCCCCCATGCAATACCCTGACTTGAAGGAGAGCATGGAATTTCAGCGATCACTCGATCCGCACCCGTGCCATTTCGCCCCTGATCAGGATTTCGGGTTTCGCTCCCGGCGTGTTGGGCAGCGCACTGTCGACATAAGAGGCAACGGCCTCGACGGCATAACTGACCGGGGTCGGCACCAGGAATGTCACGGTCGCATCCAGCATCTTGCCCGAAATCGCAATGGCCTCCGACTGCCTGACCTTGTCATAGACAAGCCGTGCCCGGAGCGCCGCCCCCGACAGCGACAGATGTTCTGCATGACCCGTAAAGCGCACATCGCCGGCATCGCTGCGGATCTGCAGCACAGAGAAATCGCCCCGTATCTCGCTGCGCGAGGCCTGCTGGTCGATCATCACCGCCGCGTCAGACCTCAGGTTCGCCGAAAGCGTCATTTCGCAATCGCTCCAGTCGAAGAAACGGCTGCCCTCTCCGACATCGACCAGCAGTGTGTCACCGTCGATGCGCATCGAGCCTTCGCTCGGGCAGCCATCGGCAAACCAGCCGGAATGCCAGATCGCGCCCCAGCCGCGCCGCTCGCCGAAAAGCTCGGCCGTATAGGGAGCCTCCTGATTAGCGGAGATTTCGATATTGCTCGCCATGCCGGTGACGCGGATCTTGCTGACCATGGAAAGGTCCAAAGGTCCGCTTGAGCGGTCTGAAGCGCGGTAAAGCGAAACGGCACCATCGAGCACAATGATCGCGACGATCAGGCCGGCGGCGGAGTAAAGCATCTGTTTTCGGGTCATGGGGGTCTCCTTCAAGGATGTGATCGGTTGATATGACCGCCTCACCCTCGGGCACTCCCCGGATAAAGAAGACCCGGATCGCGTTTCAGGTCGATCTTGAACGCGATCAAGGTCTAGATTGGCATATCGATACTGATCCCATCACCTGACGAAACGCCTGCCGGAAAACGATGATCTCCCTGCCGCTCTCCTTCCTTGTCTCCCTGGTGCTGGCCGCCATCATCCTGCGCCTTCTGATGCAGCCGCGCGAGGAGGTCCGGGCAAATCGCATGTTCATCGCGCTGCTGGCCGTCTACATGCTGCAGACCGTTCTGGTCGGGCTGCGCTGGGGCTATGGCGTAACCGCCATCCTGCCGCTTCTGACCCTGGTCGCCAGCATCATCCCGCCGCTCTCCTATCTGACCTTTCGCGATCTCGTCGCCGCGCGTCCCGGTCTTCGCCTGAGCGATTGGCCCCATGCCCTGCCGCCCCTCATCCTGCTGCTTCTGCTGCGCTTCTTCCGCGATCCGATCGACCTCCTGCTGATGGCCGAGTTCTTCGGCTATGGCTTCATGCTGCTTTTTCTCACCCGCCACGGGCCGGACGGTCTGATCGCGTCGAGGCTCGATGGCTCGCTGCGCTCCTATCGCTCCTTGCAGATTGCCGGCTACGCGCTGATTGCCTCGGCCCTGACCGACATGGCCGTCAGCCTCGATCTGGCCTTCGGCTTTGGCCAGGCGCCGCTTGTCGTCTCGCTTGCCACGACGCTGACCCTCCTGCTCCTCGGTTTTGCCGCCACCATGGCCGGCAGTGAAGGGAAGGGGAGCGAAGACGAGGATACCGCAACGGAGGCGGGCTCTCCGGTCTTGCTGCCAGAGGCGGAAAAGCGCGACATCACCCCGGACCATACGGAAACGGCAAGACGCCTCGATCAGCTGATGGAGGAGAAAGCCCCTTGGCGCGACGCCGACCTCAATCTCGCCCGCCTTGCCCGCAAGCTCGGAATTCCTGCCCGCCAGGTCTCGGAAGCCGTCAACCGCGTGCACCGGCTCAGCGTCTCGCAATATGTCAACAACTGCCGCGTGGGCGAAGCCTGCCGCCTGCTCGACGAAACGGACGAACCCGTCACCCGCATCATGTTCGAGGCCGGCTTCATCACCAAGTCCAACTTCAACCGCGAATTCACCCGCGCCACCGGCATGAGCCCCAGCGACTGGCGCAGGCGGGAAGGTCATCCAAAAGCCGATCGTTTTTCCGGTCGATGACCAGCTGTTGACGCTAGGCGGTAGAATCAGACCAATGTTCTTCTGCGCAAGGGAGAGATTGGTTGCGAGAAGAGCGGTTTCACATTGCTGAATGGTATGGCCAACCATTTCTGTCGCTGACTGACGAGCAGCGTGTTGAGCTGGCCAATCATCAGGTTGGCGGAGCCGCGATGAGTAAAGATGAACTTGCTCGCATGGCTGAATTGAATCTGCTGTCGAACCAACGTCGTTTGAGATCTGCTGAAGCTAAACGACTTGAGCAGTTGCATGAGAAATTGCTGAGGCAGAAGGCCCTAGAACGGCCATGCCCTTTCAAGATAAGTAGCGCGCATCCGACCTGCACAAAACCGGGTGGTGTGTGTTCGATCCGGCTCTATCAGCAGGAAGGGGACGGAATTGCCCCTGTTGCAGGCAATAAGGGTCGCATTCGTGCGCTCTGTCCTGCCCGATTTCACCAGAACGGCGTGGCCTTCGATAGAGTTGGAGAACTGTTGCTGGAGGATTCTGAGCCAAAGCGTATCGGCGAAGTGGGATTTCTGAAATCCACCGGCAACTTGGACAGCGCACCGGGCGAGGATGTTGGCCGGATCGATATGATCCTCGTCAAGAATGAAGAAGAGGATACGAGCGCCATTGAGTGGGTGGCTGTCGAAGTCCAGGCCGTCTATTTTTCCGGCAAGAACATGCAAATCGAGTTCGATCACATCAAGCGCACCGATGGCAAACTCTCGATGGCCCGCGAAAAACGCAGGCCCGATTATCGCAGCAGCGGCGTGAAGCGCCTGATGCCGCAACTCCTGACCAAAGTACCGACCTTGAGACGATGGGGAAAGAAAATGGCGGTTGTCGTGGATGCGCCCTTTTTTCAGTCCATGGGCAGAATGGACACTGTTTCGGACGTTTCGAACGCTGACATTGTCTGGTTTCTGGTCGATTTTCTCGACAATGGGGACGACGCCTTGTTCCACCTCGCGGTGGTGGAAGAGGTCTACACGACGCTTGATGCTGCAACACTTGGTCTGACAGGTGGTCTGCCTGTGACCAAGTCTGAATTTGAGCAGCGGATAAAGTCCAAGTCGAACCTCAAGCATATTGCTCGGTGAAATCGATGTTGTTATAACCAGTACAAAATGAGAACAAAGAGGTGCGGTCGGGACAATGGAACATACGGCAATCGATCTGTTTTGCGGTGCCGGCGGACTCTCAGCCGGCTTGGAAATGGCCGGTTTCAAGGTGCTGGCTGGCAATGACATCTTCGCCGCAGCGGGTGAGACATTCTGCCGGACCCATCCAAACGCGAAGTTCATTCTGGGACCAATTGAGGATCTTTCTGTCACGGAACTGATGAGTTTAACTGGTCTAAAGCCGGGCGAACTGACAGTGCTTGCAGGTGGGCCGCCGTGCCAGGCTTATTCGGTTTACAATCATCAACGCGGTATGCACGACGCGCGCGCAACTTTGTTCAAGGAATATCTTCGGATCGTTGATGGGCTGCGCCCGCAGTGGATCGTGATGGAAAATGTCACTGGCATTTATTCCATCGGCGGAGGAGAAGCGGTCAGGGCCATAAAATCCGAACTGGGTGCGCTTGGATATGCAGTACAAGAACAGGTGCTGCGATCAGAAGACTTCGGTGTGCCGCAGGAGCGGCGGCGTGTGGTTTTTATCGGTAACCGGATCGGCGTGCCCATTTCGCACCCTCTCCCGACACATGGTCCTGAACAGGGACAGCCATTCACCACGATAAGGGATGCGATCGGCGATCTTCCGACACTGGAGAACGGTGAAGACAAGGGACGCGTGGCCTACAGGGATGATATCCCCAGCCGCTTTCAGCGCTTGATGCGCGGGAATCAGACAATGGTAGAGGGGCACGTGGCGCCGACCCTGGGAAAGGTCAACATGCAGCGTCTTCCCTTTATTCCGCCCGGGGGAAGCTGGCGCGACATTCCTCATGAACTTCTCCCGGAAGGCATGAAAAGAGCAAAGCGATCTGATCATACGAAGAGATACGGGCGCATGACATGGGACGGTCTGTCTTGTACGGTCTTGACCAAGTGCGATATCCATTGGGGTGCCTATATCCACCCCGAGCAGGACAGGGCAATAACCGTGCGCGAGGCTGCGCGCTTGCAGGCCTTCCCCGACTGGTTCGAGTTTGCCGGTTCAAGAACCGAGCAATATGTGCAGATTGGAAATGCTGTGCCACCGCTGCTCGGAAAAGCCATTGGCGACCACCTGATGCAATTGATTTCGCCCGCCGCCAAGGCTGCGGCCTAGGCAAAACCTCACTGGCACCCCCCAAAGAAACTCTCGAACTTGGGAAGTTGCAGAGGATTTCTTCCCAGGGTCCCGCCAGCAAACAAACCCCGTCACCCCAGTGGTTCAAACACCATCGAATGGCCGTTGATGCAGTAGCGCAGGCCTGTCGGCTTCGGCCCGTCGGGAAAGACATGGCCGAGATGCCCGCCGCAATTGGCGCAGCGCACTTCCGTGCGCACCATGCCGAAGGAGGTGTCGCGGTGCTCGGTCACCACATCGGGCTTCACCGGCTCGAAATAGCTCGGCCAGCCGCAGCCGGCGTCAAACTTGGTGTCGGATATGAAAAGAGGCTCGTCACAGGCCGCGCAGCGATAGAGGCCCTTGTCGAAATTGTCCCAGTACGGTCCTGTAAAGGCGCGCTCCGTGCCATGTTCGCGCAGGATCCTGTATTGCTCGGGCGTCAATTGTTCACGCCATTCTGCATCGGTCTTGACGATTTTCGGAACCTTGGTATCGCTCATGCAAAGATCTCCTTGTTGAGCCTTTAGATAGGGCGCGAACATGTCTTTGGCAATTTGCGCCCGAAGGTCGTTGGAGGGGTTCATCCTGCCTTTTATTTTCGCAAGTTTGCATCCACATGGCGCAATACGTGGCAAAAATCCCATCCTCCCCCGATGGATTGTTGATCCCGCCGATTCTGCTTGAGACGAAGGTCCCATTGCCATAACTAGAGGCCGCGTTTCTAAGTCCACAGCATGAATGCTAGCCCAAACCGGAGGTGAATGCTCGTGATGCCTGGCGATCTGACCCTGATCGCAATGCTGCTGCCCTTTGCCGGCGCAGTGCTTGCCCCCTGGTTGACGGCCCGCATGGGACATAATGCGGCCTGGCCGCTCGCCCTGATTCCGGTTTTCGCTTTCGTTCATTTTGCCGGTTTCCTGCCGGAGATTGCAGCCGGCGAGGTTATCACCGGCGGCTATGTCTGGGTTCCGAGCCTGGCGCTCAGCTTCTCCTGGTTCATCGATGGCCTGTCGCTCACCTTCGCGCTCCTGATTACCGGCATCGGCACGCTGATCGTGCTCTATGCCGGCGGTTACATGAAGGGCCATCCGCAGCAGGGCCGCTTCACCGCCTACATCCTGCTCTTCATGGGCGCGATGCTCGGTCTCGTCATCTCCGACAGCTTCCTGATGCTCTTCATCTTCTGGGAGCTGACCTCGATCACCTCCTTCCTGCTGATCGGCTTTGATCATCGCCGCGAAGCCTCGCGCCGCTCGGCGCTGCAGGCCCTGGTCGTCACCGGTGGCGGCGGTCTGGCGCTGCTTGCGGGCCTCATCTTCCTGTGGAACATGACCGGCGTCACCCAGCTCTCGCTGCTGGTCAATGCCGGCGATGTGGTGCGCGCCAGCCCCTTTTATCTGGCAGCGCTGTTCCTGGTTCTTGGCGGCGCCTTTACCAAGTCGGCCCAGTTCCCCTTCCATTTCTGGCTGCCCAACGCCATGGAAGCGCCAACGCCCGTCTCGGCCTTCCTGCACTCGGCCACCATGGTCAAGGCCGGCGTCTATCTCCTGATGCGGCTCAACCCGGCCATGGGCGGCACGCTCGCCTGGGAAATCCTTCTGCCCTTCTTCGGTGGCGTCACGCTGCTGGTCGGCGGCATTCTGGCCATCCGCCAGACCGATCTGAAACTGATGCTCGCCTATACGACGGTTGCCTCGCTTGGCCTCCTGGTCATGCTGACTGGCTTCGACACGCCCCATGCGGTGGAAGCGGCGGTGCTTTATCTCGTCGCCCATTCGCTGTTCAAGGGCGCGCTCTTCATGGTCGCCGGCCTCATCGACCATGAAGCCGGAACGCGCGATGTCACAAGGCTCGGCGGACTGCGCAAGGCCATGCCCGTCACCTTCATTGCCGCAATTTTTGCCGCCATATCCATGGCCGGCCTGCCGCCCTTCTTCGGCTTCCTCGCCAAGGAAGAGATCTATTACGCGCTGGCTGGCGCAAGCCCGCGTGCCGTCTTCTTCACCGCAGTGGCCATCATCGGCAATGCGCTGATGTTTGCCATCGCCTTTGCGGTTGCGCTGAAGCCCTTCCTCGGGGCCGAAGTCAAGACACCGAAACATGCCCATGAAGGTCCGGTGCTGCTCTGGCTCGGCCCGCTGACGCTCGCGGCACTCGGGCTTCTGGCCGCAGTCTTCTCGCCGCTCGCCCATCAGTTTGTCTCGACGCCGATGGCGACCGCCGTGGCAGGGGAGGCGACGCCGATCACCATCAGCCTCATCCCCCATATCGGCGTTCCGCTGGCACTTTCGCTTCTGACGATCCTTGTCGGCATCGGCGTCTATCGCAGTCTCGACCGCCTGCGTGGCATGGTCGATGAACTGCTGCTCGGCATCGGGACTGGCCCGGATCGCTGGTTCGATGGCTTCATCAGCGGCCTTGTCCATGTCTCCTATGGGCTCACCCGCGTCGTCCAGAGTGGCCGCCTGCAATTCTACATCACCGCCACCTTCGTCATTCTTGCTGTCACCCTGCTGGTGCCGCTCTTTGCCTATGACGAACTTCCCGCCCTGCCGGGCTGGCCGGCCGAGATCAGCTTCTACGAGCTTGCCTTCTTTGCCATCGCCGTGATCGGCATTGTCACCGTCGTCATGGCCAAGGACCGGCTGACCGCCATTGTCTCGCTCGGCATCCAGGGCTTTGCGGTCGCCGTGCTCTTTCTGCTCTTCGGCGCGCCGGATCTGTCCTTCACCCAGTTCATGGTCGAAACCCTGTCGGTGGTCATTCTCGCACTGGTCATGACCCGGTTGAAGCTCTCAGTCACCGATCATCGCCCGTTCGTGCCGACCATCCTGCATGGCGCGCTGGCGCTGGCCTGCGGCCTCGGCTTCATGCTGCTGCTCATGCGGGCAACCCAGGGTGCCTTTGATCCGGCCCTGTCGATCTTCTTCAACACCTATTCCAAGATCATCGCCCACGGCGCCAATGTGGTGAATGTCATCATCGTCGACTATCGCGGCGTCGATACCATGGGTGAGATCGCGGTTGTCATGATCACCGGCCTTGCCATCCTTGCGCTGATCCGCATCCGGGTGGCGCCACGCCTGCAGCCGGAGGCGCCTCTTGTGCCCGCCGGTCCGCCGGTGGCGCGCGAAGGCGTCGACCAGCCGGCGCTCGCCGAGGCCGCCATGGCCAGCCCTGCCAAATCCAAGTCGGGAGCCCGCAAGAGCAAATGAACACGCTGATCTTCCGCACCGCAGCCCCGTTCCTCACGGCCCTGATGCTGCTCTTTTCCATCTTCGTCCTGCTGCGCGGTCACAACGAGCCGGGCGGCGGCTTCATCGGCGGGCTGATTGCGGCTTCCGCCTTCGCCATCTATGCCATTGCCTTTGGCGTGCAGCATGTCCGCCGCGCCATGGTCTTCCATCCGATGTCGATTGCCGGTGCCGGCCTTCAGCTGTCGGTCCTGTCCGGCTTTGTCTCCGCGCCGCTCGGCTATCCCTTCATGACCGGCGTCTGGGTCTATCCGACGCTCTTCGGTGTCGAGGTGCCGCTCGCCACCGTCATCTCTTTCGATATCGGTGTCTATCTCGTGGTCGTCGGCACCTTCACCTCGATTGCGCTGGCGCTTGAAGAAAGGGATGATGGCTGATGGAAGCCCTGTTTGCCGTCCTGGTTGGCATCTTCTTTGCCGCTGCCATTTATCTGATGCTGTCGAAGCATATCATCCGCGTGCTGCTTGGCATTGTTCTGCTCGGCAACGGCGTCAATCTGGTGATCTTCACCGCCGGTCGCCTGACCCAGGCCGTGCCGCCGATCATCCCCGGTGATGCCGATGCACTGGCCGCCACCGCCGCCAATCCCTTGCCCCAGGCTCTGATCCTGACGGCCATCGTCATCTCCTTTTCCTTCTTCTGCTTCCTGCTGGTGCTGACCTACCGCGCCTATCAGGATCTGGGAACGGACGATACCGACGAGATGCGGATTGCCGAGCCGGAAGGCGACGTGATGCCGCCACGCGGCTACTGAGGCAGAGAAAGACTGAAAGACACATGGCTGCACCTTCCGACAAGATTGTTGATTATGCCTCTGCCCTGGTGATGGAGCCTGCCAGCTTCGCGCAATGGCTGACCATCCTGCCCATTGGCCTCTGCCTGAGCTTCGGCGCGCTTTTGATGATGGTGCGCCATCGCACCGATCTTCATCCACCCATTGCCCTTGTCGCCCTGGGCCTGGTGGTGGGCGCGGAAGTCATGCTGCTGGCCGAAGTCATGGCAAACGGTCCGATCACCATGATGATGGGTCGCTGGCTGCCGCCCTTCGGCATTGCGATCACGGTCGACCTCACGGGCGCGCTGCTGACGCTGTCTGCCGGTATCGTCGCCTTTGCCAGCGTCCTCTATTCGATCACCGATGTGGACAAGAGCGGTCGCCGCTACGGCTTCTATCCCTTCCTGCTGGTGCTGGTGGCCGGTGTGTCCGGCGCTTTCCTGACCGGCGATATCTTCAACCTCTATGTCTGGTTCGAAGTCCTGCTGATTTCCTCCTTCGGCCTCTTGATCCTCGGCTCGGAGCGCGAGCAGATCGACGGTGCCTTGAAATATGCGGTGCTGAACCTGATCGCGACCACGCTGTTCCTGATCACGGTCGCCTATGTCTATGCCGTCTTCGGCACCCTCAACATGGCCGATATCGCCATCAAGGCGCAGACCATGACGGAAAGCGCGCCGCTGGTCACGATCGCAGCGCTCTTCATCTTTGCTTTCTCGATGAAGGCCGCAGCCTTTCCGGTCAATTTCTGGCTGCCCGCCTCCTATCACACGCCGCGCGTGGTCGTCTCGGCGCTCTTTGCCGGTCTCCTGACCAAGGTCGGCGTCTATGCGCTGCTGCGCATCATGGTCATGCTCTTCCCGGTCCAGCTCGAAACGCTGAGCCTGACGGTCGGCGTGCTGGCCGTGCTGACCATGATCATGGGCGCATTCGGCGCGCTCGCCCAGACCGATACCCGCCGCTTCCTCGGCTTCGTGGTCATTGTCGGCATCGGCAACATGCTGGCGGGTCTTGCCATCGGTGGACCGGCGGCCATTGCCGCAACCATCTTCTATGCGCTCCACTCCATCGTGCTGATGACCGCGCTCTACATGATCGCGGGCGAGGCCGCCCGGATTGGCGGTTCCTTCCGCCTGCAGGGATTGTCGGGCCTGTGGATCACGGCGCCCGCCTTTGGTGGCCTGTCGCTCGCGCTCTTCTTTGCCGCCAGCGGCCTGCCGCCCTTCTCCGGCTTCTGGCCCAAGGCCATGCTGGTCAAGGCCTCGCTCGACATCGGAGCCTGGTGGCTTGCCGCCTCGGTCCTCGTGTCGGGTTTCCTCGTCACCATTGCCTTCGGCCGTGTCTTCCTCCTTGCCTATTGGCGCCCGCCGGTCGAGGCGCCCCGTGACGCAGAGCTTGGCCCGGCCATTGCCTTGAAGCCCGCCCATCTGTGGCTCCGCCATGGGCCGATTACGCTGCTTGCAGCCTTCGTCATCTGGTTCGGCCTCTTCCCCGAGCCGCTGATTGCGCTCAGCCAGCAGGCGGCTGTGGGTCTGCTCGATCCGTCATCCTATATCCAGTCCGTCTTCCCGACCCGAGGTGCACCATGATCGTCCTCGCCACCGGCATTGTCATGGCCGTGATCTGGGGCGCTGTCACAGGCAGCGGCTCCGTTCACAATCTGCTTTTCGGCTTCGTCCTGTCGCTGCTGACGCTCAGCCTCTTCCGCGAACAGCTCGCCGGTGGAGCCTCGTCGAGCCGCACACTGCGCATCCTCTCGCTCGTCATCCTGTTCCTGGTGGAACTGGCAAAATCGGCCTGGCGGGTCGCCATCCTCGTCATCCGTCCGAAGCTGGATGTGGCGCCCGGCATTTTCGCCTTTCCGCTCACCGTCACCCGCGACTTCGAGATCACGCTTCTGGCAAACCTGATCACGCTGACGCCCGGCACGCTTTCGGTCGATGTCTCGGAAGACCGCAAGTTCCTCTATGTGCATGCGCTCGATTGCTCCGATCCGGAGGCGCAGAAGAAGGACATCGCAGAGGGTTTTGAGCGCAAGATACTGGAGGCCTTCGGCTGATGACTGCGGACACGATCGTTCACGCTTCCACGACATTCGCGCTGGTGGTCCTCGGGATCGCCCTTCTGGTCACCGTCTATCGCGTGGTCATTGGCCCGACGCTCCCCGATCGGGTGATCGCGCTCGACATGCTGGTCGGCATCGCCATCGGCTTCATTGCCGTGATTGCGCTGCGCACCGGCTACACGGTCTATATCGACATCGCGATTGCGCTCGGCCTTGTCGGCTTCCTCGCGACCGTTGCCTTCGCCCGCTTCATCCTGGCGCGCGGCAAGGTCGGGGAAGGGGAGGGGCAGGCGCAAGCCTCCGCAGCCCGGGGCAAATCGGATGGTCCGGCAAAGCCGGCAGGTGCCAGGAAGGTTGCGGGCAAGCCGTCAGGTGCCACCACGCGTAAGAGCGCCGCTGCGAAGGCCGCTAAGACGCCCACCACGCCCAAGGGAGCTAAGTGATGGATCTCGTTGTCGCAATCCTGACAGCCGCGATTGTCGTGGTCGGAGCCCTGTTCTCGCTCCTCGCTGCGATCGGCATCATCCGTCTGCCGGACCTCTACACCCGCATGCATGCCGCCTCCAAGGCCGGTACCGTCGGCTCCGGTCTGCTCCTGCTCGCCGTTGGCATTCATTCCGGTGAGTATTCGGTTTTTTTCCGCGCCCTGGCCGGCATCATCTTCTTCATCCTGACCGCACCGATCGCCGCCCATCTTCTGGCCAAGGCGGCCCATTCCGTGGGCTATCCCATGTCGAAAGAGTCGGTTCGGGATGAATTGAAGTCTCTATGAATATAGTAAGTTAGGCAAACCGTAGTATTGTGCTCCTCCTCTGCCGATTTTGTCTGTGATTTACGTTTGTTACATGTCACATGGCGTTCTATTGAAGACTACCCACCCAAAAATTGGGTAAAAGGTTGCTATAGACTTTTCTTGCAATAGTGATATTCGATTCAAGCATACGCAGGTGTTTTGATACGCTCTGACTCGTAACGGGAATGATTTTTCTAATATTGTCGTGCGTCATATTGAAACCCATTCCGTTTAGACACGTTAGAGCTTAATGATAAAATATGGGTACACCGGCGGTAGTGTCTGACGTAAATTCGGTACTGACCAGAAACGAGCTTCATCGGGGTTACGGCGGGTAACGCCGGTGAGGAAATTGGAGAATTAGAAAATGTCTGAGACATCCCACAATTCCGACGACCATCTCTTTGTCGAACTGACTGCCGATATTGTTGCTGCCTATGTCAGCAATCATGTGGTTCCGGTCAGCGAATTGAGCCACCTCATTGCTGATGTTCACGCTGCTTTGAGCAATACCACGTCACCCGCACCCGTTGCTTCAGTCGTCGAAAAGCCGAAGCCGGCGGTATCGGTTCGCAAATCCGTTCAGGATGATCATCTGGTCTGTCTGGAATGCGGTGGTTCCTTCAAGTCGCTGAAGCGCCACCTGATGACCCATCACGGTCTTGGCCCGGAAGAATACCGCGAAAAATGGGATCTGCCGGCCGATTATCCGATGGTTGCCCCCGCTTATGCGGAAGCCCGTTCGCGCCTTGCCAAGGAAATGGGTCTTGGCCAGCGCCGCAAGCGCGGCAGGTAAGAGCAGCGAGGGTGCCGGGGGTCAGGGACGGCTCCGGCCTCGCGCAATATACAGTTCAGAAGCCGGGCGTCGTGTCCGGCTTTTTTGTTTGCGGCTCGGGTCCGTTTGACAAATCCCCTAAAATCCTGAGGGTTGCCTTTTTGCGGCTTCTGGCCCCATCATAGGAAAATAAACCTATATGGAGCCTGTGATGTCATCCAACCCCGAAAGCCGAGAACCGTCACCGACCGATCAGGCAGCAAATCTGGCTATGGCCAGTGCAGTAGCCGACTTCGTTGACATCGACCCCGCCCATCTCTCGCACCAGCGCCTGCTGGGCATGGTGGTGCGCCAGTTGACGCTGGAGGTGCTGAGCCTCACCGGGCAAGATCCCGAGGCCGGCAGCGCCAGCCGCCGGCTGATGTCCCATGTCCGCCAGATCGCCATGTATGTCTGCCATGTCGCCTATTCCATGCCCCAGGCCGAGATAGCACTGGTCTTCGGGCGTGATCGCAGCACCGTGCGCCATGCCTGCCACATCGTCGAGGATCGGCGTGATGATCCGGCCTTCGATACGCTTGTCTCGATCATCGAGCGCATGGCCTGCACTGTGCATCTGGTTGCGGGAGCGCGCCGATGACAGGCGCTGTGAAAAAGAAGCAGGCGCTCGCAGCGCCAACGGGTCGCCGTCGCATGGTGAAGCTCCTGCGCTTCCTGATCGCCGGGGAAAGGCGGATCGACCGGCAGGCTGACGCCTGCCGCCTGGCGGGACATGGAGGCGAAAGCCTCTCGGTCGAGGAGGAGGAGTTGCGTGCGCTGGCACAATCCGGTCTTGTGACGCTCAGCGAAAATGCAATTGCCTCAACGCCTGCCGCGCGCGCCCATCTGAAGCGCCTGCTGAGCGAAGAGGGCGGCGAGGCCTTTGCCGCCCAGCATCGCGACCTGGAAACGGTCCATCTGCCGGAACCAGGCGAAAGCGGCAGTCGCAAACGCGCCGTCCTGCGCAACCGTGCCGAATCGCCGCTTTATCCGCTGCGTCACCTTAAGGACCGCAGCGGGGAGCCCTTTCTCTCGGAGGACGCCATGAATGCCGGCGAGCGGCTGGCCGCCGATTTCGAGCGGGCCGGGCTTCAGCCGCGCATCACCGCATCCTGGGAGCCGCGTCTTTCAAGCCGCATCAGGGGGCAGGCCCCGCGCGACGACGTGATGACCGACACGGCCGTCGGTGCCCACCGTCGCCTGTCTGCCGCAATCGACGCCATGGGGCCCGATCTCTCCGGCGTGGCGCTGGATGTCTGCTGCTTCGGCAAGGGGCTGGAACTGGTGGAGCGCGAACGGCAATGGCCGGCCCGGTCTGCCAAGCTGATGCTGCGGGTGGCGCTTCTGGCGCTTGCCCGCCATTACCAGCCGCCCCCAACGCGCAAAGGCACGCGCCATTGGGGGGAGAGGGATTATCGCCCGCCGCTGTCCTGACGCTTGCCCATGCACGATAAGTGACAAGCGGGGGCTTGGCGTCCCCGTCATCTGTCTGCCCCGTCAGACCAGCCGCTTTGCCGCTTCTTCGCGGATCCGCTGGATCATCGAGCGCAGGCCATTGGCGCGCTGCGCCGACAGATGCTCGATCAGGCCGATCTTTCCGAAGAGATCCAGCGCGTCGAGCTCGACCACTTGCGATGCCTTCTTGCCGGAATAGGCGGCCAGCACGATGGCCACCAGCCCGCGCACGATATGCGCGTCGCTGTCGCCTTGATACTCCATCACCGGATCGGAACCCGGCCCCGCCGACGTCGAGAGCCAGACCTGGCTGGCGCAGCCCTGCACCTTGTTCTCGGCATTCTTCTCCGCATCCGGCAGATCCGGCAGCGCCTTGCCCAGTTCGATCACATAGCGATAGCGATCCTCCCAATCCTCAAGATAGGCAAAATCGTCAATCATCTGGTCAATCGTGGTCATGGCGCCCCGCAGTCATTCGTCGGTGCATGCGATATAGGCCACAAGCGCCAGCATTTGAACTGTGTGCCGGTCAAGAAAACGCTGCGCCACGCGGAAAAGCGGTGATGAGCCTGAAGGGGCCGGCATCATGACCGGGCACGACCTCGGGGTCGCTTTGCCACATCCGGCAGTTCGTCCCCGGCCTCCGGTTCGACATCGGGCACGCGATCGAGAATGGCAAGCGCTGCTGCCACATCACCTCGCTCCGCCTGCCGTTTCAGGGCCATGATCGCCCTTCTGTGGCCGATCCCGTCGGCAATGAAGGCAGACAGCAACTGGTTCAGGGAGACATTATCCTCCGCTGCAGCCTGTCTGGCCTCCTCCATCACATGATCAGCCAATCGAAGGGGATAGGTACTCATGATGATCTTCCTTTCATAAGTTCCGCGACGAATTGCCCTGCGGATTGCACGCTGAGGCCGAAGCCCTCGACTGCGGGAATTCTGAAATGCCGGTCAAGGCTGACGATCAGCCTCGCTCCCGCCGCCAGGGCATATTCCATATAGAGATCGTCCTTTGGGTCCTCGAGAAAGGGCCGGAACCGGAACCACGGGGATACCAGATGAGCCTGTTTCACGACAGCATCGAGGACAATGTCAACTTCATCCTGACCGATCCAGGACTGCGGTCCAAGCAGTCCGTCGCGCTTCAGAACCGCCTCATATTCAAGCGCCACGGCCGGCGATACGGCAAATTCCACATCTCCGGCCAGCATCTCCCGCAATAAAAAGTGAGAGGCGCCCCTCGTGGATCGCAGTGCTGACAGGATGACATTCGCATCGACGACGATCATACGTTATGATGATATCATATGCGATATCATGTCAAGTTTTGCAGAGCGTCTAGAGCCGTTCATTTCTAAATGGAATCAGTTCTGTTGACTGAAACGGAGTCGGATGGTCGCCCGGCTGGCGCGCGTCGTAGTCATCGCATACGGCCAAGCCAGCCGGGCGATCAGGCGGCCCGTTCCAGCCAACCCGAAGGGCCGGGCATCTTTCCGCCGGGATCAGCGGCGATCGTCTCGCCCATACCCTGGGGTATGGTCTTCGGCAATCGTCGCTGCCCCGACAAAAACCTGCTCCGGCAGAACTGCTTCTATTTAAGAATGAACGGCTCTAACTCTTCGCACCCCCGAAAAGAAAAAAGCCGTGCGACTGGGACCAATCGCACGGCCGGCAAAAAAGGTGCCGAAGTTTGTCCTCGGGACAGGCAGACAGGCATCGAGACGGTCCGCAGATGCGGGGTAAACCTCGATGCAAGAGGAAAGGGGGCCAATGTCGGGCTCGGCATGCACCCCCGGTATTCAGATGGATAAGGCCTTGGCCGGTCAGAGCTTGGGCGGCTGATAGGGCCTTGGCAGATTGCGATTGGGCATGTCGGGTCGCGGCTCCGGCACGACGGTGCCGGTGACAATGCCGGCATCATGCCGGGCAACAGCCGGTTCGGCTACGGCTGCTTCACGCATGATCTGCTCGACCTTCGGCTTGACGATCTCGACGGAGCCGCGTGCCAGAGCGCCGACGCTTTCGCTCACGGCCGGATTGATCGCCGGCGTGTCGCTTGCCTCGCCCAGCTGGTCGCCGAGAAGCTGATAGGCAACGAGTGCGCCTTCGCGCGCCTTGTGGCCGATCACCGTCAGCGTTTCCCGGCCCTTCTCGCAGACCTCGGGCTTTTCGATGCAAAGCGCGCCGATATACTGGACGGCACCCGTTGCCGCAGCAATTGCGTCGCCCATTTCAAGCCGAGGGCCTTCAGCGGTGTCATCCGATGACTGGGCGCTGAAAAAGGACAGCACCACAAGCGTCATCGTGCACCAGAAAGTTCCCTTGATCAGAAACCACATGTCTTCACCAGTCCCTGTTGTCCGGTCGTTGCCGGCCTGCCGGGTTGCTCCCGACTTGTGCAATCACCTTTAGACGCGGTCTGCGAAGAACGATTTGCAAAAACCGCTGGGGTTTTCGTCAAATTCATTTAAAATGCGATGCAATACCCCGTTCCGGACCATTTGCCTCAAATCTTATCCTTTGCTGTTAAGCATAATTGCGGCGCAATCCCGCTTATCCACCGGCAATTGCGGGCCTGTCGCTGCCGCAAGTGTTAACGGAAACGCGAAAACTGTTCAAATTCCGCCGCTTACCCCGCGTTAACCATAAAAAACAAAGAGCCGGATGCCTGTCTCGTTTATGGTCATTTCGGGCTTTTCGCGCCGCCAAACGGGTGGCGCCTTATCTATTCCTTAAGCGCGCGCGCCCTAGGATCGGGCCTCGATAGAAGATGATTCTGGCGCGGATTCAAAAGCGTGTCTGTATTGCGTAAAATGGCTGATGGAATGACCGCGATGGTGGATCGGCTGGCCCAGCATGGCCTGCCGCGGGACCACCATGACGGCGCATGCTCAGCCCGTGTTACGATCCTGCTGCGCCATCTTGCCCGCGTCTTCGCCATCGCCCTGATTGCCGTTCCGGCAGGCCTCGCCTTTGTCTGGAACCCGGCCATAGCACTGCCCATCGGCTTTGCGCTGGTCGCCGTCCTTTACATGCTGAGCGCCCTTGCCATCGTCGCAGTCCACCGCGTCGGCCTCTCGACGGCAGGCGAAAGCGCCGATAGGCATCAGCCTGCCCCCATGCAGGATCTTCTGGATTTCTGCCCGGGCCTCTTCCTGCAGCTCGATGCCATGGGCGCCGTCCGCCAGACCGGCGGTCGCGATCGGGATATGTTCCTTTCCTTCCTGCGCGAACCCTTCGAGCGTCCCTTTGTCGAGCAGGTCCATGTCTCGGATCGCATCCGCTTCATCCAGGCACTCGACCAGCTCCGCCAGGGTGTCGACGCCGTCCTGATCGACCTCAGGCTGGACCGTCCGATTCTCGGCCTCGACCACACCCAGTTCATGAATATCCGCCTCGACATGACCGCGCGTCGCGACGCAGACGGTATGCTGGAAGGCGTGCTGGCCCAGATGCTCGACATCGAAGGCGAAATGGAGATCCGCGCGGCCGTCAGCGCCAAGGAATCGGAAGCCGCCGAAGCCCATGAGGCGAAGAGCCGCTTCCTTGCCGCCGTCAGCCACGAGCTGCGCACACCGCTCAACGCCATCCTCGGCTTTTCCGACATTCTCGCGGGCGAATATTTCGGCAAGCTCGAAAACGACCGCCAGCGCGAATATGTCCAGCTGATCCGCCAGTCGGGCGCCCATCTCCTGTCGGTGGTCAACACCATGCTCGACATGTCGAAGATCGAGGCAGGCCGCTACGAGCTGATGTTGGAAACCTTTCCCGTGGCCGAAACCATTGTCGGATGCGAGCAGATGCTCTCGCTTCAGGCCACCTCCAAGGGGGTGAAGCTGACGAGCCGCCTGCCGCGCGCTCTGGGTGACATCACCGCCGATCCGCGCGCGCTTCGCCAGATCATCATCAATCTCGTCAGCAATGCGGTGAAATTCACCGATGCCGGCGGCGCGGTCACGATCGACGCCAGCCTTCGCGATAACCGGCTTGCGATTTCCGTCAGCGATACCGGTATTGGCATTGCCGCGGACAAGATCGAAGCGCTCGGTCGCCCCTTCATGCAGATCCACAATGACCTGAACCGCAACTATGAGGGTTCCGGCCTCGGCCTTTCGCTGGTAAAGGGACTGACGGCGCTGCATGGTGGCAGCTTCGCCATCGAAAGCCGTCCTGGCGAGGGGACCGTGGTCACCGTCAGCCTGCCGGTCGACGGCTCCGGTGCTGCCGCCCAGGCCGCCATGAGTGACAACATGGTCGAGTTTCCGCCACGACTGCTGGCGGTCGAGCCGGCCTCAAGGGAAAGCGGAAAAGAGACCGTCAATGGCAAAGCCAAAGCGAAAATCGCCTGACAGGAGAAAGCCAGCGCCAGCTGAGCCGGGTCTCCTGATGAGGGGCGGCCAGGCTTTGCTCGGTCTGATTGGTCGCCATCCGCGTTTCTTTGTGGGTGTGTCCATTTTCGGCGTGGCCTTCGGCTCCGTCGCCGCCAATGCGCTCTGGTACCAGCCCGGCCAGCATCCGTCGCCATTGATGCGCACGCGCAGCGCCGAGGATTTCACCGCCCTTGGCGGCGTGAACCGCAACAGAGACGCCGCCGAAGAAGGCGAAGTCACCACCTTCCGTATTACCCGCGAGGGTGATCCCGCTCTGCAAGAGGCCGCCACGGCCGATGAGATTGCGGCCCGTGTGCATGAAATCCAGACCCTGCTTGCCCGGCGCGGCTTTTATCAGGGCGAGGCCGATGGTGTCATCGGGCCGCGCACGGAAGCGGCAATCATCAATTACCAGAAAACCATCTCGATGGAGCCCGACGGCCTCGTCTCCGACGAATTGCTGGTGGCGCTGCGTCTCGACACAAGCGTCACGGCGGCTGTCCCGGCCCAGCGACCCGCTCCCGATGCCCGCGATCCCGCCGCCATTGATCCGGTCGCTGCCGCCATCCGCAAGGCCGAAACCCAGCTCCGCCCCTCGGCCGCAGCAAATGCGCAGCGTCCACCGGCTCTTGAACAGCCCAAGCCGCAGTTGCAGCCGCAGGCGCAGGCAGACACAAAGCCCGCACCCTATCGTCCCGCAGTGGCCGCGCCACCCGTGCCAGCTGTCGATGTCGCCGCCAGGCCGCAGCAGCCGGCCGCCCTTGAGCAGCCGAAACCGGTCGCCGATCCGGGGCTGGTCATGGATATCCAGCGCGGCTTGACCAACATGGCCTTCAGCAATGTCGCAATCGACGGCATCGCCGGGGACGCCACCCGCGACGCCATCCGTCGCTTCGAGCGCCATTACCAGCTTCCCGTCACGGGCGAGCCAAGCCTCGCCGTTCTGAAGAAGCTTCGGGCTATCGGCGCGCTCTGAGGCGATGGAAAGCCCGTTTTTCAAGGCTTTGCATTGCCTTGAAACCCATCGACAATGTCTTGCGGTTTTCTTGAACGTCCGCTCCGTCAGTCCTGCCAGGGCAGCAAACCGGCGTCACGGGCCACCTTGCCCATGAAGGCGTCAGGATGCAGGCTCTCCCCCGCCTCAATCCGTTGGTAGAGCTCAAGGTAGCGTTTCGCCATTTGCTCTGCCGTGAAATGCGCTTGAAAATGCGCATGGATTGCGCGCCGGTCATAGTCTTCGATCCGGCGGATCGCCGCCGCCAGTTCGTCCCCCTCGGCAGAGAGCCTGCCGGCAAACTCAGGCACCAGTTCCGGCAGCGAGCCATAGGGCGTCGCAAAGATCGGCAGGCCGAAATACATCGCCTCGATGACCGCCACGCCAAAGGGCTCATGCCAGCGCACGGGAAACAGCAATCCGCTGGAGGGGCGCAGGTAACGGGCCTTTTCAATGTCATCCACCATGCCCTTGAACCGGGCATTGGGATCAAGCGTCAGTCGGAAGCCCATCTTCAGGTTGAGGCGATGGCCGCCGAGAATGTCGATGGGAAGTCCGGCCTTGCGGGCGACGCGGATCGCGCCCGTGACATTCTTCACCTTCCAGGCAGCCTTTGCGAGAAAGGTCAAGGACCCGCCATGCGCCAAAAGATCCGGTTCCGGATAGGCGCGCGGGTCGACGCCATTATAGACAAAGACTTTGCCCCCATGCGCTTGCGCGTGATGGGCAGACAGGAAGATCGAATTGGCATGGAAGCGGTGAACCTCCTTCGAATTGCCATGGATCGTCACGCAGGCCTTGCCGTCATAATCCGGATCGAGGCCGGTGTGACTGTGCACGACGTCAATCCCTGGCGGGATCTGTGCTTCCAGGGGACGGCCGCTGTCGAAGGGGTAGAGCTTGCCATAGGCCCAGGAAGAGCCGTCGGGAGCCATGAGGCTCGCCTGATGGCCCATCTCCGTCAGCGCCCGCCCGAGCCACAGGATGATCCGCTCCGCCCCGCCATAGCGGATGGCCGGGATGGGGGCTGATGAGACGAGGAGGATTTGCATGAGGCACTCGGGCAGGACATAGAAAGGACATGCGTAACATGCCCGCGCACCATCCGGCAATCTCCGGGGTCTCCGCTCGTTCCTCCCGCCGCCCTGTCGGCGAATCTTGGGTTTATCCCGGTTTCAGACCCCCTGAATATAGAGGTTTCTTAACCAAAGGCTGGCAGAATCTGGAGAATCGAGGAGGGTCAAGATGAGCATGGCAATGGAGAAGGCCGATTATGAGCTGCCGGGCGCGCCACGCCCGGAGCCAGTGGAGAATGCGACCGAACAGGCTGACAAGCTGCGCCTGATCATCACCAGGCTTGCCGAGGAGGCGTCAAGTCTTGGGGTGGATCTGGTCGACATCGCCGGTGCCATCCAGGATGTCGCCGCTACATCGAAGCGCCATGCTCAGACCTTTGACCAGGTCACCCGCCAGGCCCTGAACATCGCTGAAGTCAACAAGAGCATCGCCGAAACCCTGCGCGACAATGACCAGACTGCGGTCGAAGCGCGCAAGATGCTGACCGAAAGCGCGTCGCGTCTGAGCGGTGCGGTTGGCAAGATCGACCACATGGTGACTGCGTCCGAGCAGATCGGCACCGAGATCGGCTCCTTCTCCACGTCACTGTCGGATGTCGACCGCGTCGCCGAGGAAATCGGCACGATTGCCCGCCAGACCAACCTGCTGGCGCTGAATGCCGCAATCGAGGCCGCACGTGCGGGCGAGGCCGGCAAGGGTTTTGCCGTTGTCGCCTCCGAAATTCGCGCCCTTGCGCTCCAGACATCACAGGCGACGGGCTCGATCCAGACCACACTCAACGAAATTCGCACCAAGATCACCAATCTCTCGGAGGCCGGTCGCAGCGCGACAACCAGCGCCCGTGATGTGCGCGAGACCTCGCAGGCCATGAACAATTCCTTCGGAACCATGGAAGGCGTCATTACCCGCATTCTGGATGGCTCCTCCATCATGGTGCAGACCACCGACCAGGTCGACCGGCAATGCGCCGAATTCGTCCACGCCCTCGGCGATATGGCCGGCGAAGTGCGCGGTTCCGATGCCGCCCTGCAAAATGCCGCGGGACGCGTCGATAAGGTGGTTGCGCTATCCGAGACCCTGATCCAGCTGACAGCCAGCGCCGGTATTCGCACCACGGACAGCGAGTGGATCGACACTGCCACAGGTGTTGCCGCCCAGATCTCCGACGCGTTCCAGCGCGCCGTCGACAGTGGCCGCATCAGCCTGCAACAGCTTTTCGACCGCAATTACCGCCAGATCCCCGGCACTGATCCGGTCCAGATGATGACCGGCTTCACCGAGTTCACTGATCAGGTTCTGCCCGGAATCCAGGAGCCGATCCTGTCGATTTCCGACCGCATCGGCTTCTGTGCCGCAGTGGATGAAAACGGCTACCTGCCGACCCACAACAAGAAATTCTCCGCCCCGCAGCGGCCGGGCGACAGCGTCTGGAACACGGCAAACTGCCGCAACCGCCGCATCTTCAACGACCGCGTCGGTCTCGCCGCCGGTCGCTCCACGGCACCCTTCCTCGTCCAGACCTATCGCCGCGACATGGGCGGCGGCAATTTCGTGCTGATGAAAGACATCTCCGCCCCCATCTTCGTCTCCGGTCGTCACTGGGGTGGACTGAGACTGGCGGTCAAGGTCTGAGCAAGGGCTGAAATCGAGGCAATGAAACCGAAAGGGGACGGCACCAGCCATCCCCTTTGCAATTTGTCCATCGAAAGCCGCTTGTCGGCCCGCTCACTGCGTCAGCCTGACGCCTCCAGCGGATGACGAGCTGGCCGTCGCTTCATAGGGTTCCACCTGCCAGTTGGCCGAGTTCATGATGATCGTGTTGACCACCAGCGAGATCTGGCTCTTCTGGTTGGTGGTGGAATTGTAGGTCACGTCGCGGTTCGGCAGGTGAATGATGCCCTTGAGGATCTCGCCGCGCGAGCCGTTGAAGATATACTGCCGCTTGTTGCGGTTGTTGTTGGGGTCGGATGTCTTTTCAAACATCAGAATGCCTGCATAAGGTCCCGTTGTCGGCGCCGTGGCGGTAAAGGTCAGCCCGCCATTGGCGCGCAGTTCGCTGTCGACGTCCGGGAAGTAGAAGGTCACGCCCTCTGCAATCACGGTCGCGCCGGAATTGATGATCATCCGTCCACGAATGATGTGCAGGCCCGGTTCAAAGGTCACCGTCGGGCTGCCATTGAAGGTCGTGCCGCAATGCAGGCCGGGTTTCATCGTAATGCGCTGCCCGTCTTTTGTCCCCTGCGTCGTGCAGGTGGAGGGCACCACCGGTTCGGGAAGCTTGCCGGCATAGGGGTCGGCCTCGGCCGCGCAGCCCGTTTCCAGATTGGTCAGCGTGCCGCCATTGCGGATGTTCTGCGTGCCTTTCACGCAGAAGCGGCGCGTTTCGATCCGTGCACCGGCATTCATGATGAAGGCCGGCGAGGAGGTCGAATGCACATGCACCTCGCAGTTCTCGCTTTTCAGATTGGCGCCGGAATTGATCAGCACGGCCTGGTTCTGATTGCCGAGCGCATAGATGCAGGCGCCGCCAGTCTTTTCCCCGGAGGTCATGGCCGTGGCGGTCAGGCCGAGCGGGATCTCGTCCATGCCGATCAGGCCGAGGAAATAGGTGCGGTGCGGTTTGGAGAAATTCGCAGTCAGGCTGCCGTCCGGGTTCTGGACGAGCGCAAGCGACGTTCCATTCACGGCGAGTTCGGCCAGTTCCTTCGAAGACTCGGGCAGATCCGACATGTAGCCTCTGGCGCGGTCCAGTTGCCCTTGCGCGTCGGTATCGCGGGCAGCAGCCAGAACCGCAGCATCCAGTTCACCCTGTAGCCGTGCTTTTTCTGCCATGGCAAGCGTCACATCCAGCGCGCCCCCGGCTGTCACCAGGAGTACCGGAATCAGCAATGCTGTAAGCATGCCGAAATTGCCGCCGCGATCACGCAGCAGTCTGGCTGCCGATCCCTGGAGTTTTCGTGAATGGCGTTCCGTCATCGATCTTACCTTTCGTCGTCCGTCCGCTTTTGTTTGTTTTAATCACGAAAGCCTATTAATCAGATAAATGGGATTGGTAAAATTTGATCGATGCGTCAGAATATGGCGTTGGTAACGCGTCAGGCGCGCGCACCGACCGGCTCGTCCACGCTTCCGGCGGCTGCCTCGAGCCTGGCCGCAGCATCGCGAGCCTCGATGGCGCCCATCGGTTTTCCGAAGAGATAGCCCTGGATCAGGTCCGGCTGCAGCGGCGACAGGATCATCATCTCGTCATCCGTCTCGACACCTTCCAGGACGCAGCGCAGATCGAGCTTGCGGCAGAGGTCGATCAGCCCCGCCACGATCTCGCGGGAGGTCACGTTATGAGCCACCTTGCGCACGAAACTCTTGTCGACCTTCACCTTGTCCAGAGGCAGCGCATCGAGATATTCGAAGCTCGAATAGCCTGAACCGAAATCGTCGAGCGCGATCTTGCAGCCGGCAAGCCTGAGTTCGGCCAGAAGGGCGCAGGCCGTGTCGACATCGGCCATGACGGCCGTTTCCGTGATTTCAAACTCCACGCGCTTGGGCGAAATTCCGTTCTGGTGGATCATGTCCAGGAGCGACAGCATGAAACTGCGATCGGATATGTCCTGGGCCGACAGGTTGAAAGACAGCGTCAGCGGCTCGGGCCATGTCCGCAGTGCTTCCAGCCCCTTGCTAAACAGGATCGAGGTCACCTTCCGGATATGGCCGGATCGCTCCGCCGAACGGATGAACTTGTCGGGTCGGACCGGGCCAAGCGAAGGGCTCTGCCAGCGGGCCAGCGCCTCGAAGCCGACAAAGCGATGCTCCGACGGCGAATATTGCGGCTGGAACTGCAGGAAGAGTTCACGCTCCAGATCGCCTTCACGCAAGGCTCTCTCCAGCGCAACCGTCTCCTTCATCTCGCGATCTTCCGTGCTGTCGAAGACGATCGTAACACCGCGACGACCGCTCTTAGCCTTGAACAGCGCGTAATCTGCCTTTTCGTAAAGCTGCCCGGTTGAGTTGCCCATGGACGGAAAATGCGCCATTCCCGCAGAAGCACCGATCGTCAGATGCAGAAGATCGATGTCGTAGGGCAGGCTGATCTGCTTGATCACGCGATTTCCGAGCTTTTCAACATCGGCGGATGGCATGGAGCCCGGCAGAATCACGATGAATTCATCGCCGCCGATCCGTCCGAAAACGGAACCGGGATATTCCAGCCGGTTCGCCCGCTCGACCGCCGCACAGAGCAGGCGGTCTCCGATGATGTGGCCGTAGACATCGTTGATCGCCTTGAAACCATCGAGATCGAAGATCCCCAGCCAGAAGGGGTCGCGTTTGGCCACAAGCTGGTCGATCAGGTCGAACATGGCGCGTCGGTTCGGCACGCCGGTCAGACTGTCGGTTCGGGCAAGCAACTGCGCTTTCGCCGTCATCTCATCGGCCAGAAGCCGCGCATCGATCTGCTTGAAGACCACCTTGCGAACCTGCGTTGCCAGGGCGAAGGCCCCGAGCGACGCGCTCACACCGATATAGACATATTGCTCGACCAGGTCGGGTGCGAGCCGAAAGCTGAACCAGACCAGCGTCGAAACCGCAAGCGTGATAAACAGCAAGGTGCTGCGCAGCGTTACGCCTGTCGCGGAGAAGACGACAGCCATCAGCGCGAAATAGACCAGCCGCGAATGCTCTTCCCGGGTCAGCATGAAGCCGACGAGATTGGCATACATCAGCAGATTGACCGCGACCCCGTAAAGCTCGAGGCGCAACAGCGACACCGTCTCCCGTGTCGCGAGGCTTTGCCGGATGAAGAGATAGACAATTGCCGACAGGATACTCATGACCACCATGGGCCAGGCAACGGCAACGCCATACTCGCTGATGTAGCGCCATGCGATGAAAGCGAAGTAGATGCAGCCCGCAATCAGGACGCCCCTCAGCAAGGGTCTGTAGCCATCGGCAAAGGCCTGCTGCCTGGAGGAGTTCCGCCACGTATCGTAAAGGCTGCTGGAAGATTGTGCCACGCTATCGGCTCCCTCCGCTACCGCTTCTTGCCGGGCCCATCCTCATGGCCCTGTTTTCGGAAGATCATCTCCCGGACCGCTGGCCGCGGCTCACTCGATAACTGTATATGTCACATAACATCGATTCATTTACATAGTATAAATTAGAAGTATTTATGGGACTCCCCGTTCCGCCAGCTTTGGGGGCAATCATGTGCAGTAAAGCTTGTGACTGAAACTGATCCCGGAAGCTGATTTGCGCGCGCGACTTGTTCCTGTAGGAAGAAGGCATGCGAATACGTTCGGATATCTTTGTGGCCGCGTTGATACGTCGGGTCTTCGGGGAAGGGGGCTTTGCTGCCGTCCTGCTCAAGGGTGCTGACGCCTCCGGCGCGATCTTCATCCGCCAGCGCTTCCGCGACGGGCTCGAAACCCTTTACGGTCCGGCACCCCAGTCCATGATTGAGCAGGACGAGCGGGATGACCGCCTGTTCGAAATCCGGCTGGAGCGCGTCGAGGCACAGGCTCTCGACGACCTGATCGAACGCGAACGTCGCTTTGACGGCGACCTCTGGCTCATCGAGATCGAAGCGGATGAAACGCGACCGCTTTCGGAGCCGCTGATCCCGTTGGCAGAGAGGGATTGATCGCGACCGACCCGGTGGCTTCAGCCGGCGGCGCGCCGGTTCTGCCTGGCAGCCTCCAATGCAACCCGGTTTGCCAGTGCATCGCGGTCTGCCTGTGCGTCGCGGCCGGTCGCTGCATCGCCTGCGATGTCATGGCGATCATCGCCAAACGTGTAGCGATCGGCCCGATGCCAGCTTTCGATCCGGTCCTCGCATTCCCGGACATCGAGATGTGCCACCAGGCTTTCTGCACGGCTGATGCCGGCGTTCTCTTCCGTCAGATGCGGATAGAGCCGGTGCAGGATGAAGACATTGTCGAGAGGGTTCATGGCGACACCGACAAGCGTCGTCGCCAGCTGCCGCCCTGAAATATCGAGCAGGATGCGCTCGGCCAGCCAGCGGCTGGACGACAGGACGTCCGACAGGGCAGAGGCGAAATTGCTGGCATCGCGGGCTCTGGCAAAGCGTACCAGCAGGGCTTCCTGCACCGGCGTGATCGTCCGCTTGCCGAGCCTGTCGCCGGTTCGCGGTCCGAAATGATGTGCGAGTGCCTTGAGCTTCTGGCGAAGCAGTTCTTCCCGCTTCAGCCTTTGCTCTTCCGCATGATCGGGCAGGCTGGCATTGATCACCGGTCCGCCCTTCAGCGCGATACGGCCTGTCGCGACGGGAGCCGCGCCCTCGCCAGTCCGCTTCGGCATCGGCTTCACCACATGTTCGGCCACAGGCCGCGCGGCTGAGGCAGACACTGGCTTTGCCCATCCCGCCTGCTCCTTCTGATCGCCCTTGTGATCGCCCTTCTCATCGCCTGTGGCGGCGGCGGTCGCATTGGCTGCTGTGCTGTGGCGAAGCGCAACCAGCGCATCGACAACCATGGGCGACAGATGCTCGCGCTTGACGATCGCCTTGGCATGGTCGGCGCCTTGCGTGCGGGCAATCATGATCAAAACTTCGTCAGTCAGGGCGGGGGAGGAGGCGAGGAACGGGGCCGAAATCGAGATCGGCTGCGAAGCAATGAAAAGCGAGACGGCACTTGGCAGGTTCGCGCTTTGCGAAAGGGCTGCCACGGCGTCGCGTCGCGCCTCGGCAGAGGATGCCTGGAAAAGCGGTTGGAAAAGCTCGGCAAATTGCTTCAGTTCCATCTTGCCGGGGTGCGAGAGGGCCTGGAAACTGGTGACGGTTGCCATCAGAACGACGTCCTTCCTCCTCGCGCCGACAGGCTTTTCCAGCTCCCTGAATTGTTCGCTCACGGCAAAACCCACTCCAACGCAATACACATGTGTCTCACAATAGACCGAATTTGTTAGCAAGCTGTTAACTAAGGCTTGGCAAACATCCGGCTTGCGAATGGCAGATATTTGTGATTCGTCTAATGTTGTGATGTCCGGTCTGATTTGCCGGGCGAGACATCGGGTGGCCGGCAGGGGCTCCCGGTAAAGATGTGGAAGGTGTGCCCCGCGTTGAGGGCAATTCATGCGCTGGGGCGCGCCGAGTGGGTCGAAAGACCCGTTTGAGAATGGCGCAGATGATCCGGTTGCGTGAAATTTTATCCGATCATGAACCGGTTGCGCCAGCCCTTCGTTAAAAAGGGCAGGGTGAAATCTGAGCTTCATCCGTCTCAATCAGCAAGGAGACGAGCATGGCAGACATCATCAGGATCATCGATCGGATCGCACGCTCTGCCGGTCGGTCGGCCAGACAGGAAGCAGAGCAACCGGACCAGGGCAGGGCGAAGCGCAGATTGCGCAAGGCCAAGGTGCTGTTTTTCACCGGCGTTCGCTACGAGCGGCTGGAGCCTGCAGGCCCGGCTTCGCAGCGCCCCTCATTGCCGGCGCCCACACGCTTCCTGCAGATCCCGGCGCTGACAGATCTGCGCCAGCCGTAAGGCTTGACCGCAGCTGATGGCGCCGGAATGCCGCGAGCAGGTCCTGGCACCACTGCAAACAGCCCGTTTGGAATGCCGATCTGTGTCGGCGACGGATCCCTTCTGGCCCCCCCTTGGGCAATGCTCTTCGTCAACGGCCCGGAAACGCAGGAAACCCGATGCGCAAACAGATGTCTCATTGCATTTATTGCGTGTATTGAACGCTTTTTGCCCTCCGCATTGCGAGTATTCCCTGCTGCGTGAACAAAAATTTTCCAAATATGTTTGTGTGACGTAGTATTGCATTAATCTATTCGAATTAAAGGATAGGGTATATTAAGACGTGGGATGACGAGGGCCGTGTTGCGCGCGCAATTAACCTCCCGATCCATCCGCGCCCATGCTCCAACCTTTCGGCCCCCCATGCTCATCAGCATCCCCAAGAACCGTATCCGCAAAGGCATGTACATCGAGAGTGTTGCCTGCCCCAGCCGGGAATTCAGCAAGCGTCGTTTTCTCCTGAGCAACGAGGATGACCTGCGGGCCATCGCGCTCAGTTCGGCAGATGTGGTTCTGATCAATGTGTCCCGTGGCGTTGATCAGGATGGTCGTACCGTCAGGATTGAGCCCCAAAAGCTGGGGCTGGACATGTCCTTCGAGGCCAAGGCGCGCCAGATCCGCGACAGTATCGGCGCGCAGACGGTTGCCGCCAAGGCAAGCCTGGAGGAGATCGCCGGCGGCACAACGCCCGACATGACGAGCCTTGAACCCATGGCCGACGTCGTCGACCGCGCCTGGAGCGACGAGCCCCTGGTTGCGCTGGAACTCACGCGCCTGAAAACCAAGGATGAGACCACCTACGAGCATTCGCTGGCGGTCAGCGGCCTCATGGCACTGATGGGCCGGGCTCTCCGGTTGGACGAAAAGACCGTCCGCGAAATGGGCATTGCCGGCATCCTGCATGATATCGGCAAGCTTCACATTCCCGATGACATCCTGACCAAGCCGGCCAATCTGACCAGCAGGGAGCGCGAGATCATCCGCAACCATCCGGAAGCGGGCTACCAGATCCTGAAGGCCTATCCGAACATGTCGCCGATCATCCTCGACATCTGCAGGCTGCATCACGAGGCGCTGGACGGTTCCGGCTACCCGCTCGGCCTGAAGGCCCCGAAACTGCCTCTGCATGTGCGCATCGCCACGGTCTGCGATGTCTTTGAGGCCCTGACATCCATTCGCCCCTACAAGCGTCCCTGGTCAACCGAACAGGCCATCAAATGGATGTTCGAGCGCCCGCAATTCTTTGACGCAAAACTTGTCATCCGCCTTGGCAGCATCCTGACGCCCGGCGGGCGGATCAGCTGACGCTGTAGCACGTCCAGCAAAAGTGCGTCAGCGGTTTTGCGTCCGGACTGCGCGAAAACAAACAGATAGGGCGTTTCATGTGATCCTGTTTTCAACGGAAACGCTCTGGAACGCGTCGGACCGGTCCGGACGCATGCGCGCCGTCAACCCGGCGAAGATGGCAGCGGCAGGCATTCCGCCGCGCTGAGGAACTGTATCGCCTCCGGCTCGAAACTCGGCAGCGGCACCATGGTGCGCAGCACCGCATAGCCCCGCGTGCCGCGATGCTCGACAACGATCGTTTCCGTCAGGGCGGCAATCGGGCTGCGGCGCAGCTGTGCCACCTGGACCGGCGTTGCCAGAAGCACATCCAGGTCGCCCGCAACCGAAGTGCGGTCATTCATCGAAAAGACCTCGTTCGAGGCCGCATCGAAAATGCCGACCGACCAGAAGGTCCGGCCCGCGACCGCGACCAGCCGGAGCGGCTGGCTGGTGATGTCGAAATGACAGACGGCAACTCGCATGTAAGGGTCACGGCTCAGCAACCCTGTCGTATCCGGCGCATTCGACAAGCGGTGGAATTCAAAGGCCGTGCCTTCGGCCAATACCCGCGTATAGGCATCCTTGCCGGTGAAATGCGGCAGCGCCAGAATGATGATGATATGCAAGACGATGGCGCCGAAAATGCCAGTGGCCACCGCATAGAGAAGCTTAAGCATTGCCGCAGCCCTCCAGCACGATCTCGGGCATTTCCAGGCCAGACACCCCGGTCGACGCCGCCGCTGGCGTATCGAGCAGCGTCAGCACCAGCTGGAACGGTCCGATATCGGGCAGCGACAGCCAGTTGCCGGGCTTGGCGGTCGGCGAGATCGAGATGTCGAAAGAGCCGTCCGGCTTGCGCAGCACAGTCTGCGAATTATAGCCGAAGGGCAGTCCCTCCCGGCGTGGCAAGGGCAGGCCGTCGGGTGTTGCCGCGTAAAGCGTCCAGTAGCGTGCAGCCGGCGTTCGCCCGCTCAGCCGATAGGAACAGGTGCCGGTGAGTTGCAGCCCCGTCTCGTCAGTGCGGGCCGAAAAGACAAGCCCCTCCGCCGACCCGTAAAGAAGCCGCCCGGCAGTCGCCCGATGCGCCTTTGCATAGGGATCGGCCTCCACCGTCTGCGCATCCGGGAACGCACTCCAGGCCCCGATCCGGATGGCACCGAGCCCCTCCGATGCGTTGAGCGCCGACTGCGTCGACAAGATCCCGCCGCCATAGGCGATGACAAGCGCAATCGCGATAAAGAAGGGAACCCGAAACACGTCTGCTGCTGACCCCGAAGGTAAGAAATCCCGGGCCCTGCGACCCCCGTTCCAGCGGTATCACTGATTCGGGGGGCGAGGGAAGTTTTTGGGGTGTGGGGGGGAGGGGGAGGGAGTCAGCAGATCGTTCATTCCATGCGGAAATTCCCTATAGTTGATAAGGGTAACAGGGCGCGCTGTTGACAGAAGAGAGGTTTGGCCCAGCGAAGCACGCAACCAACCGGGTAAAGCATGGTTGACCTCTCGTCTTTGGGCGTAGCATCTTTTCTCATGAGGATCATTTGATCATCCCGTCGATCCGGGAAGTGGATTGCGAAGAACGGTTCAAAGTGGTCGGCCTCGTTGGGGGGAAGCTTTACACTGATGTTTTTGTTTGGCGAAATCGCCTGCCTCGTTTCATATCGGTCAGAAGGAGCAACACAGGTGAAGAACGCGCCGTCAGGCCTGCCGGCTGATGCCTCCGACATCAAGGATTCCGAAGCCACGGAGGAGGCTCTTGATCGCGCACAGCGCGCCCGCATTATCCGCCGGACGCGCAACAGCCTTGGCCTTTCACAGAGCGAATTCGCCACACGCTTTCGCGTGCCCGTCGGCACGCTGCGCGACTGGGAGCAGGCCTGCGTCACCGCCCCCGATTTCGCCGTCGCCTATGTCAAGGTGATTGCTCAACACCCGGATCTGGTCGCAGAGGCTTTGGGGTAGGGGCATCTCGCCAGATACGTGATGTTGCCTCATGCAGCCGCGGGCTCGATCAGAGGCCGCACCGGCGGCTGTTCATGCTGCAACGCCCGCCACAGGTCATGATTGGCCTGCATAGCCATCCAGGCCCGCGCGGTGCCAGCACCTGCCTGTTCGAGACGTACGGCCAGATCCGGGCTGATTCCGGCCTTGCCGTTCAGCACACGGGAAAAGGCAACGCGCGACATGGCCAGGCGTTCGGCGGCTTCGGTGACAGAAAGCCCAAGCGGAGCAATCACGTCCTCCTTCAGAATTTCGCCCGGATGAGGCGGATTATGCATCATCGCTCTATTCCCTCTAATGATAGTCCTGATAATCGACCAGCTCGACCCCGCTATCGGTAAAGCGGAAGGTCACGCGCCAGTTGCCATTGACCCAGACAGACCAATGCCCGGCAAGCTCTCCCTTCAGCGGGTGGAGTCTGAATGATGGGATCGACATGGCTTGGGGTCCATCAGCGACATCGAGCAAACCTAGTATGCGCCGAAGCTTGTTGGCGTGGGCCGTCTGAATGCCGCGAGTCGAGCCGGTGAGATAAAAAATCTCTAGGCCTTTGTGCCGAAAGCTAACGATCATGCTAATTTGTATCGCGTAGCGATACGGGTGTCAATGTCTTCCGTTGCGGCAAACGCATAAACGCCAGTTGCTCGGCCGCTCGCTCCTCGCCCTACCTCAACACCCCCGTCGCCAGCGCCCGCTGTATCCCGCGCACATCCGTGCCCTTCTTCAGCGTCTTCGTCACCGGCTGTTCGGCGCCGGAAACCCAGATCTTCAATTCGCTGTCGAGATCGAAGGTGCCGGCGGTCTCGACGGAAAAGCGGGTGATCGCGCGGTAGGGGATGGACATATAGTCCACCTTCGAGCCGGTAATGCCCTGCACATCGATCAGGATCAGCCGCTTGTCGGTAAAGGCAAAGACGTCGCGGATGACGCGGAAGGCCAGCGACACCCGCTCCCCCTCGATCAGCACACCGTCCAGCCGCTTCGCTAGATCTTGCGGATCGACACTTGATCCATGCCCCAGCAATCCGTCCAGCAATCCCATCTCAGTCCTCCTGTTGTCTCGGAACGGAGATGGGAAGCGGGCGCGCGGCGGTCAAGACGGGGCCGTGCCGGAAACCTACTGAAGCCTCTTACTCTTTCCGGGCATCTGCGCTATCTGGTCATCAGACAAGTTGAAGCAGGAGGAAAATTCATGGGCAAGCGGATCGTGTTTACCGGCGGCAGCGGCAAGGCGGGGCGCCATGTCGTGCCCTATCTTCTTGACCAGGGCCACAAGGTGCTGAATGTCGACCGCACGGTGCTGGATCATCCGGGCGTGCATACGCTGTTGACCGATGTGACCGACGCCGGCGAGGTGTTCAATGCGCTCTCCTGTCATTTCGGCTATGACGGCTTTGAGGCGGGCGCAGTCGCCGGCATTCCCGATGCGGTGGTGCATTTCGCCGCCGTCCCGCGCATCCTGATGAACCCCGACAACAGGACCTTCGTCGAAAACACCACCTCGACCTATAATGTCATCGAGGCCGCCGCCAAGCTCGGCGTGAAGAAGATCGTGATTGCCTCCTCGGAAACCACCTATGGCGTCTGCTTTGCCGAAGGCGACAAGGATTACAAGGAGTTCCCGCTGACCGAGGATTATGATGTCGATCCGATGGACAGTTACGGTCTCTCCAAGGTCGTGAATGAAAAGACGGCGCGAGCCTTTGCCATGCGCTTCGGCATCGATATCTATGCGCTGAGAATCGGCAATGTCATCTCGCCGGAGGACTATGCCAATTTCCCCGGCTATCTCGCCGATCCGCCATGCCGCAAACGCAATGCCTGGTCTTATATCGACGCCCGCGATCTCGGCCAGATCGTCGATCTCTGTGTGAAGACGGACGGCCTCGGCTTCCAGGTCTTCAACGCCGTCAACGACACGATCACCGCCACCATCCCGACCCGCGAATTCCTGGCGAAATATGCGCCGAACACGCCGATCACCGGGGAGATCGAAGGCTTTGCCGCGCCGCTGTCCAACCGCAAGATCCGTCAAGTCCTGGGCTTCAGGGAGAAGCATGACTGGCGCAACTATGTGAAGGTGTGAGGGCGGACCTTTCTCGTTGCAAGAGCCGGGAGCGGTCATGTGCGACCGCCCCGGTCATGGATGGTCCCGCACACCCGGTCCGGGTCCTTCACCGCTCCCCTCCTACATGCCCTCGCTCGAAAACGTGCCGTCGCTGTTGTAGGTGACGGTGAAGGTCGTTGCCCCCGCGCGAAAATCGCATTCTGCCGCATGCGAGATGTCATAGGTAAGTGCGCCACCCCCCGGCTGATAGCCGAGCCTGACATAATAGACAGGCTCGGCGTGACAGGTGAGGATGCGGTTGGGAGCGGGGGTGACGGCGCTTGAAAGAAGCATGCTGCCGTCGCTTGCCATCACGCCCACTCCGCACAAGAGCTGCGGGCCAGGCATGGGCGTAAAGCGCGGCACGGCGATGGCGAACATGCCCTCTTCGAGCCCCTCGATGTGTGAGGGCGGACCAAAGGCCAGGGGATCGAGTGACAGAGGCAACAGGTTCTTTGGCGGATTGGCAGCCAGCATCAGCGGACGGCTGGCGGTCGACAGGCTCGGAATGCTGCGGGACAGAGGCGGCGCGACGGCTTCGCTGCCATAGAGTGGCGCAGGCACGGGCAGGCTGGAAAGCGCACCGGCATGGACACGCGGGTCCAGCAGGAAGGCGATTTCGCCGCCGCCATGGTTGTAATTGCCGATCTGGCGACAGCCGAGGCAATTGGAGCGAATGGCGGCGCCATGCAGGGAAGGAAACCGCGCCTGTTTCTGGAAGACGTGGAAATATTGCGGACTGGCCGAGAGGTTGCGCACGAGGATCTGCAGGACGGTCACCATGAAAAACCCTCGGTCTGGAAGGCCCGATCTGACGCCATGCGGACAGGGGGTTGGGCTCTGGTCCGCATGGCGCTGCGTCGGGGTCGGGCAGTCCCCTTACAGAAGCTTGGTGCTCCAGCTGCCATTGGCGTTCAGGGTTACGTTGCAGGTGGTATAGCCGCCGGTAAAGTCGCAGATGGCCGCATTGACGCTCGACTGGGTGAAGTTCATCACCGTGCCCGGCGTATACTGTCCTGTCTGCACGTAAAACTTCAGGATCGGCTGGCAATCCGTATGGGAAGCCGGGTTCACCTGGACGAAGTTCGACAGGATGATGCTGCCATTGGCGTTCACCGCCGAGCCGACATTGTAATAGGGCGGCGAGGAGAAGGTCGGCGTCGTGATGCGGAATGCGCCGGCCTGCACGCCGGAGCCATTGACCGGGACGGAAAGCCCGAGCGCCGGCGAAATGGTCGCCGTCGTCCAGTCATTCCCGGACCCGTCGACCGAGGCAAGGTCGATGGGCTGGGCGGCGGAGGCAAAGCCCGTGCTGGCGCCGACGCGCGGCAGGCTGTTGCTCTGCTGGATGCCGGCATAGTACTGAAGGTTCACCTTGAAGGTCAGCACGGACCCCGTCTCGGTGAAGTTCGACAGAAAGCCGGAAAACAGGCTGTTGGAATAGACCTGGCTGCCGCCGGTATAGACGGCAGGCTCCTGGAAGAAGAAGAAGTCCTGCGTCAGGGCCGCCTGGCTCCGGACGTTGATGGTCAGCAATGTCGACATGAAAGAAACCTTTCCTCTGGGTGTTGAACGCAGGGCCTTGCAACCGCCTTTCAGGAGGGGATGCCCCACCCACTCATCCGCGTCGCAATCCCTGACAGCAATCTTTAGGTGTATAGTGCCGTCAAGAAAAGCATAACGTGTATATCTGGGCGCAAAACATCCCCCGGCTTCTCGTCTAGCGCGATGTGTTCTCCGGTTTGATCACCTCCACCAGTTCAACGACCAGCTTGCGGATTTTGGCCGGTCGTTCCCTGAGCGCCAGAATCCATTCCAGTTCCCGGGGATTGATGAGATTGTCCCGGTGCCAGTCCAGCGTGCCGCGCCCCAGAAGCAGCCAGTCCAGCGAGATGTCGAGCGTCTCGGCCAGGGCGCAGGCATTGTCGAGCGACAGGTCTCCGCCGTTCTGCCAGCGCGAGACGGCTGCCACCGAAACATGCAGTTCTGCGGCAAGGGCATGCGCCTTGCCGATCTTGCGCTTGGCCATGGCCTGGCGAATGCGCTGCCCGCGAGCCTTGTTTTCCGTCATGGTAAACTCCTTATGGTTGAAGGTTCCAAACAAACAACCATTAGGTGTTTTGAATTGCAAGACATTCGTAAAGTTGAAATAAAGGGCCGGTTAAGCCTTTCCCCCTGTCCTGGCCCAAAATATACCCCTTAATTTAGAGGGTATTTATGTTAGCGTTGCCAAAAGCTCGAAGCTCTCCAGCGCGAGGACCGGTGCTGGGACTGGTTCCGGTGACGGGGACGGGATGGGGCGAGGCGGGCGGCAGCAGACGGGTGATGATGGAAGCATCGGCAGGAGAGGGCGGTTCCTGTCACGGTATATCGGCACAGACCGGGATATGGGGAGGAAACATGGGCAGACAGATTGATTTTCCGCAAGACCCCTTTGATCTGCCGGCTCCTGCGGCGGCTTTGGGCGTGGCCCATGTCAGCCGCACCCATGTTCGAGACCGCGTCTTCATCTATTTCGAGGTGACCGCCAACGGCCACCAGATCGCGGCGGTGGAAGCCCCCTATGACGGCGGCATTCCCGGCTGGTCGCATGCTGCCATTTCCGGCTTCTCCGATTTCACCGAGGCCGACCGCGCCCGTCTCGCCGAAGCCCTGCGCATCTATCTCGCCTGATCGCCTGTCCCCCTGTCTTTCGCGGGAAAGCTGGAAGCAAGGGGGCGGATGAGGGGGCAAGCCTCTGCAGACCACCCGCCGATCGCGCCCGCCATCTTGTTTATGAGCGAATTCGACAGTATCCTCTTCACAGGATTCGCCATTTGCAATCCCACACGCGAGGCCCGGACGAAGCGCGGATGACGGCGCTCTGCCCCGGCTGACGAGTAGAAAAGCACCCGCGGGCCCTGTCTTCGACATCATGTCGCCGGCCACCTGATCGGGGCATGTCCCGGCAGGAAAATCCGTGGTCGATCTTTTCAAACGCATGCTCCGCAAGGAAACCGCCCCGAACGCCGATGCGAGCCCCGCAGCGGCTGCCGAAAGCGCCCCGCCGGACGTCCAGCATGCCGCCCGCCGCGCCCAGCTCGCCAATGATCTCGCCCGCGACCTGCTCGAACTGCAGGAGATCGCCATGGCGGAACTGGCGCTGCGCAAGCAACAGGACGCCGCCAAAGCCGAAAACGCCTGCGCTGCCCATCCCCCCGCCGAAACCGAAGATCTCGACAGCAACACCCCCTTCGGAAAGCGCGTCCTGATCCTCTGACCGACAGACGCACGGCATCGGTCTGCGCTCTCACCCCTTGCGGAGGAGATGCCCGGCAGTGACAGCGGGGGGTAAATGCTGGCGCGCAACAAAAAGACCCTTCCCAACCCTCCCCACAAGGGGGAGGGCTTGAGCCCACCCCAAATCCCCCCAATCACGAAACAATCCTCTGCTTTCCCCGTTCGGATGAGAGCGGCGCCGCAGGTTGGCGTCTGAAGTCCATGGGAGAACAATCAAGAGAGGATTTGATCATGTTCAAGACAATGACGGGCGCGCTTGCCGCCTCCACCTTTGCGCTGACGCTGATCGCCGGCCCCGGCTATGCGCTGGATGAGGCCGCCGAAACGGCCAAGGCTGCGGGCCGCGCGCAGATGGCGGATTATTCGGCCTTTGACAGTGATGGCACGCCGGGCATTTCCAGTGCCGAATTCCGTGCCGCCTTCCAGCGCAACCAGGCCTTCGCCACCTGGGACGACGACGATGACGGCAATCTCACCAAGGCCGAATTCGAGGCCGGGCTTGGCAATCGTCAGGAGCGGTTCGAACAGCGCTTCGGCGAGAACTGGTTCGAAACCTGGGATGAAGATGGCAGCGGCGCCGTGAGCGAAACGGAATACTACGAAGGCCTGCACGGCAGCTATGACGCCAACCGCGACGGCATGATCGACGAGCCGGAATACAGCAGCTTCGGCCAGGACATGGGCGAGGACGGCTGGTTCGAGATCGAGTGATGTCCCAGGCCTTTTTCCCTTAGCCCCCAGGCTTTCGACGAGGATCGGAAGGACCGGCGGAAACAAACCCGCCGCTTCTCTGTTGGGTGGGCCAGGGCGCTGCAAAAGGCGCCCGCTGAACAAGATGAGGCGCCCGTCGCGGGTGCCCGCAACTTGCGAGAAAAATCAGGAAAGGAATTGATGATGTTGAAGAAAATGACGAGCGCGCTGGCCGCGTCCACCTTTGCCCTGTCGCTCATTGCCGCCCCGGCAATGGCCCAGACGATGAACAATGACTATCAGAGCTGGGATACCGATGGCACACCGGGCATCAGTGACCAGGAATTCCGCACCGGCTTTGGAAACAACGAAGCCTTCAACACCTGGGATGCCGATGACGACGGCAATCTGACCGAGGACGAGTTCAACACCGGCCTTGGCGACAATCGCGAACGCTTCGACGCCCGCTATGGCGACAGCTGGTTTGATGACTGGGATGCCGACGGCAATGATATGGTCAACGAGGACGAATATTATGGCGGCCTCTATGACACCTATGACGCCGACGACAACAACCTGATCGAGGAACCCGAATTCGGCGATGTCGGCGACGACATGGGCGACGAAGGCTGGTTCGACGTCTGATCGGTCGCAACGACCACCGCATCCTGGAATGGATGCGGATGAATGGCCTCGCCCCGCATGCGCCGGGGTGGGGCCTTTTTTGCAAAAGCCCGGCCTCGAGCGGTTTCACGACCTGCCACGCCCGCGGGGGCGGCAAGGGCCAGCCTCGGCGGCCTGTCTTCAAAAACGAGATCAGCCGCGGGGTGGCTCCCCACGGCTGATCATGCGTGGCGCATCGCGGGCGGGCGTGCGCCACTTGGGGACTCTTGTCAGCTCAGGGCAAACGCCGCCTCATGGGTGGTGTCCAGCGTCTCCGTCGAAGTGACCTTGCTCATTTTGAAGGTGAACAGCGTGCCGTTATACATGGGCGAGACGATGCCGGTGCCTGCACCATTGGCGTGGTTGCCGGTCCATACCGTGTAATAGCTTCCGAAGCTTGGATAGAAGTTCAACTCATTGATGAAATTGCCCTTGCCATCTTCGACCCAGGTGCCGAGCTTGATGCCATTGGCATACGAGAAACCGTTGGAGTTGAAGGTCCAGGTGGCCTTGGAGCCGTTGTCGACGTTGAAAATCCAGGTTGTATTGCTGAGCGAAGACATGAGTGTTCCTTCCCGGCGCGCCGCACCAGTTTTGTGGGGTTTTGTGTGTGAAAGCCTGATCACCTCGTCACGCCGTTCTGCGGCGCGCGATCAATTTCTAGGAGAGTTAGTTATCTCGAACAAGCCCCATTTATATTGGGGTTTTGCGGTATATTCGATAGAAAATTTCGGCCAAAGCCGCAATTGTCATATCACTTAAAGGTTGAGAGAAACACCGTTCTTCATGCGCGTCGATGCGCAAGGTCAAAGAGCGACTCATCCGCACGCAAAAGAAGAGTGCGTCGCCTCGCGCCCTGAAGGGGAAGGCTGGTCTCGTGGCAGCGAAAAGGCGGCTCTGCGCCGCCCCTTCGTCATGCAAGTCCGGTTGCTCGGCCCGTGCCCCCGTCGTGCAGAAGGCTTTGCCAGCCCTTGGCCGGCGTGAGCCCTCATCGCGGGTGTGGAGCCTGTGGTCTGTGCCTCAGAATTCTTCCCAGCCGGCCTCTCCGCCGCCACCGCCACGGCTGCCGCCGCCGCTATAGCTCGGGCCGCCCTTGGCAAACAGCTCTTCCAGATTGAGGAAGCAGATCATCTGGTCCTGATGGGTCAGGATGCCATCGACAAACTGCGTCGCCTGTCCGGCATTGTGCGGCACCGGCTGCAGGCTGTCGACCGGAACGGTGAGGATGTCCGAAACGCCCTCGACCAGAAGCCCCATGGTCATGTCGTTGACATCGGTGACGATGATGGCACTGCGCTCGGAGGCCTCCGTGCTGCCCATGCCAAGTTTGACCGCCAGATCGATGATCGGGATCACCATGCCGCGCAGGTTGATCACCCCCAGCACCTCATAGGGCGCATGCGGCATCGGCGTCACCGGCACCCAGCCGCGGATCTCGCGGATCGAGCGGGTCTTCACGCAAAACGACTGGTCATTCAGCTTGAAGGCAATGATTTCCAGAAATTCAGTGCTGCTGCTGGCATGGATATTCACGCAAGAACCCTCGCGGCGTTGGAAGATGAGGGCTTCCTTATAGGCGATGAAGCTGGCGCAAGGCTTGATGGGACGGGGGGGAGGGAGGTGTTCCGAGATACACTAAAAACGGGAGCTAATCAGCAAGCCGCAATTCTGTATTCTTCACTGGTTCTCTTGCAAGAATGCACCGCATAAGGTACAAGGAGTGCCGGATGAAACGCATTGTCGCGACATTCTTTGTTACGGAAGAAGGGGCGGAGCCGGTGAGAGCGTGGCTCATGTCCTTGTCGAAAGAGGATCGCCACATCATTGGCGCCGATATTGCCTCTGTCGAATTCGGCTGGCCGATCGGCATGCCTGTTTGTCGTCCAATCCGGGATGGCGTGCGCGAAGTGCGGTCGAGCATCAGGGCCGGAACGGTGGAAGTGCGGACCTATTTCGGCATTGATGGCGCCACCATGCTTCTCCTTCATGGAGAAGAAGGCAAGGACGGTCAGCAGGATGCGATAAAGCTTGCGGTAAGCGCTGGAAAGAGCACCAGGTGCGATCCCGGCGGGCAAGGAAGGCAGACAAGAGGACACGAAAATGATCGAATCAAACACCTCGTCCGGTGGTACGCTTGAGGACTTTCTCGATGAACTGGGCGAGAAGGAAGAAGTTTATGGGGAGGCGCTGAAGCGCGTGCTCTCCTGGCAGATCGAACAGGCGCGCAAGCAACAGTCGATCAGCAAGTCCGATATGGCGAGGACAATGGGCACCAGTCGTACCCAGGTGGACCGGGTCCTTGATCCCAGCAACATTGCCGTCTCCCTCGATACGCTGGAGCGGGCGGCCCGTTCCGTGGGTAAAAGGCTGAAGGTTGAACTGATCGACAGATAAGGCCCTGTCGATCAGTCTGAACAAGACATTTCCGATCGCTCTCCCACCCTTGAGTTTCGCTGCGTCCCCTGCCAGTGTCTGCGCCCGTTCAGTCACCGGAGCCGTCATGCTGTCGCTTGTCCGCAAAACCCCGATCCTTGGCGCATTGATGGCGCAGGTCGTTGCCATGCCGCTGGTGGCGGCGGTAACGGCGCTTCTTTCGGGCATGGTCGACCAGACCCCGCTGATTGCCTTCGCCCTGTTCCTGCAAGGGGCAATCGCTGCCGTGATCTGCCGGCTCTTCGGCCTTGCCAGCTGGTGGCTGCTGATTGCCTTTCTCTTTCCGCTCGCCATGGCCGGCACCATGTTTGTCGGCAATCTGCCCGCCTGGCCCTTCGGCATCGCCTTTCTGCTGCTGGCCTTCGTCTTTTCCAACACCACGCGCGGTCGCGTGCCGCTCTATCTCACCAATGCGGCCACCGAACAGACGCTCGCCGATCTCGTGCGTGAGCGTGGTGCACGGCATTTCATCGATCTCGGCTCGGGCCTTGGCGGTGTCGTGCGCAAGGTCGCCGAACGCGTGGAAGGGGTGGAGGCGCTGGGCGTCGAAACCGCACCCGGTCCTTTTCTCGTCTCCTGGCTGAAATCGCGGCTCTCCGGCCATGGCGAAATCCGCCGGCAGAACCTGTTCCTGACGGATCTGTCGAAGGCCGATGTCGTCTATGCCTTTCTTTCGCCCACCCCCATGCCCGCCCTTTACGAACGCGCCCGCGCCATGATGAAGCCCGGCAGCCTCTTCGTCTCCAACAGCTTCGCGGTCCCGGACGTTACCCCGAGCGAAATCTGGGAACTCGACGACCGCCGCAAGACCCGGCTCTATCTCTATGAAATGGGGGAGGGCAGTTCCCCCACATCTGCGAAATCGGAGGTTTAGCCCTCGAAGTCGTAGTCATCTTCGATGGCCACGGACGGCGGTTTTTCGCGCCCATGCCGGATCGTCAGAATTCGGATCTCCGTGTCCAGGATTTCATAGTCCACGAGATAGGCGCCCATCACGAAACACCGAAGGTTGGGAACGGGAAGCTCGTGATCTGCTTTGCCCAGATGGCTGAACCGGGCCAAGTTGCCCCGCATGGTTTTCAACGAGGCCTGAAAGTCCCGAGCGGCCCCGGCATTGACCGAAACTAGATAGCGGGCCTCGCGCTTGATATAGTCCGCCGCGACAAGCGAAACCGTGACCTTCATGCAGCACTGTCTCGAACGATCAGGTCGACCGCCTTGATCACATCGTCGAGATCTTCACCTTCGCCATTTTCCATGGCCTGCCGGGCGGCAGCGATTTCCAGGATCTCCTTGCCCTCGGTCGCCAGATAGCTCTTCAGCGCACGGACAAAGACCCAGCTGCGACTGCGATCACAAATGGCGGCAATCGCCTCGATATCGGAAAGCATATCCTTGGGCAGGCGCATGGTGATCGGATCTGACAGCTGACGATCTGACACGATTTTTTCCTCTATTTGTAATACAGAGAGGATAAATCATGAACCGGGATCGGTCAAACCACCCGAGCCCGGCCACGCCACCACCGCCCCTCAGTTCGTCGCACCCGTTACTTTCGGTTCGGTCGGATCAATCGTCCCGCGCACCACGGTCTCCCCCACGCTGGTCAGCCCCGGCGCCTCGGTCAGCCGGGCGGCAATGTCGCGGATCAGGCGGGTCGATTGCGACGACAGCGAGCGCGGTCGGGCGACCTGTGGCGTGCTGCCATCCTCGGCCGGCCGGGCATTGGCCATTTCGCTGAGCGCCTTCGGATCCGGCAGGGGATTGTCGACGCCGGGGATCGGCTTCAGGTCGATGCCCTGATGGGCATAGTCCATCAGCTTCTTGAAGGTCATCGCCGGCAGCGAGCCGCCCGTCATGTTGTTGGTCGAGGTATAGTCGTCATTGCCGAACCAGACGGCGGTCGTGTAATTGCCGGTATAGCCGACGAACCAGGCATCGCGGTAGGCCTGTGTCGTGCCCGTCTTGCCGGCGGTCAGGATGCCGCCATCAAGGGCCGCGCGCCGCGCCGTGCCCGAATAGGGAATGGTCGACATCATCTGGTTCATCGCGTGCGCGGCCTGCTCGGACAGGATGCGCGCCGGTTCCGGCTCGTCGCGCTCCACGTCATAGAGAACTTCGCCGGCATAATTGGTGATCTGCGCAATGCCATGGCGACGGCTGGCAAGCCCGCCGGCCGGCAGCACCGCATAGGCGGTTGCCTGATCCATCACCGTCAGTTCCGCCGTGCCAAGCGGGATCGTCACATCCTTCTTGATCGGCGTTTCAACGCCCATGGCTTTCGTCATCTGAATGATCGCGTCGATGCCGAGCTTGTCCTTGGCGAGCCGCACCGGGATCGTGTTGATCGATCTTGCCAGCGCCACCGTCATCGTCATGCGCCCGGCATAGCTGCGGCCATAATTCTGCGGGCTCCAGTTGCCCCAGGAAACGGGCGCATCGACCACGATCGTATCGGGCGTGTAGCCGTTTTCCATCGCCAGCGCATAGGTATACATCTTGAAGGACGAACCCGGCTGGCGCAGCGCCCGTGTTGCCCGGTTGAACTGGCTTTCGCCATAGTCGCGACCGCCGACCATGGCGCGCACGGCCCCACCGTTCTCGATCATCACCAGCGCGCCCTGCCGCACCCGGTAGCTTTCGCCATATTCGCGCAGCGAAGCCGCAACGGCCTCCTCCGCCACCTGCTGCAGGCCGGGATCGATCGTTGTGCGCACAACCAGCGTATGATCCTTCAGCCGCGCGCCGATCCGCTGAACCTCTTCAAAGGCCCAGTCGAGGAAATAGTCCGGCGCATCCTTTTCGCCCCGGTCGACGACGGAGGCCGGATTGCGCCGCGCGGCCACCACCTGGCCTTCGGTCATCAACCCGCTCTGCACCATATTGGTCAGAACGTCATTGGCGCGCGCACGCGCCGCCGGCAGGTTGACATGCGGCGCATATTTCGCCGGCGCCTTGAACAGGCCGGCCAGCATGGCGGCTTCCGCCAGCGTGACTTCGGTGATGTTCTTGCCGAAATAGAATTGCGAGGCCGCCGCCGCCCCGAAGGTGCCGCCACCCATATAGGCGCGGTCGAGATAGAGCGACAGGATTTCCTTCTTCGACAGATTGGCCTCGAGCCAGAGCGCCAGGAAGGCTTCCTTGATCTTGCGCTCGATCGAGCGTTCATTGGTCAGGAAGAGGTTCTTCGCCAGCTGCTGGGTCAGCGTCGAGCCGCCCTGGACCACTTCGCCCGCCTTGGCATTCTCGCTCATGGCGCGCGCAAGGCCGATGAAGTCGATGCCGAAATGCTCGAAGAAGCGCCGGTCCTCGGTGGCCAGAACCGCCTTGACCAGATGATCGGGCAGCTCGTCCACCGGCACGGAATTTTCATGAATGATGCCGCGATGGCCGATCGGATTGCCGTAGCGGTCGAGAAAGGTCACGGCAAAATTGTCGTGGTTGCGCCAGTCCTTCGCCGTCTCTTCGAGCGCCGGCTGGGCCAGCATCAACAGAACCACGGCCCCCGCCGTACCCAGCGTTGCCGCCTCGCTGGAGAGCTCGACAAGGAGCTTCTTGAAGCCACGCACGCGAAACCGCCTGGAAAAGATGGTAATCTCTTCCCACATCTCGACCAGACGATAGCCGGCATTCCAGAGCGAGGAATCGATCCAGCTGTCGATCTGCAGGAAGATATGGCGCTTCAGCCGGGGCTTCTTTTCGGGTTCTGGCTTTATGTCCTCGGTCACGTTCATGCTGTCCAGAGATGGAGCTGCGGGAAATGACTTGACGCGCTGGTCTGAAAGGGCGAGGACCGCGACGCGACAAGGCTATGCAGGCGATGCTGATAAATGATCCATTTGCCGCAAAAGAACAAGAAAAAACCATGCGGCGGCGAGGCAATGGCGAAGACGAAAATGCAGAAATTCTGTGCCGGAACAGGCTGATGAGCGATTTACCCTATTGGAAGAAAAAGACGTTCGCCGAAATGTCGCTCACCGAATGGGAAGCGCTCTGCGACGGCTGCGGCCTCTGTTGTCTCAACAAGCTGGAGGACTGGGACACCGGCGAGGTGGTTTTCACTTCCGTTGCCTGCCGCCTGCTCGACGGACAAACCTGCCGCTGCAGGGATTATGACAACCGCCGGGCCACCGTCCCCGACTGCATCCAGCTGACGCCAGACCAGGTGGAGCGGATTGCCTGGTTGCCGCCGACCTGCGGCTACCGGCTGATTCATGAAGGCCGCGACCTCTACTGGTGGCATCCGCTCGTCTCCGGTGACCCCGACACGGTCCACGAGGCCGGCATCTCGGCCAAGGACCGCACGGTCTCGGAAGAAAACGTCGCCGTCGAGGATTTCGAGGACTACGTCGTCGACTGGCCGATCCGGATCGAGGGAGAGCGGGGGTAGGGAAAGAAAGGCCCAAAAACTCAGTTATCCCTGCTTTCGCGAATGCTGCGCGCCTGCCTGGCAATGGATCTCAGCTCCAGCCAAAGGCCAAAGATGGCTACCGGTATGCCCACTCCAAACAGAAGGATCATGACTAAAGTGTCCCTGTCCCTCTCGGTGGGGTTCGTGACTCCATTGAGCAGGGTCATAGTGGGAAGCAAGAAATACAAGAAAATGCGAAAGGCCGCACCGGCATCAATCGCCCGAATCCAATCCCGAAGTGATGTTTCTCTTCGTTTCATAGTCGAAAATCAGGCCTTCCGTGATTGCGAGTGCTGACTGCGAACAGTGGCGTGGCATCTTTGCCCCACGGATCTCGGCCAACCTCACCCGATCCCCATGAATACCGCAAGGCTGCGCGTCACCTGCAGCATGGTCGCCTCGTCCAGTTGGCCGATTAGCCTGCCGACCTTGTCGCGCCTGATCGACATGATCTTGTCCACCATGATCTGAGAAGGCAGGGTCAGGCCGTTGAGTGGCGTGGGGGAAACAGAAATCCGCAACAGGCTGGCTTCAATCACCGTGCTGGTCATCAGCAACACTGTGACGGTTCCGGTGTCTTGAAAACTGTCGCTCTGGATGATCAGGGCTGGGCGCGGCTTGCCGAAGTCGCCGGATATGGCAACAGTGACGATATCGCCGCGCTTTACCCATTATCCTCCGCGAGGTCCAGATCCGCCAGCGCGTCATCGAGAAGTTCGTGAAGTCCCGGGTCCCTCCGGTCAGCCTCGGCTGTCAGCCTCGCCTGGCGCGCGCATTCCTCGGCAAAGCCGGGACGCCGTGTGTCGGGCAGCCAGATCTGGACAGGGCGCAACCCTTGCGCCCTGAGGCTTTCACGTCTCTTCTGTACGCGATGTCCCACAGGGGTCGCCATCGCACGCCTCCTTATCGCCTAAGACGTTACATGTAACACATACCGGCCATGTTGCCAACCGGATGCATCCAACCCTCACTCCACCTTCTGCATCGACCAAAGCGTCCGCACATCGCTCCCCGTCGCGGGGCCGCCGAGCATGGGGCCGGGGACGGTGCCGGGGCCGAAGCCGGCCGCAGGGGGCGCGTTGGAAAGTGCATTGGCCGCCTCGCGGGCAAAGTCGAAGGCCAGCTTGTTGAGGCGAGGGGAGGCGCCGTATTCGGGCGCCTTGGGACCGCTCATGGAAACGGTGATCGAGCCGTCGTCGGTCTTGGTGATCGGCGCAATCTCCTGAAGCGGCTGGCCGGTCTGCACGTCATAGATGCGAAGCCCCGCCACCAGTTGCGGCGTGTCCGGCCGCCGTACCCCGTCGATCGTGACCTCCGCGCCGGTCAGCTGCTGCAGGCTGAGCCGGCTGCGGATGAAGACGGAATAGACGACGACCTCGGCCCGTGCCGGCCGCGTGCCCTTGAACAGTGGCGTCAGCTGGTCGCGCAGATGCGGGGTGATGTGGGCATTGATCGCCTGCTGCATTGCCGCCTGCCGGGCCTGTTGATTGGTCAGGCCGAGCCGTGTTCCAAGCCCATCGATGGCCGAAGACGAAACCGACCGGTTGATGTCGCCCTCAAGATCGGACACCAGCAGCGGCTGGTTCAGCTGCGAATAATCGACCGTGATCTCGGCGAGCGAATACTGGGCGAGGGAGCTTGAGCCCTGCGGCGCGGATGGCGCCTGGCAGGCCGCAAGCAGGGATAGCAGGGCGGCGGCAAGGGTGTAGCGGACAGCCTGAAAAAACGGACGATCGCTGAAAAAGCAGGGCATGAAAATCATGGAAAACCCTCGCCGGAAAGAATGGGCGAAGAGTGAGGCCTGTCGCTGTCTCGGTCAAGCCGGCAACGAGGGGCGAGGCTGCTGGTCGATGCCTTCGGTTCCTGTTTTTGAAGCGCTGCCACCTCCCGATACAATCAGATCAAGCCCATATTGACAATCTAATTGTCAATATGGCATCTATAATGTCATGAGAAAAATCGAGCAGCTTTATCGACTGATCTGGTTGTCGCGTCCGCTGATGCAGGCGGCGGAGGCCTGTGTCGAGCGGGGGCTGGATGGCACGAGCTTGACGGTGAGAATGCGCGCCATCCTCGAAATCCTGTCCGCCCATGGCAGCGCGACCGTTCCGGATCTTGCCATGCGGCTTGAGATCAAGCGGCAATATGTCCAGCTGATGGTCAACGAAACGCTGGCCGAAGGCCTAACGGTTGCCCGGCCGAACCCGCGCCACAAGCGCTCCACGCTGATTGCCCTGACGCCGAAAGGGCAGGGCCTGATCGAAGAGGTCGTCGCCCGCGAGAAGCGGCTGCTCGAACAGATGGGCACTGACATGGACGAGAGAGATATCGTCACCGCGCTCAAACTCGTTGAAACACTGATCGGCAAGCTGAAGACCCATTCGGGAGAACAATTCAGATGACCGGCACGCTTTTGATCGTGGCAGGCCTTGCCGTCCTTGCCGGGCTCTTCTGGCTCGCCAATGGTGTGCGCCAGATCGGGGCCGTCAGCAGTGGTGTGCCGATCGGGCAGCGTTCCGGTACGGCCTTGCTCTTGATCGACCTTCAGGCGGTGTTCTGGGACGAAGGGCCCTATGCCGGCGCGGCCAAGGCCGATGCCAAAGCGGCGATCCTTGCCGAAGTGTCGGCAGCCAGGGCCGAGGCCATGCCCGTCATTGCGCTGCGCCAGGAGTGGTCCATTCCCTCGACCAGGCTCATCGCGCGCCTCCTGATGAAAGGCCAGGCGTTAAGCGGCACGCCGGGAACCGCGCTTGCGGCCCCCTTTGCCGGGCTCGCCGATCATGTCCTGGTCAAGAGGGTGCAGGATTCCTTCGAGACCGGCGAACTGGACGCGCTTTTGGAAAAGCTCGACATCGGCAGGCTCAGGATTGTCGGACTGGACATGAATTATTGCGTGGCCAAGACGGCACTTGCCGCTCGGCTGCGGGGCTATGCCGTGGAGATCGTTACCGCTGCGACCCTCGCGGCCAATCCGGCCGCCACGGCGCGCACCTGTGCAGCGCTCGCCGAACATGGTGTGGCGCTGCGATAGAATAGCCCGGGGTCTTGCTGCGGGTGGCCCGTTCTTGGTGCCAAACGAAGGCGCCCTCTCCACGAAATCACAGGCGCCCTGTCGCAAGTCCTTGGCGGAAAAGGATTTTCGGTTCGATACTTGTCGTTTTCCGCACCGGTTATACCACTCTCCCGAAGCGATGCAGGAGATGGTCGCGATGCTGATCTTGAAGACAGCAGCCCATGCGATACGGTCGCTTGAGGTATTGGCGCAGGAGCATGAGACATGAAGGCAGAAAAGACCACAAAGCCGAAGAAACCGACCGACTGGCGCAAGCGCTTCAGCGCCGCCAAGGAGCCGCATGTGGTCATGCTCTCCTCGCCCTTTGCCGGCGTGCCATCAGGCGCGATGATGCTGATTTCCTCGCCGGGCGAGATCGCGCGTTATGTCGCCGCGATCCCCGCAGGCGAAACCCGGACCATCGCGCGGTTGCGCAGCGACCTTGCCAGACGGGCCAAGGCGGATGCGATGTGCCCGGTCACCACGTCGATCTATCTGCGTGTCGTCGCCGAAGTGGCGCTCGACGAGCTGGAGGCGGGAAAGCCGATGGACGAGGTCGTGCCCTTCTGGCGCGTCATCGAGCCGAAGGACAAGCTCGCCGCCAAACTCTCCTGCGGGCCGGAACGCCTCGAACATTTGCGGGCGCTGGAGGCGGGAGGCTGATACCGCGCGCGTCCGTGCGCAACCGTCACCCCCAGAGCCCCGGCTGCATCCAGGGGCCGGGCAGAACCAGCTGACCCTGAAGCGGCTCGCTGTCGCCATCGGGTCTCAGCCATTGCCAGGCTTCCGCATAGGCCTCCGGCAGGGGGTAGGGTGGGGTGATGCGGGCATGGGGGTGAAAACCGGAGCGGCTGTAATAGGCCGGATCACCCAGCACCAGCACCTCGGCCACGCCCGCATCTTTCAGGCAGGCAAGCCCCTCGGCAATCAGCGCCTTGCCGATGCCATGCCGCTGATGCTCGGGATTGACCGCAAGCGGCCCGAGCAGTGCGACCGTCTCTAAAGCACCCTCCAGTGTTCCATGGGTGAAGAGGACATGCCCCACCAGCGCCTCGCCCGAAATCGCCGAAAGCGACAAGACGCCGGCCTTTTCCTCAAGCAGCGCCTCAACCAGCGGCAAAAGATCTTCGTCAGGAAAGGCCGCGGCATAAAGCGCCGGGATCTGTGCCGTGTCCGTGGGGTCTGTCTTGCGCAGGGTGAAGGCGGCCATGGTTTCCTCCCCGAAAATGCCATGCATTTGACTAGGACGCGGCCGGCTTTGAGGCAAGTGGTGGGGGGCGGTCCGCAGCGCGTGCTTCTTGTTGTTGTCATGCAAATGAAGTACAGTTTTGGCAGGAGGCCACGATGACCAACAGCTTAGTCCAGACCCGGATCGATCCTGAAATCCGCGACCGCGCTGCCGAAGTGCTGGAGCGCATGGGCCTGACCGTATCCGATGCCGTGCGCATCCTTCTGACCCGCACCGCCCGCGAAGGCGCACTTCCGATCGAACTCCTGGCCGATCCTGAAGTGCACGACGCCTGGTTTCGCCAGAAAGTGCGCGAGGCGCTGGAGGATGACCGGGAAGACCTCGGTGAAGACGAGGTGAAGGCGCTCTTTGCCGAGCGCAGGGCGAGGGTGCGTTCGAAAACCGGTACAGAGCCTTGAAACTCACCTGGTCGGCTTAGGCGGTCAGCGATCGCATGCAGATCTTCGGCTATATTGAAGCCGATAACCCAAAAGCAGCCTTGCAGATGGATGAGCGGATCGAAGAGGCCGCCGCACAACTGCTGCATTTTCCGGAAAGTGGGCGGTCGGGTCGTGTCCAAGGAACGCGCGAGCTTGTTGTCAGCGGCACCAGCTACATTATCGCCGATCAGCTTGATGGTGATCGCCTGCGAATCCTGAGGGGTTTGCACTCCTCCCGTCTCTGGCCAGACGACCTTTGAAAGAAACCTCCAAAAATCTCACCCCACCCCTTGACCCTCCCATGATGGGAAGGTCCATGTAAGGGGGCAGAGGTGATGATATGAATATGCAAAACATGAAGAAGACGGCCGGATCAGAGGTCGGTGCCATCCGTCTGCAGATCCCGGTGGAGGGCATGACCTGTGCATCCTGCGTGCGCCGGGTGGAAAAGGCGGCGGGTGCTGTCGAGGGTGTCTCGGAGAGTGCGGTCAATTTCGCCACCGAGACGCTGTCGGTCACGGTCGGTCCCGGTTTTTCAGGCGCAAAGCTGAAAAAGGCGATCGAGGATGCCGGCTATGAGCCGCGCCTTGAGACGCTGGTGCTGGAGGTCGAGGACATGACCTGCGCTTCTTGCGTGCTCAGGGTGGAAAAGGCGCTGAAAAGCGTGCCCGCCGTTGAGGAGGCAAGCGTCAATCTGGCGACCGGCGAGGCGCTGGTGAAACTGCTCGGCGGACAGGACATGCTGCCGGAGATCAAGGCTGCGGTGGAGAAGGCCGGCTATGCGGTGCGGCTTGCCGGTGTTGGCGGGGCCGGGGCTGGCGCGGCAAATGCGGCCCACAAGGCAAGCGACGGCGAGAGCACCAGAGGCGCTGGCGAGACGCAAGTGGAGGACGACAGTCGCGAGGCGCGGCGTGCGCGCGAGATCGACGGGCTGAAGCGCAATGTGCTGGTGGCCGGGCTGTTGACCCTGCCGCTTTTCGTGATGGAAATGGGCGCGCATCTTTACCCGCCGCTGCACCATGTGCTGATGGGGATCTTTCCCGGCAATACGCTCTATCTCACCCAATTCGTACTGGCGACACTGGTGCTGGCCGGTCCCGGAAGACGCTTTTATCTCAAGGGCTTCCCGGCACTCTTTCGCCTGGCACCCGACATGAATTCGCTGGTCGCGATCGGCACGTCTGCGGCCTATCTCTATTCGGTCGTGACCACCTTCCTGCCCGCCATCCTGCCGTCCGAAGCGCGCTTCGTCTATTATGAGGCGGCAACGGTTATCGTCACGCTGATCCTGATCGGCAGGCTTCTGGAAGCCCGCGCCAAGGGACGCACGGGGGCGGCAATCCGCAAGCTCGCCGGTCTTCAGGCGAAGACCGCACGGGTGGAGCGCGATGGCAAGACACTGGATCTGGGCCTGTCGGAGGTGGTGCTGGGCGATGTCGTCGTGGTCCGTCCGGGCGAGCGCATTCCGGTCGATGGCCGGGTGATCGACGGGGCAAGTGCCGTTGACGAGGCGATGATTTCGGGCGAGCCGATCCCGGTCGAAAAGGGGCCGGGGGCAACCGTCATCGGCGGCACGGTGAACGGGTCGGGAAGCTTCCGTTTCGAGGCGACCGGCATCGGCGCCGACATGATGCTCTCGCGCATCATTCGCATGGTGCAGGAGGCGCAAGGGGCAAAGCTGCCGATCCAGAAACTGGTGGATCAGGTGACGGCCTTCTTCGTTCCGGCTGTCATTAGCATCGCGGTCCTGACCTTCATCGCCTGGTTCCTGATTGGCCCCGAACCCGCCTATACCTATGGGCTGGTGGCCGCCGTTGCCGTGCTGATCATCGCCTGCCCCTGCGCCATGGGGCTCGCCACGCCGACCTCGATCATGGTCGGCACGGGTCGCGCTGCCGAACTTGGCGTGCTCTTCCGCAAGGGCGAGGCGCTGCAGACGCTGTCGACCATCGACACGGTGGTCATGGACAAGACCGGCACGATCACCAAGGGACGGCCGGAAGTGACCGAGATCGTCCTCTCGCAAGGCTTTGAAAGGGCAGAGCTTCTGGCGCTGACGGCAAGCCTTGAGGCGCGCTCCGAACACCCGCTGGCCGATGCCATCGTCCGCGCGGCGGAGGCCGAAGGGCTCAAGCTTTCAAAGGTAAGCGAGGTCGAGGCCGTGACCGGCTTTGGCGTGACCGGCATCGTCGATGGCCGGCGCGTGGCAGCAGGGGCCGACCGCTATATGGTGAAGCTCGGCGTGATGGCGGCAGATGCCACCGACAATGCGCTGAAGGACGCCATGGCAAGGTTCGCCGACGAAGGGGCAAGCCCGCTTTATGTGGCGGTCGATGGCAGGTTGGCAGCGGCAATTGCGGTCGCCGACCCGCTGAAGGAAACGAGCGTGGCGGCCATCGCAGCACTGAAAGGCCTGGGGTTGAAGGTCGTGATGGTGACCGGTGACAACCAGCGCACAGCAAAGGCGATTGCTAGAAGGGCGGGCATCGATGATGTCGAGGCCGAGGTATTGCCGGAAGGAAAGGTCAATGTCATCAAGGCGTTGCAGGAGAAGGGCGCGAAGCTCGCCTTTATCGGCGACGGCATCAATGATGCACCGGCTCTCGCCTCTGCCGATGCCGGGATTGCGATCGGCACCGGCACGGATGTGGCGATTGAAAGCGCCGATGTCGTGCTGGTCGGCGGCGATCTGACCGGTGCGCTGCACGCGATCGAACTGTCACGCCAGGTGATGCGCAATATCCGCGAAAACCTGTTCTGGGCCTTCGGCTATAATGTGGCGCTGATCCCGGTCGCAGCCGGCGCGCTCTACCCCGCCTTCGGCTGGATGCTCTCGCCCATGCTGGGAGCTGCCGCCATGGGGCTTTCGAGCGTCTTTGTGCTGTCGAATGCCTTGAGATTGAAGCGGGCGCGGGTTTTTTCTTCTCCCCTTGAGGGAGAAGAAGCGAAATCGAGGGCTTAGCCGAAGGCTAAACCTCAGATTTCGCAGATGAGGGGAACGTCGCGGAATGCTCCCCCTCACTTGGAATTTCTAGCACTTAGCCAGAGGCTAAGATGCTGAAATTCCATTCTCCCCCTCCAGGGGGGAGAAAAGGACACGTCCGTCCTCCCCCGCAAGGGGGGAGGGACGTTGAAGCAGGGAACGAAACCATGGCGATGAACATAGGCGAGGCGTCTTTGGCCTCGGGCGTATCGGCCAAGATGATCCGATACTATGAGGAGATCGGGCTGATTGCGCCGGCGGGGCGGACCGCGGCGAATTACCGGGTCTATGATGCCGATAGCGTCAACCAGCTGCGCTTTGTCCGGCGGGCGCGAAGCCTCGGCTTTTCGCTGGAGGAGACGGAGCGGCTGTTGAAGCTCTGGGGCGACAAGGCGCGGGCGAGCGCGGAGGTGAAGGCGCTGGCAGTCAGCCACATCGAGGATCTCGACCGCAAGATTGCCGAGATGCAGGCCATGCGCGACACGCTGGCCGAGCTTGCCGACAATTGCCACGGCGACAACCGCCCGCATTGCCCGATCCTGGCCGATCTGGCGGGGCGTGACGGGGCCGCAAAGGCTTCGAAAAAAGCGAGCAGAAACTAAAGGCTTGGGTGCGGCAGAACCGCTTATCTCACGCTTGCCCGGAAAACCGCTTGACCTTCCCATGGTGGCAAGGTGCACAAGCAAGGGGAACCCGACGGAAAGGACAAAGACATGGCAGACACACAGATATTCAAGGTCGAGGACATGAGCTGCGGTCATTGCGAAAAGGCAATCACCAAGGCGCTGGCAGAGGCCATGCCCGGCGCGCCGGTGACCATCGATCTTGCCGCGCGCAAGGTTGAAGTGACGGGCGACCGCGCCAAGGCAGAAGCCGCCATTCGCGAGGCAGGCTATACGCCCGAAGCAGCCTGACAAGGGCGCGGGCCGTCGTCCTGTCGAGCCCCGGGGCGGAGGACGAGACGGGCTGACCCGCGCGAACCGGGATTGACAGGCGGCGGGCAGGACCTCACTGTCCGTCCTGCGCCTTCGCCCCAAGAGGCTTGGCCCAAAAATACCCCAGATATTGAGGGAATATTAGCGTTCAAATTAGCGAAAAATTTGTAAGCATGGCACCATAATTGCATCACGGGACGCCCGTTGCGTCTTGCGGATGGGTAGACATGAGCAGAGTGCCGAAATCGATCACAAAAGGGCGGCTGGACTGGCTTCTTCGGATGCCGCCTCAACTGGAACAGGCCTTCGAACGCGACTTTGGCAAAAGCCGCGTGCTGCATCTGCGCCAGGTCATCATCGTCGGCCTGATCGTCTACAACATCTACAACCTGACCAGCCTCCATCTGATGGCGGATATCCAGCCTTTCACGGTGGCGATGCGGCTTCTGGTTCTGACGCCGGGAGCCTTGCTGATTTTCTATCTGGTGCCGCGCGTTCCGGCATTCTGGCGCGAATTCATGCTGCTGCCGGGCATGCTTCTCGGCACGCTGCTGCCGCTTTATCTGCTCTACAGCTCGAACTCGCCCTATGCCGCCTATACGGTGGGAGAGCTGCCGCTGGTGCTGCTCTTCGGCAATATGCTGCTGGTCATGCGCTTCCGCTATGCCCTGGTGATGACCACGATCACCTGTCTCGTGGCGCTCTGGGTGATCTACAACAAGCCGGGATTTGACCCCAACCTCCTGTTTCCCATGACGGTTCAGATCATCACCGGCCTGTTCTTCACGCTTTATGGCAACTGGCACATGGAGCGCCACCGCTGCCGGCACTATCTCGCGCAATATGACGCCCAGACCCGCGCCGACCGGGCCGAGCGGATCGGCGACGAAATGCGCGACCTCTCCTTCATCGACACGCTGACCGGCATTCCGAACCGCCGCCAGATCGACGAGCAGCTCTCCGGCGGGATCGGGCGCGACGGCGCAGGTCTGTTGATGATGGTCGATATCGACCACTTCAAGGTCTATAACGACCGGCTGGGGCATCTGGCCGGCGACGACTGCCTGCGCCGTGTGGCCTCTGCGCTCCAGCATTTCGCCGTCGCCCATGGCGGCTTTGCCGGTCGCTACGGCGGCGAGGAATTCATTCTGCTGTTCCCGCTGGACAGCGCTATCCGCGCCGAATTTCTGGCCAACGGCCTTGTCCGCGCCGTGGAAAACCTGAAGATCCCCCATCCCGGCCAACCCACCGGCGCCCTCTGCGTCACCGTCTCCGTCGGTTATGCCCTGACCGCGACCGGCGAAAGCGCCGAAACCCTGATCGCCCGCGCCGATCAGGCGCTTTATGCCGCCAAGCGGCTGGGCCGCAACCAGGCCATGGCGGCTTGAGGGAGGGCTTTTCTCTCCCCTGGAGGGAGAGAAGCATCGGCGAGATACATAAACAAAGCACATTTGAGAGGCTGGTCACGCGCTAGCAAATGGCGCGCAAGCTCCTGTTGAAGTGCAGGAAAAAGACTCGACTCTAAATAAGCGACAGCCCAATCTAGTGGTGCAACCCCGTGGCGACCCAAGGCTATGCCAGCCCTGGACCTCAAGACGGGTCACTTGCGTCCCGTGCACGGATTGGAATGGAGTCTCTCAAACAGACCAACCGGACCAACGACCGTGGGCACACGGGGCCACTTGCGGTGTGCGTACGATGCCTAGAGTGGGCCGATACACCAGCGAACGACGGCTTATTCGTAACGCTGGCATGACTCACGAAACCTTTTGGTTCCGTGGCCACGGGCCGAGGGCTTTCCAATGAAACCCAAGGTCACCGTTGAAGTGAAAGTGAACGTTGCGCTCTGCCTATTTGGCATCGCGGCCATTCTCGGGATCTTCTTTTAAACGGGGGCGTCGGGACTCGTCCCGACGCTTTTCTTGTTTCGGTTCAGGCGGGGTCTTCAGCATCTTAGCCTTTGACTAGGTGCTAGAAACTTCCAGCGAGGGTGAAGTCTCGCCCGCCTCACGGTCCCCCTCACCAACAAAATCTGAAGTTTAGCCCTGATCGGGCTAAGCTCTCGATTTCGCTTCTTCTCCCTCCAAGGGAGAAGAAAGGTTGCAGTGGATAGGAAAATAATCCTTGACACCGTGACGGTCATCGGATAAGGTTTTGGCATGATCGGAAAGCTGTGGCGGTGAGGCCCGGCGGGGATCGGGGAAGGTTTTGAGAAGGTCCGCTTGGCGGGCCTTTTTGCGTTTCGGGAGGCGGGCATGCGGGATGAGGGGCTGGATACGATGCCAGGCGAGGGGCCTGAAGTGGCACCGGAGCTGAAGGCATTGGGGGGGCCCGAGGCGGAATTTGCCCGGCTGCTGGAGGATTATACGCTGGAAATGCGCGCCCAGTTCGACCTGTTTCGCAGGCTGCGCGAAAGTGCGGAAGGCCTGCTCGACGGGGCGGATGAGGCGCTGGCCAAGGCGGCGCGCGCCGATATCAAGGCCGCGACCGATGCGATCGCGCTGATTATTCGCACGCTCGAAAAGATCGACCAGCTGTCGCGCCAGCTCGCCCGCGACCGGGCAGACGCCGAGGAACGGCAGCTTGCCGACAGTGACCCCGACCGGCTGCGCCGCAGCGTTGTCGCGCTGATCGAGGCGCAGGTGGAAGCCCGGCTGGAGGAGCGCGTCGAGGCGGCACTGGCTGCACGACTGGAGGGTTTGCCGGTGGGGCAGTCGGGGCAGGGGCCGTGAGGGGGTATGTTGTGCTTGCGGCACCCCCTCTGGCCTGCCGGCCATCTCCCCCACAAGGGGGGAGAGCGACCAGCCCGCCGGCGCATCGCCCTTCGTCGAGGGTTCATGAGTGAAGGCCTATGCGGCGCTCCAGTCTCCCCTTATGGGGAGATGTCACGCAGTGACAGAGAGGGCAAGGCGCGGCCTTTTCTCTCCCTTGGAGGGAGAGAATGGAATTTCAGCATCTTAGCCTTTGGCTAAGTGCTAGAAATTCCAAGCGAGGGGGAGTCTCGCCCACCTGACCGTGCCCCTCACCAACAAAATCTGAAGTTTAGCCCTGATCGGGCTAAGCCTTCTCTTCGCCTTCGCGCGGCGTCGCGGTCAGGCCTCCGTTCGCTGAAATCGATTCACAGGATCGATTTCTGGCCTCTGGCCAACGCTCCGAAGCCTCTCCCTCAAGGGGAGAGGGAAGGTTCCCGCCAACGGAGAAGAAAGGTCGACATCGGCCCCCAAAGGAACAATCGATGACGCAAAAATCACTGGGGCGATTGGAGCGGGAGAGGGTGGCGCGCGGGATGGCGAGGCTGGAGGGGATCGACAGGGGGGTGAAAACGGAAGGGCAGACAATCTTTCAGGGGCGGACGGAAGGGCTGGTGGTCCTGAAGGGCGTGATGGACGTTTGTCACGAAGCAACAAGGTGGATGGCCGGGCTATTGCCGGATCTGGATGCTGCGACACTGGCCCCCGAAATTTCATCGCTCACTCCCGGCGAACTCGCCTTTCTCGCCCGCGACTGGCAGCTTCTGGCGCGGCCCGAACAATTGGCGCCGGAGGGCGACTGGACGAGCTGGCTGATCCTTGGCGGGCGGGGCTCGGGCAAGACGCGGGCCGGGGCCGAATGGCTGCAGGCGCAAGTGATGGCGGCGGGCAAGCGGACGGATCTGCGCATTGCGCTGGTGGCCGAAACGCTCGGCGATGCCCGCGAGGTGATGATCGACGGGGTTTCGGGGCTGACCCGGATTGCAAGGCGCATGCGGCCCGAGGTGGAAATCTCGCGGCGGCGGATCGTCTGGCCGAATGGCGCGATTGCCCAGATCTTCTCCTCCGAAGATCCCGAAAGCCTGCGCGGGCCGCAATTTCATCTCGCCTGGTGCGACGAGCTGGCCAAATGGAAACATGCCGACGAGACCTATGACATGCTGCAATTTGCCCTGCGGCTGGGGGAAAACCCGCGTCAGGTGGTGACGACGACGCCGCGCCCGATCCCGCTTCTGAAGCGGTTGATGGCGGATGAGACGACGAGGCTCACGCGCATGGCGACGAAACGCAATGCGGCGCATCTGGCACCGGGTTTCCTGAGCGCGCTGACCGGCCGCTATGGCGGAACACGGCTCGGGCGGCAGGAGCTGGATGGCGAGCTGATCGAGGATCGGCCCGACGCCCTGTGGAAACGGGCGCGGCTGGACGAGATCGTGGTGAAGCTTTCCGAACCGCTGCGGCGCATCGTCGTGGCGGTCGACCCGCCGGCGGGCGGCACAAGCGCCTGCTGCGGCATTGTCGTGGCCGGGCTGAAGGAGAACGGCCAGGCGGTGGTGCTGGCGGATTGCTCGGTGGAGGGCGCTGGCCCGGCAGGCTGGGCCCGCGCGGTGGTCGCCGCCTTCCGTCGCTTCGAGGCTGACCGGGTGGTGGCGGAGGTGAACCAGGGCGGCGACATGGTGCGCGCCGTGCTGGAGGGGATCGAGGCAAAGCTGCCGCTGACGACGGTGCGCGCCACGCGCGGCAAGTTCCTGCGCGCCGAACCGGTGGCAGCCCTTTACGAGCAGGGCCGCGTGACCCATGCGGGGCGATTTGCAGCACTCGAAGACCAGATGTGCGACTTCGGGCCCGACGGATTGTCGAGCGGCCGCTCGCCCGACCGGCTGGATGCGCTGGTCTGGGCGCTCACCGCGCTGATGCTGGAGGGCGCGGGCGAGCCGCGGATCAGGGGGGTGTGAGGGGGGGATGGATCGGCGTCCCCCTCGTCTGCGAAATCGGAGGCCAAGTCCCCCTCACTTGGAATTTCTAGCACTTAGCCAAAGGCTAAGATGCTGAAATTCCATTCTCTCCCTCCAGGGGAGAGAAAAGGTCGCCGCAGCTTTGGCCTTTCTTCTCCTCTTGAGGGAGACTTCAGAGCGGTGGCCGAAGGCCAGAAATCGATCCAGTGAATCGATTTCAGCGAAAGAAGGCCTGAGCGCGACGCCGCGCGAAGGCTGCGAACGGCTTAGCTGAAGGCCAAACCTCAGATTTCGCAGATGAGGGGGAGCTCTTCACGTCAGACAGCGCAAGCGAGCGCGCATCGAAAGATCCAGCTAGGCCCGTCCTTCCAGCACCTCCACAATGTGGCAGGCAACGGCATCGGGGCTTTGATAGACTTCCTGGTTCCAGAAGCGCAGGACACGGTAGCCAAGCGAGACAAGATAACGGTCGCGGCTGAGGTCAGCCTCGTCTCCGGCATGCTGGAAGCCATCGAGTTCGACAATCAGGCGGCGATCGTGACAGACAAAATCCGCAATATAGGGACCGATCGGCACCTGCCGACGGAACTTGAAGCCATTGAGGCAGCGATTGCGCAGGTAAGACCAGAGGATCGCCTCGGCGTCGGTTGCGTCCTGCCGCATGGCGCGTGCGCGTCTTCTTGCGAGCGGTGGAAACTGTCGTGCCATGATCTGCCCCTCGTTCGCTCATGATGTTCATGCGAGACGGATGACGCTATCCTCCATTCCGAGGGGAATTGGTTTTAGCCACAGGGTCGTGCGCCGCCTTTCTTCTCCCCTCGAGGGAGAAGAAGCGAAATCGAGGGCTTAGCCGAAGGCTAAACCTCAGATTTCGCAGATGAGGGGTCATCGCGGAATGCTCCCCCTCACTTGGAATTTCTAGCACTTAGCCCAAGGCTAAGATGCTGAAATTCGCATTCTCTCCCTCACGGGGAGAGAAAAGGACACGCGCCGCCTCTCCCTCAAGGGGAGAAGGAAAACCACCGCCAAACGAAAACCGGCGCCCGAAGGCGCCGGCTTGAAACTGCGGATCGTCCCGATGATTTACTTGGCAGAGGGCTGGGCGGCGGACTGGCGCATCTGGCGCCATTCGTTTTCCAGGCGTTCCAGCACATGGGCCGGAATGGTCTGCTGCGCGGTTTCGGGCTTGCCCGCATGGGTAGTGGTCTGCTGCATCTTCATCCTCCTCACGTTGGAGATGTGCGCCTCAACGTCCTTGATGGCGCCTAGGTTCCACAGTGTTAAATATTTGTAAATATGGGCGGGAAGTGCTTCAAACGATTGAATTTTCTTCAATCGATTTAAGATGACAGTTTTCTGGCGGCATCGTTAACGGGCAGACGAAACCACTGTCGTTTCTGCCGTGCAGCATGCCCTGTCCTTTCCATTGAGGGTAGAAACATGACGGAATTTGTCATTGGCCGCGCGCGGTTTTTTCCGTGATGCGGGCGGAGATCTGTGGCGGGCGGCTGAGCCGGGCGCAGGTGAAGGGCACCGAGTCGATCCTCGATGGCTTTTGTCGCGAGGGCTGGAGCGATCCGCGCTGGCTCGCTTATATGCTGGCCACGACCCATCACGAGACGGCAGCGACCATGCAGCCGGTGCGCGAAACGCTGGCGCTGAGCGACGAAGAGGCGGTGGAGCGGCTGGAACGGGCATGGCGCAGCGGTCGGTTGCCGACGGTGAAGACGCCCTATTGGCGCTTCGACGGCGAGGGGAAGACCTGGCTCGGGCGCGGCTTTGTCCAGCTGACCCACAAGGGGAATTACGAGCGCATGAGCCGGGTGACCGGGATCGACCTCGTGGCCGCACCCGAGAGGGCGATGGAGCTCGCGGTCGCGACACGGATCCTGCTCACCGGCATGCGCGAGGGAAGTTTTACCGGTCGCAAGCTCGCCGACCATTTCGACGGAAGCCGGGCCGACTGGCGCGGCGCGCGCCGCATCATCAACGGGCTCGACCGGGCCGACAGCATTGCCGAGACGGCCCGGACCTTCGACCGGGCGATCCGGGCGGGGCTTCAGGACCTGTGAACGACCGATGCAACATTGAGGCAAAGCGCGGGCGATGCTATCGGCTTTTGCTTTGCAACATGCCGGAAGGCCTTCAAGCTCAAGGACAGACCATGATCCGCCACATCGTTTTCTTCACCGTCAGGCCGGAGAACCTCGACGCGGTGCGCGACGGGCTGTCGATCCTGACCGGCATACCCCATGCCAGCCGCCTGGAAATCGGCACCAATCTGCGCCGCGACCGCTTCGACCAGGGGATTGACCTGATCGTCTATGGCGAATTCGAGGATGAGACGGCACTGGCGGCCTATCACGCGCATCCGCTCTATGAGGAGAGCATCAGACGGGTGAAGCCGCTGCGCGAGGAGCGCTATGCGGCGGATTATCGGGTGGAGGAGGCGGTTGGTCTGGGGGCTTAGCGACTTTGTCGTTTTTTCACGAGAAGATAAACGGCAACGACAGCCGACAGAGCGAGCAGGAAAAGGCCTGCCTGATTGAAGAATCCGCTCGTGGCGGTGATGTCCATCATGGCGCTTCCTCCATATCCGCCAGAAATGCTCGCCCCCATAAGTGTAAGATAATACCGAATGAGAAGAAACCCAAGATCGCAAGCGGGCTGAGTGTGCCGGGATCCGTCAGGATCGCGTTGATCGTTGGCGTCAAAACGCCGATCGCGACCATGGTCGTTCCACAGGTGTTGAGGAAATTGGCCGTCAGTTTCTGGGTTTCGTTGCGGATCAGGATCTTCAGGCTTTCGGTTTGTTCGAGCTCGCCCATGACATGCCTCTTTCGCAAAACACCGTGACGCAAGAATACGGGAAAAACAGGCATATGCAACCTTAAGGCGCGTTTAGGGTCATTCCCGCAGAAGCGCGGTTTCGTTGAGACTCGAGCAGCGCTCCCCGAAACACACTCCCAAGGAAACATCCCCATGAAACTCCCTTTCCGTCTGCCCTGGGCGCATGCCCGGGATCGAACCTCTGCGGTGCAAGAAAAGGCGCTGCATCCGCGACCCGGCACGGCGCTGGCGCTGATTGCGGGCGAGGGCGAGGCGCGCTGGACGGGGCGCTCCTATGCGGCGCTGGCCCGCGAGGGCTTTATGAAAAACCCGGTGGCGCATCGCTGTGTGCGGCTGGTCTCGGAAGCGGCGGCGAGCATCGGCTTTCTCGCCTATCGCGGCACGCGGGAAGAGGAGGGCCATCCGGCGCTCACGCTCCTCTCAAGGCCGAACCGGGCGATGACGGGGGCGGATTTTCTCGAAGGGCTCTATGGGCATCTGATGCTGTCGGGCAATGGCTTTGTCGAGGCGATCACGGCTGGATCAGGGAGTAAGGTGGAGCTGCATCTTCTCAGGCCCGACCGGGTGAGCGTCGTGGCGGGGCCGGACGGCTGGCCCTCCGGTTATGACTACCGCGCAGGGAGCCGGGTGCGGCGGATTGCAGAAGATGGCCTGCTGCATCTGAAGCTCTTTCATCCGCTGGACGATCACTTGGGCTTTGCGCCGCTTGCGGCAGCGCAGGTGGCGCTCGACCTGCACAATGCGGCGGGGCGCTGGAACAAGGCGTTGCTCGACAATTCGGCAAGGCCCTCCGGCGCGCTGGTCTACCAGCCGAAGGAGGGCGGCAATCTGACCAGCGACCAGTATCGCCGGCTGCGCGAGGAACTGGACGAGGGCTATTCCGGACCGATGCGGGCCGGTCGCCCGCTTTTGCTCGAAGGCGGGCTCGACTGGAAGTCGATGGGGCTTTCGCCAAAGGACATGGATTTTGTCGAGGCGAAGAACGGGGCAGCGCGCGATATCGCACTTGCCTTCGGTGTGCCGCCGATGCTGCTCGGCATTCCCGGCGACAACACCTATGCCAATTACCAGGAGGCCAACCGCGCCTTCTACCGGCTGACCGTGCTGCCGCTGGTGACGCGGACGGGAGCGGCCCTTTCGCGGTTTCTCGGCGACGTGACGGGAGAGCCCCTGCGGCTGGTGCCGGATCTCGACACGGTGGCGGGGCTTTCCGCCGAGCGGGATGCGCTCTGGGCAAGGGTGGGGGCGGCGGCGTTTCTGAGCGATGAGGAGAAGAGGGAGGCCGTGGGGTATTGAGAGCTCTTTCCCTCTCCCCGTGCGGGAGAGCGCGCCACTGTTCCCGCTGCGTCTCTCCGCGATCGTGTTGTTCGTATTCCCCGGCATCCCACGGATGCCGGCCACAGAAGACCCTGCTAGAAGTGGCGCTTCACCTATACCGATAAGCGCCCATGGAGATCCAGCCCCACACGCCCCCCGGCGCCTCCCTCATCCCCGCCTGGCTGCCACCCGATGTGGAGGCCGCACTCATGGCCTTTCTAGACGCCGGCCTCTGGAGCGGGGAGCTGAAGCGGCGGGTGCAGCATTTTGGTTATCGCTATGACTACCGCGCCAGGATCGCCTCCCGCGAGAGCCGGATCGGGCCGCTGCCGGGCGTGCTGGAGCAACTGGCGCGACGGCTGGCGGAAGAAGGCCTGTTTGGCGCGGTGCCGGATCAGGTGATTGCCAATGAATATTGGCCGGGGCAGGGGATCAGCGCCCATGTGGATTGCCAGCCGTGTTTCGGGCCGGTGATCGCATCCGTCAGTCTGCTCTCGGCCTGCCAGATGGTGTTTCGCCATCAGGGCGATGGCGAGATGCGGGCGGTTGTCCTGCCGCCGCGCTCCGTCCTCGTGCTGGGAGGTCCGGCCCGCCATGACTGGACCCATGAAATCCCGGCGCGCTTGAGCGATGTCATCGACAGTCGGCGCGTGGCGCGAGAGCGTCGGGTGTCACTCACCTTTCGCAGCATGCGGTTCTGACCCTGCGGCAGGGGACCGCCGGAACAATCCTTGTCACTTCAAGCAGCGCTTCAGCGCGGCGAAGTCCGGTCTGAGCTTTCCCGCATAAGCAATTCATTAACCATAAGAATTCGGGTCCGCACTCAAGCGGCGCCGATGCGAACTCCTTTCGTCTTGAGCAGGATTGTCAGCCCATGACCGAGTTTTCTCCCGATGGCGGCGTGTTGAGCGCGCGCCTGATCGGTGCTGTCGCGGGTTCCGCGATTTCGCTGGTCTATCTCCTGCCCAAGGGTCGCCGCGAGGCGGCGGTCCGGTTTCTGACCGGGGTCACCTGCGGGATGATCTTTGGCGGGCCGATGGGTGTCTGGTGCGCCCGGCAACTGGCGCTGGAAGAGAGCCTGACTTCGGCGGAAATCATGCTGGCCGGGGCGACGCTTGCCTCCTTTCTGGCCTGGTGGGGGCTGGGGCTGCTGGTGCGGCTGACGGCGAGGAACAGGCTGGATGGCTCTCCACCCTCCCCTTGAGGGGGAGGGTCGGAGCGAAGCTCCGGGGTGGGGTGTTGGGTCCGCACTCTCACCCATGGTTCACCGCCAGTTTCGCAGACAGGTTCACCCCCACCCGCCGCTTTGCGGCGACCTCCTCCCTCAAGGGTGAGGTGGGTGGACGACTGCCCCTCATCCGGCGCTACGGGCCACCTTCTCCCCGCCGGGGAGGAGAGGAAGAGGCACACAGGGGTGAGCGGAATTTCAAACATCATGAGGAGAGATCCGATGCGGGATCAGATCGGGGCCGGCAGGCCGCGCTTCAAATATGCCGGGCTGACGCTGAAGGGCGTGACCGGCGACGGGACGTTTTCCGGCTATGCGAGCCTGTTTGGCGAGGTGGATCTCGGGCGCGACGTGATCGAGCCGGGGGCATTCTCCGCTTCGCTTGCCGTGCGCGGGGCGGGCGGCGTGCGCATGCTCTACCAGCATGACCCGATGGAGGTGATCGGGCGCTGGACGGCGCTTCGCGAGGACAGCCGCGGGCTCTATGTCGAGGGGCAGCTGGCGACCGATGTGCTGCGCGCCCGCGAGGTGCATGCGCTGATGAAATCCGGCGCGCTGGATGGGCTCTCCATCGGTTTTCGCGCGCTGAAAAGCCGGGGCGACCGCAAGAGCGGCGTGCGCCGGATCATCGAGGCGGATCTCTGGGAGATCTCGGTCGTCACCTTTCCCATGCTGCCGACCGCCAGGGTTTCGAATGTCAAGCATCAGCGGTTTTTCCGCGACCGTGAAACCGAACTCGTCCGGCTGATGCGCCGGGCGGCAAGAACCATGACCAGCAGTCATTTTTCGAAAGGATGACCCCATGCAAGAGCAGGCGATGCACAGTGAGAGGGAGAGTGTGATGGAGAAGACGGCCATGCCGGGCCGGGTGGCGCCCGAGGTGAAGGCGGCACCCGACAGCGTGACGGCGGCGTTTGAGGACTTCATGGGGGCTTTCGAGGCTTTCCGCGAGGTAAATGACAGGCGGCTTTCCGAGATCGAGGAAAAGCTGACCAGCGATGTCGTGACCCGCGACAAGGTGGAGCGGATCAACAAGGCGATGGACGAGCAGAGCCGGCTGATCGACGAACTCGTGCTGAAGAAGATGCGCCCGCAGCTGTCGCGACCGGGACAGACCCTGGAGGCGAGCGAGGAGCACAAGGCGGCCTTCGAGGCCTATGTGCGGCGCGGCGACGACCAAGGCCTGCGCGATCTCGACCAGAAGGCGCTGTCTGCCGGCGTCTCCGGCGATGGCGGCTATCTGGTGCCTGAACAGGTGGATGGCGAGATCGGGCGAAGGCTCGCTGCCATTTCGCCGATCCGCTCGCTGGCGACCGTGCGGCAGGTCTCGGGCGCCGTTTTGAAAAAGCCCTTTGCCGCGACCGGCTTTGCCTCCGGCTGGGTGGCGGAGACACAAGGCCGACCCCAGACCGGGACGCCGGAGCTTTCCGAACTCTCCTTCCCGACCATGGAGCTTTACGCCATGCCGGCGGCGACCCAGGCGCTCCTGGACGATGCCGCCGTCGATATCGAGGCCTGGATTGCCGCCGAAGTGGACTTGGCCTTTGCCGAACAGGAGGGGACGGCCTTCGTCTCCGGCGACGGCGTTTTGAAGCCGAAGGGCTTTCTCGCCTATGACCAGGTGGCAGAGAGCGCCTGGACCTGGGGCAGGCTCGGCTATATCGCGACCGGCGCGGCCGGCGCTTTTGCTGCAACCGGTGCCTCCGACGTGCTGATGGATGTCGTCTATGCGCTGAAGGCAGGCCACCGGCAGAACGGCCATTTCGTCATGAGCCGGCGCACGCAGGGCGAGGTGCGCAAGCTGAAGGATGCCGATGGCAACTATCTCTGGGCGCCGCCGGCAAGACCGGGCGAGCCCGCCTCGCTGATCGGCTTTCCTGTGACCGAGGCAGAAGACATGCCCGAGATTGCCGCCAATGCGACGGCGATCGCCTTTGGCGACTTCCGCGCCGGCTATCTGGTGGTCGACCGGGTGGGTGTTCGCATCCTGCGCGATCCCTATTCGGCCAAGCCCTATGTGCTCTTCTATACGACCAAGCGCGTCGGCGGTGGCGTCCAGGACTTCGAGGCGATCAAGCTGGTGCGGTTTTCGGCGTGAAAGCCGAGGGCTGAAAAAGCGGCCCCTCTGCGGGTCTGGAGAACACCCCCTCAACTGCAAAATCTGGCACTTAGCCTCTGGCTAAGAGCCGATTTTGCTTCTTCTCCCTCGCGGGGGAGAAGAGCGACGTTTCCGACCGCGCGCTCCTATTTCAAAGGATATCCCCATGACCATTATAGACCTTTCTCCGCCTGTGGCGGAGGCGTTGACGCTTGTCGAGGTGAAGGCGCATTTGCGGCTGGACGGGGCGGAAGAGGATCCGTTGCTTCTGGCGCTGATTGTCGCCGCGCGCGAGCATCTGGAGGGGGAGACAGGGCTGTCGCTGACGGCGCGGGCCTTCCGGCTCTGCCTCGACCAATGGCCGGCGGATGGCATTCTGGCCATTCCGCGCGGGCCGGTGCGCGCCGTAACGGCGGTGACCGTCTATGACGCGGCGGGCATGCCGCAACCGGTGTCGCTTGCCGATCATCTGCTCGATGGCGAGGCGCGACCGGCAAGGCTCTGGCTGCGCGAGGTGCCGAGGCCGGAACGCCGGATGAACGGGATCGAGGTGGAGTTCACTGCCGGATTTGGCGAAAGCGGCACCGACGTGCCGGAAAGCCTGAAGCGGGCCATGCTGATCCATATCGGGGCCATGTATGCCTGGCGCGGTCTGGTGTCACCCGAAATGCAGCCCGCGGTGATCCCGCCGGGCTATGACCGGCTGATTGCGCCCTTCTGCCGGAGGGCGCTCTGATGGGGCGGTTTTACGAAATCGATGCGGGCGCGCTGACGGCAAGGCTGCAGCTTGAGCGGGCGGAGCCATTGCCCGACGGACAAGGTGGGGCGCTGGAAAATTTCATGGCTGTTCAGCCGGTCTGGGCGCGGATCGAGCCGCTTCTCGCCCGCGAGGAGGACTATGCGGCAGGGCAGCGCGCAAGGCTGACGCACCGCGTGATGATCCGGGCGGGGGTGGAGGCAAGGCCGGGCATGCGGCTCACCAAGGGTGCGCGCGTCCTGGTGATCGAGACGGTGAGCGACCCCGACGAGGGCGGTCGCTTTCTTGAGTTGGGATGCCGGGAGATGGAGCGATGACGGGCGCACGCAAAACGGGCCTCGACGAGACGGGGCGGCTTCTCGGCCATGTGCTGCGCACGGCGCTGAGCGAGGCGCTGGAGCGGCGCCTTGCCTTGCGCCGGGCCATGGGCAAGGGCGCGTTCCGCAAGCCGGGAAAGCGGCAGGGCGCGTCTGAGACAGGAGCGCCCGGCGTGACGGGGGAGGGTCGCCATGGGCGCAAAGGTGAATGATCTGCTGGTCGCCCTGCAAAGTGCCGTGTCGAGCGATCCTGTCCTGACGGGGTTTCTCGGTTCCGACGGACTGACCGACCGCCGCCACCGCGCGACCCGCCTGCCGCGACTGAGCCTGGGCTCTGTCGAAAGTCGAGATTATTCAACGGCAAGCGAGGCGTCGCTTGAGTGTTTCCTGACGCTGGAAATCTGGAGCGAGACGGGCCGGAGGGAGGCCGAGCTGCTGGCCGACAGGCTGCGCGCGCTGGCGCTGGGGCTCGGAGAAAACATCGGCGAAACGCGGCTTGCCAACATGCTGCATCGACGCACGGCAAGCCGTCGCGATATGCGGACGGGCTTGTTTGTGGCAGAGGTGACGGTGCGGGCGGTGCTGGAGTGAGAAGGTCGGGGCTGATACCAAATCTCGACGACGCCGGAAGGGACGAGAAGCCGACCGAAGGTGGCTTATGGCAGGCCTCCGGCGTTGTTGCGCCGCCTGGTCGATGCGACAGCATCGCCCGGCGCATTGCGCCGAGCCAGCGGCCCGCAAGAGGCCATCCTATCGGTGCCAATCACCGAGACTTGGTGTTATGCCTGAGTGTCACAGCCAGGGAGCGCAGATGAGGAAACTTCAGTCGGAATAAAGGCCATTGAAAACACCAGGAAATAATTGCTTTCGGGGGTGTTCTGGGACGATTGCCTGACTATGGTCAGGACCGGGGAAAACGATCGAAAACACCGCTCGGCGAGACGCCTGGCGGGTCTCGTTTTTCCGGCGATCACAATGCCTGCCGGGAGAGATAGACCCAGATTTGGCCGATCATCACGGTTGACCGGAATTATGTGCCCGTTGTCCTCTTCGGCGCGGACGGAACAGGTTTTGGAGGACACGACGTGCAGAAGGTTCAGATCGGAGTATGTGGGTTTGTGGTGGCGCTTTTGTTGGCCGGCCCCACCCTTGGCCAGGATGTCAATCAGACGGTCATCAACTGTGATCGCTACGCGGCCAGCAACAACGATCTTGCCACGACCGCCGGGCGTGCCGGCGTCAGATTCAAGGATCTCGACACGGAAAAGGCGAAGACAGCGTGCGAAGCTGCCTATGCTGCCAATCCTGACATAGCCAGGCTTGCTTTCCAGCTCGCCCGTGTCGAAGTCAAGCTCGGAAACTACGAGCGTGCCAGGACCTTGCTCGAGGAAGCGCTGGCCAAGGGCTATACGCTTGCCGCCGTTGAACTCGGCCTCTTGTATGATACCGGGCGCGGCGTGGAAGCGGACCTCAAGAAAGCCCTCGAGCTTTACCAGCTTGCGGCGGATGCCGGCTGGGGTGTGGCCTATTCGAATATTGGCGACCTTTACCGCCTCGGCCTGGGCGTCGAAAAGGATGAGGCGAGAGCCCTGGAACTCTACAATCAGGCCATTGCCAAGGGAAACGAAGCAGCGCTTGGTCGAAAGGCCTTGATGTTGGCAGGAGCGCATCAGGAAGGTGATGATCCCCGTCCCGTGGTTTCCGCTCTGCTGGAGGCGGCCATTCGGGGCGAGGCTGTCGGGAGCGCAGAGCTCGGTCTGGCCTATCTGAACGGGCGCTTCGGGCTGCCGGTCGATCCAGTCGCGGCCAGCGTGCATTTGAAGCGGGGATTCGACGCCGGGGATAATTTCGGCGGTCTCTATTTCGCCATCATCGAGATGGCCAGGTGGGACGGCCATTTTGAGCGCGCTGAACAATTGCGCAGAGCGCTGCAGAGTATCGTTGATTCCGAGGACCACGAGAACCGTGGGCCGGCGCTGGCGCTTCTCGGGCAATTCGGCCTGATCACGGGCTTGAACCGCTCACAGGTGACCGACTTAATCGAGCGTGCTGCTCAGCTGAGCCCAGATCACCACATTGTGCTGAATAGTCGTGCCAATCTGCTGGTCGCCAATGGTGATCTGGCGGGTGCCGATGCGCTGCTTGAAAAGGCGGCCTTGGCACAACCAGATTGGGCTCCCTATTACGCTCGCCGCAGCATCATCCAACTGCGGCTTGGCAATGCCGAAAAGTCCAAGGAGCTTGAGACCCAAGCAAATAACGCCAGAGATGGGCAATATCTGCTGCAATTCATCGGCGGATAACGACGAACGCCAAACCATACGACCGTTTTCAGAACCCGCTCGGCGAAAGCCTGGCGGGTTTGTCATTTCCGGCATCCCGTCAATCGGACGCAGAGAACGGGCAAATGGGCATAAGGCGGTCGTGGAGACCGACCGTCCTCCGGCGAAATTGTACAATCCAAACACAACCGACAAGGAGAGATGCCATGGGCGCGCAGAGGGGCAAGGACCTGCTGTTGAAAATGGCCGGGACTGCGGGTTTCGAGACGGTGGCAGGCTTACGTTCGCGCAGGCTCACCTTCAATGCCCAGACGGTGGATGTGACCGATGGGGAAAGTGCCGGGCGCTGGCGGGAACTTTTGGGTGGAGCCGGGGTGCGGCGGGCCAGCGTAACCGGTGCCGGGTTGTTCAAGGACCAGGCCTCCGATGCGCAGGTCAGATCCGCCTTCTTTGCCGGTGAGATTGCCGACTGGCAGGTGGTCATTCCGGATTTCGGCACGGTGACGGCACCTTTCCAGATCACGGCGCTGGATTATGGCGGCAATCACGACGGCGAAGTGACCTTCGAGATCGCGCTGGAATCGGCAGGGGCCGTTTCCTTTGCCGCCCTATGAGGAGGACGTGATGCGACATCCAGATACAGTGCGACGGGCCAACCGCCGGCGCGGCGAAGTGGAGGCGGTGATCGACGGCGAGCGGCGGATATTGTGCCTGACGCTTGGAGCGCTGGCGGAACTGGAGACCGCCTTCGGCGTCGAGGATCTGGCGGCGCTCGGTGCCCGTTTTCAGAGGGGGCGCCTGACGTCGAACGACCTGATCCGCATTCTGGCGGTGGGCTTGCGCGGCGGGGGAAACCGGTTTTCCGACGAGGACGTGGCCGGTATGGCCGTCGAGGGCGGGGTGACGGGCGCGGCGCGGATTGTCGGCGAACTGCTGGCTGCGACCTTTGCCGATGGCGAGGCGAAGGAAGACAGGCCGATCGCATTTGAAACAAGGCCCCTCCCCAACCCCTCCCCACAAGGGGGAGGGGCTCTGGCAGCGGATGCTGACAGCGATGCTGGCGTGAGCGGTATCCAGGGGTCCTCTCCCCCCTCGTGGGGGAGATGGCCGGCAGGCCAGAGGGCGTCTTGTCCCATGACCGATGTCGAACTGGGAGAAGGGCAGGCTGGACCCGATTTCCCTTGAAAGCCGCAGGCGAACCCGAGCCCGAGACATCTGCTGCACCCTTTCCCTGGGATGCTGTGATGGCCATCGGGCTTGGTCGCCTGCGGCTGGCTACGCGGGATTTCTGGGCGCTGAGCCCACGGGAATTTGCAGCGCTTGCCGGCTTTCTGGAGAAGCGCGGCGGGGCAATGGCGCGGGCGGATCTGGCAAAGCTGATGCGGCGCTTTCCGGATGAACCGCCTGCATGAGGACGAGGAGCGGAGATGGACACGGATATGCACGGGGATGAGCTTGATTTTGCCGTGACGCTGGATGGCACGGCGGCAGCCGGAGTGCTGGCCGATCTGGAGGCACGCTCCGAACGCTTTGGCCGGGCGCTGACCGGTGCTCTGACAGGCGCGGTGCGTGGCGGAAAATCGCTGGAGGAGACGCTCAGGGCCGTCGGTTTGCGTCTGACCGATATGGCGCTGACGGCGGGGCTGAAGCCGCTGGAAGGTCTGCTGGGACAGGCGGCATCCGGCTTGGTCGGATCGCTGTCCGGAAGTCTGTCCGGAAGTCTGGCCGGATCATTGGGAACAGTGACACCCTTTGCCAAGGGCGGGGTTATAACGGCGCCGACCTATTTTCCAATGGTGGGGGGAGCGGGGCTGATGGGCGAGGCAGGGACCGAGGCCATCCTGCCCCTGAAGCGTGGTAGCGACGGGACGCTGGGTGTTGCAGCCGGCGGTGAGGGACAGCCGACCATCCATTTTCATGTGACGGCGACGGATGCGGCAAGCTTTGCCCGCAGCGAAGGCCAGATCACCGCCATGCTGGCGCGCTCCGTCGGGCGTGGGCGACGCGGGCTTTGAGCGCTCAGACGCGATCCGGAAAAGGAAACGATCATGGCTTTTCACGAGCAGCGCTTTCCGTTGCGGCTGTCGCTGACGGCAAGCGGCGGGCCGGTGCGCCAGACCGATATTGTCAATCTGAGCAATGGCCGCGAGGCGCGCAACCGGCGCTGGTGCGACAGCCGCCGCCGCTATGATGCCGGTTCGGGCCTGCGCTCGGTGGAGGATCTCTATGCGGTGCTGGCCTTTTTCGAGGCGCGTAGCGGGCAGCTGCACGGCTTTCGCTTTCGCGATCCGCTCGATTTTGCCTCGGCACCACCGGGGCAGGCGACAAGTGCGCTCGACCAGCGGATCGGCATCGGCGATGGGGTGACCCGGGTCTTTCCGCTGACGAAAACCTATGGCGATGCGGCGGCAAGCCATGCCAGGCGGATCGAAAAGCCGGTGGAGGGCACGGTTCGGGTTTCGGTCGATGGAAGCGTGGTCGACGAGGCGGTGGCCCAATGCGATCCCGTGGCCGGGCTTGTCACCTTTGCTGAAGGGGCCGCGCCGCCGATGGGGGCGGTGATCCGGGCCGGGTTCGAATTCGACGTGCCGGTGCGTTTCGATACCGACCGGATCGAGGTCAATCTGGAAGCCTTTCGCGCCGGGCGCATTCCGGCCATTCCGCTGATCGAGGTGAAGCCATGAGAGCAATTCCCGATGAGCTCGCGACGCATCTGCAGACGGGCGAGACGACGCTCTGCCGCGCCTGGAGGCTGACACGGCGCGATGGCGTCGTGCTGGGCTTTACCGAGCATGACGAGAAGCTCTCCTTTGCCGGCATCCGCTTTGAGGCGGGAAGCGGCTTTGAAGGAAGCGAAGCGGATGGCGCGAGTGGCCTAGCTGCACCCGCTGCCGAGATCGCCGGCGGCTTTTCCAGTGTCGCGATCCGCGAGGCGGATCTTGCAGTAGGGCTTTATGACGGGGCTCGGGTGGAAACCTTCATCGTCAACTGGCAGGCGCCGGAGAACCAGCATCTGCGGCTTTCGGTAAGCGAGATCGGCGAGGTGTCGCGGGCGGGCGGCGCGTTTGGCGCGGAATTGCGAAGCCTTGCCCATCGCCTGTCGCAGGAGACGGGCCGCATTTATAACCGCCGCTGCGATGCCGATCTGGGCGATGATCGCTGCCGGCTGTCCATGGCGGTTGCGGATCGTCGGGTGAGCGGCGAGGTGCTTTCCGTCGAGACGCCCGATCAGCTTGTCATCGGCGGGCTGCCTGTTCTGGTCGATGGCCATTTTCGGCTGGGCCATCTGCGCTTTGATGCGGGGGCGCTGTCGGGCCAGCGCGTGACGATAGAGGAAAGTCTGGCGCGCGGCGGCGACACGCTGATCCGGCTCTGGCTGCCGCTCGACCATGCGCCGGATATCGGCACGGCAGTGACGCTGTCGGTCGGCTGCGACAAGCGCTTTTCCACCTGCCGCGACCGCTTTGCCAATGCGCTCAACTTCCAGGGCTTTCCCCATATGCCGGGCAGCGACTTCGCCTATTCCTATGTGGGCGGAGATACGACCCATGACGGGCGGGTGGTGGTGGGGTGAAGGAGCTGGGGAGCTTTGAGAGGTTCGCGTCGGCGGCACCCCCCTCTGCCCTGCCGGGCATCTCCCCCACAGGGGGGAGAGCGCATATGGGACACCGGTGGCGGTTCCGGGCTCCATCTTCTCCCCTTGGGGAGAAGTGCCGAGCAGACGCGAGGTGATGAGGGGGCCGTCCGGCACAGCTTGAGCGCTTCGCCCCCCTCATCCGGCCCTGCGGGCCACCTTCTCCCCGCTGGGGAAAAGAGGGAGCCCGCTTCGTGCGCCGCTCAAAATCCATGTGCAATTGCCCTGCCCACAAGGGGGAAGATCGGGCTGCCGACTGCCCAAATCGCTGAGCCACATGGCTGGCTGGCTGGCTGACATGAAGCCCTACAGTCAAGATCAAGCGGCAATTCCGGCCTCCACTTGATAATCTGCGCAAACTACGTATTTTGTGCATTATCAGAGAGGGTCGCTAAGATGTCGCAGGCGCATAGAGTTTCCGCCAGTACCTTCGCGAGGCAGTTCGGCAGAATACGTGAAGAGGTCTATCGCCACGGCATGATTGAGGTCACGTCGCATGACCGCGTTGTAGGTGCCTATATCAGCCCACAGGAACTGGAGCATTTCAACAGGCTGAAGCGCGAGGAAGTTCGGGTTCTCGATGCAAGCGAGATTGACGATGAACTGCTGGCCGAGATCGAGAACGCCGAATATGGCGTGATCTCCAGGTGAAACTACCGGAGCCGGTTCCGGGCCTCGTGATCCGTTTTGGCTATACCTAGCAAGCTGCATAGCTACGCGAGAGATGGTGCCACCGGAGCGCACAGTGACGCCCGAGTGAGAGAGTACCCATTCCGGGTACAATCATACCCAAAATGGGTAAATATTGCCCCGAAACCTAAATCCCCGTCTGCCAGATCAATCCGGCTGAGAGAGCCTCGCCCAGATTGCCGCGAAACGCGGACTGTGCGGCCTGCCCGTTCCCCACCTACCCAACCACGCATCTCACACGAAGGAGATCCTCATGCCAATGCAGGGAGAGGCCGTGCTCAAGGCTGCGCGGGGATGGATCGGCACGCCCTATCGGCATCAGGGGTCGGTGAAGGGGGTGGGCTGCGATTGTCTGGGGCTGGTGCGCGGGATCTGGCGGGAGCTTTATGGCGCCGAGCCGGAAGTGGTGCCGGCCTATGCGGCGGATTGGGGGGAGCGGTCGGGGGAGGAGCGCTTGCTGGAGGCGGCGCGGCGGCATTTTGTGCCGGTGGTGGACTCTGGAGGGGCAGGGGCTGACCGAACTCTCCATCATCATGCCGGACTTTCCACAGCGCAGCCGGGGGATCTTCTGCTGTTTCGCTTTCATCCGAAGCGGGCGGCCAAGCATGCCGGCATCTATGTCGATCCAGACCATTTCATTCATGCCTATGAACAGGCTGCGGTGGTGATCTCGCCGCTGGTGCCGTCCTGGCGACGCCGGGTGGCGGCGGTCTTTCGGTTTCCGGAGAACTGACCATGGCAACCATTCTCCTGCAGGCGGCGGGCGCGGCCCTCGGTTCGGTCTTCGGGCCGGTTGGTGCGATGATCGGGCGAGCGGCAGGCGCGCTGGCCGGCAGTGCCATCGACCGGGCGCTGATCGGCGGCAGCACGGTCGAGGGGGCAAGGCTATCCTCGGCGCGGCTTGGCGGGGCTGCCGAGGGAACGGCGATCCCGAGGCTCTATGGCACCGCAAGGCTGGGCGGCACGCTGATCTGGGCCACCCGTTTCGAGGAACAGGTGACGACCGAGCGGCAGGGCGGCAAGGCGAACGGCAATCGGGTGCGCAGCTACCAGTATTTCGCCAATCTGGCGCTGGCGCTCTGCGAAGGTCCGATTACGGGTGTGCGCCGGGTCTGGGCCGACGGGCGCGAGCTGGACCTGACCGAGATCGAGATGCGGGTCTATACCGGCACTCGTGACCAGCAGCCCGATCCGCTGATAGCGGCACGCCAGGGGGCGGGCAATGCGCCGGCCTATCGCGGCATCGCCTATGTCGTCTTCGAGCGCCTGCCGCTTGATGATTTCGGCAATCGCATTCCGCTGTTGCAGTTCGAGGTGATCCGCTCGGTTGGACGGCTGGAGCCGATGATCCGGGCGGTGACGATCATTCCGGGTGCCACCGAACATGGCTATGCGGTGACGCAGGTTTCCGAAAGCCTTGGCGAAGGACAGGCCCGCATCCTCAATCGCAACACGCTGACGGCCTCGACCGACTGGCAGGCCTCGCTCGATGAATTGCAGGCGCTTTGCCCCAACCTCAAGGATGTGGCGCTGGTCGTTTCCTGGTTCGGCACGGATCTGCGCGCCGGTGATTGCCGGATACTGCCGGGGGTGGAGGCTGAAAGCCGCGAAGGTGAGAGCAGGCCCTGGTCGGTCGCCGGCCTCGGGCGGGCGCAGGCGCATTTCATCAGCCGGATCAATGGCAGCCCGGCCTATGGCGGGACGCCGAGCGATGCAAGCGTGATCGAGGCGATCCGCGACATCCGGGCGCGCGGTCTCAAAGTGACCCTCTATCCCTTCATCATGATGGATATTCCTGCGCAGAACGGGCTGCCCGATCCCTATGGCGGCGCCGAGCAGGCGGTCTATCCCTGGCGGGGACGGATCACCTGTTATCCGCCGACAGCCGACAGGACGGCGCAGGCACGCGCACAGGTGGATCACTTCGCAACGCGGGCCGAGGGCTATCGCCGGCTGGTGCTGCATTATGCAGGCCTTGCCGAACAGGCGGGCGGTGTCGATGCCTTTCTGATCGGCTCGGAGCTGCGCGGGCTGACCACGATCAGGGATCAGGACGACCGCTTTCCGTTTGTGGAGCATCTGGTGACGCTTGCAGGCGAAGTCCGCGCGATCCTGAGGCCGACGACGGGCGTGACCTATGCCGCCGACTGGAGCGAATATTTCGGCCATCATCCGACGGATGGATCGGGCGATGTCTTCTTCCATCTCGATCCGCTCTGGGCGCATCCGGCGATCACGGCTGTTGGCATCGACAATTACCTGCCGTTGTCGGATTGGCGCGACGCGGATCTTGAGGCGGAAAATCCGGATGGATTTGAGACGCCCGACGATGCCGCTGCCATGGCCCGGATGATTGTAGGTGGCGAACGCCATGACTGGTATTATGCCAGCGACGAGGACCGCCGCGAGAGGCGGCGTACACCGATCACCGACGGGGCCTATGGCAAGCCCTGGGTCTACCGCGCGAAGGATCTGGAAGGCTGGTGGCAGAACCGCCACTTCAACCGGCGGGGTGGGATCGAACAGGCGGAGCCGACCGGCTGGCTGCCGCAGATGAAACCCTTCTGGTTTACGGAGCTCGGATGCCCGGCGGTGGACCGGGGTGCCAACCAGCCGAATGTCTTCATCGATCCGAAATCAGCCGAAAGCGCCAAACCCCATTTCTCGACAGGCGCACGCAGCGACAGTCAGCAGCGGCGGTTTCTCGAGGCGCATCTGGGGCACTGGACCCGGGCGGACGCTCCACCGGGCATGGTCGACCCCGACCATGTCTATCTCTGGACCTGGGATGCAAGACCGCAGCCGGCCTTTCCCGAGGCCATATCCATCTGGTCGGATGGCGAGAACTGGCGGCGGGGACACTGGCTGAACGGACGGCTGGGGACAGCAACACTTGCCGATACGATTGCGGCAATCCTTGCTGATCACGGCTTTCATGATTTCGATGTGTCTGCCGTGAGTGGCGACCTCGGCGGCTATGTGAAGGGTGATTTCGGCGCGGCGCGGGCGCTGCTGGAACCCCTCATCGACATCTTCTGCCTCGATGTGATCGAGGCGGACGGGCGCTTGCGCTTTCGCAGCCGCAATGCCGCAAGCCTGCCGGCAAGGCGGATCGAGGTACTGGCCGATCTCGCCGACAGGCCGCTCTGGCGCGAGACGCGGGGGCATGACAGCGATTTTGCCGCTGAAAGCATGCTGACATTCATCGATCAGGCGGGCGATTATGCCGAGACCAGCGTGCGCTCGCAGCGGCTGGAGGCGGCAACGCAGCGCGGCCTTGCCCGCAGCCTGCCGACGGTGATGGCGGAACAGGCGGCGCTCGCCGCTGCCGAAACCTGGCTGCGCGACCACCGGCTGTCGCGCCGGCGGCTGGAACTGGCGCTCGGCCCCCATGCGCTGGAGGTCGAGCCGGGCGATGTGCTGAGGTTCGCCGAAGGGCCGGAGGGGCGCTTTCTGGTAACCGAGGTGGAGGACGGGCTGACGCGGCGCCTGACATTGCGCGCCTTTGCCGGACGCAGCGCCCAGGCCGTGGAGGCGGCAAGTCCCGACCGGGATGTCGGCGAGCGGGCGTCCAGCCTGTTTGCGCCTCTGGTGGTGTTTCTCGACCTGCCAAGGCTGGAAGGTGGTGCGGGCGGAGCCTCGGTTGGGGCCTTTGCAAGACCCTGGCGGCGGGTGGCGGTCTCGTCGTCGCCAGAGCAGGAAGGCTATCGGCTGCGCGGTGTGATCGAAAGGCCGGCGACGATCGGGCGCCTGATGGGTGATCTTCAGGCGGGGCCGAGCGGGCGTTTCGACTGGCGCAATCAGCCGGTGGTCGATCTGGTGTCGGGCGAACTGGCGTCAGCGAGCCGGCTTGCGGTGCTGAACGGCGAAAACCGTATGGCGGTCGAGACGGTGACCGGGGCCTGCGAGGTCATCGGTTTTCTGGAGGCTGAGGAGATCACGCCGGGGCGCTTTCGGCTCCGTGGCCTACTGCGCGGGCTTTCGGGCACCGAATGGGCGATGGACAACGGCGCTGTTGCCGGTGCGCGCGTGGTGCTGCTCGATCAGGCGCTGATGCCGCTCGGCCTGTCACTTGAGGAGGCAGGCCTGCCGCAGAATTTCATTCTGGAGCCGGTGGGAAGTGCCGGTGCTCTGGCCGGTCCCTTTACCTTTGCCGGCGGGCTGAGCGCCGAGACGCCGCTGACGCCGTTGCATCTCCGGGCGGTTCGGCAGGCCGACGGCGCCGTCGAGATCCGCTGGAAAAGACGCGGGCGTATCGATGCCGATGGCTGGCAGGCAAGCGAGATCCCGCTGGATGAAGCGGCGGAGGCCTATCGTCTCGAAGTCTTCGACGGTGGGGCCTTGAAGCGCAGCGTGACGACCGGGGTGAGTCGCTGGCGCTATGGCACCGCCGAAGAAGAGGCCGATTTTGGCGCACGCCAATCCCGGCTGTTCCTGAGCGTCCGGCAGATCGGGCGCCTGGCAACCAGCCCTGCGCGGATGACGCAGGTGCCGGTCGTTTAAATCATGCATGAAAATCAATGGAAAAAGGGAGATGATCATGTTCGACACAAAGCCATGGTATCAGTCGAAAACCGTCTGGGGCGCGCTGATCGCGATTGCCGCACCCTTGGCAGACATGGCCGGATTGACAGTGGATGAGGCCATGAAAGGCGAACTTGCCGATCACCTGGTGTCGATTGCCGGCGCATTTGGTGGTATGATAGCGCTCTATGGACGCGTGGTGGCGACCCGACCGATCCGTTGATCCCGATCGAAGACGGGGAAGCCAGTCGGGTATATTTGGGATAACGCAAGCGTGTCTTTCTGCACGGGCATTCATTTGCCATTCAGAAGGCATAGGGTAGAACAACGACACTAGGGCAGGCGTCATCAAGAAGTAAAAAGCAATGGCATCTTACAAGATCATCACAGCACTGGCATTCGCATTGGCGCTATCCGCCATGGCGGATAGCCGCGCGGACGGCCTGCCAGCATCAATGATGCTGGCTCAGTCAAGCGGCCTCGACTGTAACGCCATTGCCCGGCAGGTTGCAGCGGAGGAGGGCGGAGATCTGCTCTCCGTTGACGAATCAGGCGGTCAATGCGTTGTGACCGTGCTGGTGCCCGCAAGCGGTGGCGAGCGTCCACGCAAGGTCACACGGCGGGTGTCCGGCTGACACAATTCGGGCCTACGGGCCATTTATGGCAGAAATTTGGGGGACAGCCTTCATGCGCATTCTGGTGGTCGAGGACGACGTCAATCTCAATCGGCAACTGGTCGAAGCTCTGCAAGAGGCTGGATATGTCGTCGACAAGGCCTTTGACGGCGAAGAGGGCCATTTCCTCGGCGATACCGAGCCCTATGACGCGGTGATCCTCGATATCGGCCTGCCGGAGATGGATGGCATCACCGTTCTGGAAAAATGGCGTGCCAATGCCCGCGTCATGCCGGTCCTGATCCTGACGGCGCGCGACCGTTGGTCCGACAAGGTGGCGGGTATCGATGCCGGTGCGGACGATTATGTGACCAAGCCGTTCCATGTCGAGGAAGTGCTGGCCCGCATCCGGGCGCTGATCCGGCGGGCTGCCGGGCATGCCTCGTCGGAAATCGTCTGTGGGCCTGTGCTGCTGGACACCAAAAGCTCGAAGGCCACCGTCAACGGCACGGCGCTGAAGCTGACTTCCCACGAATATCGGCTATTGAGCTATCTCATGCATCATATGGGCGAGGTGGTATCGCGCACCGAGCTGGTGGAACATCTCTACGATCAGGATTTCGACCGGGACAGCAACACGATCGAAGTCTTTGTCGGTCGCCTGCGCAAAAAGATCGGCGTCGACATGATCGAAACCGTGCGCGGCCTTGGCTACCGAATCCAAGCGCCGGCTGATGCGCGTTAAGTCGCTCACCCTTCGCGTTCTGCTTCTGGCAACCGTCTGGTCGACAGTTGCCCTTTTGACGATTGCTCTCGCAATTTCAGCACTTTACCGCCAAAGTGTGGAGCGCGGCTTTAACAGCCTGCTGCGCGCCCAGCTCTACAACGTCGTCAATTCCGTTTCGATCGATGACGATGCCGGTCTGATCGGTAGCCCGTCGCTTGGCGACCTGCGCTTTTCCCAGCCGCTGACCGGTTGGTACTGGCTGGTCGAGCCGCTTGGCAATTTTTCGGCGGCCCCGCTTGCCTCCACATCGCTTGGCACCAACAATCTCGACGTGCCGGCGCTGGTGCAGCAGCCCTTCGACCAGAATTACGAGCGCTTCTACGAGGCGACGGATACGGCCGGAAATCGGATCCGCATTGTTGAGACGGAAATCGTGCTGGATGAAGAGGGACGGGCGGCCCGCTTTCGAGTTTCCGGCAATCTGGAAGTGGTTGAGGAGGAAATCTCCTTCTTCACGACGCGGCTCAATCTGGCGCTGCTGGTTGTCGGGGTGGGGGGGCTGATGATCAACGGCCTCGCCATCATCTACGGATTGAAGCCGCTCGACCGCGCGCGCCGCGGACTGGAACGCATCCGCCGGGGTGAGGCCGAGCGCATCGAGGGCGATTTTCCAAGCGAGATTCAACCCTTGGCCAACGAGATCAATGCGCTGATCGAAAGCAATCGCCGCCTCGTTGAACGGGCGCGCATGCAGGTCGGCAATCTGGCCCATTCGCTGAAGACGCCGATCGCGGTCCTTCTCAACGAGGCCCGCACGCTGGGCAAGACGCAAGGCGAGGTGGTGACCAGCCAGGCGCAGGCCATGCAGGCGCAGGTGACCTCCTATCTCAACCGCGCCCGCATTGCCGCCCAGCGCGACAGTGTTCTGGCGCGTGCCGACCTCTTGCCGGTTCTCGAACGCCTCACCCGGGTGATGCGCAAGCTCAACACCGAGACAGAATTCGTCCTTGATGTGAGCCCAGATCTGGTCCTTGCGATGGAACAACAGGACATTGAAGAAGTTGTCGGTAACCTGCTGGAGAATGCGGCCCGTTTTGCCAGGACGAGGGTCGTGACCCGCGCTGCCTATACCCAGCCGCCCGATCCGAGCCAGGAAGGACGCAAGGGCTGGGTCGAGGTTTTGGTCGAGGATGACGGGCCGGGACTGGCGCCCGACGAAATCGGCGAAGCGCTGAAACGGGGCCGCAGACTGGACGAAAGCAAGCCCGGGACAGGCCTGGGTCTTTCGATCGTCAAGGAGATTGCCGTCGAGTATCAGGGCAGTTTCGAGCTATCGCGCGCGGAACTTGGTGGTTTGCGGGCTCGACTGGTTCTCCCGGCTGTGACAAAAGACACGGCGTGATCACTTCAGCCTCTGGAAAACGCTTTTGCCATAAAACCGCCATGGCAAGGGCGGAGCGAGAAACGAGATGCAAGCTTATGACACGATGTTTTTGGGGAAATTCGGCTGAGATGGTGCAGGGATCTGACATGAAGAGCGCTTCCATGGTTCGGGCCGTCGCTGCCGCCGGGCTGGCGCTCGGCCTTGCGGCCTGCAGCACCTCGGGCGGTGGTTCCTTCGGTTCGGGCGCACGCTCCGGCTCAAGCATCTACATCGCGGCCCTTCAGGGCGGCATCGTTTCGCGCACCGGCGCCGAACTGTCCCGCAGCGATCTCCAACGAGCGCTTGAGGCGGAATACAGGGCGCTGGAGGCGGCCCCGGGTGGCCAGCCGATTAGCTGGCAGCGCGGCGATGTGCGCGGTGAGGTGGTGGCGGCGGCTCCCTACCAGGTCGGCCAGCAGAATTGCCGCCAATTGACCCACAAGGTGTTCAGTGACGGGCGCGAGGTCTTGGCGCGCGGCGCAGCCTGCCGCAACCCGAGCGGCACCTGGACGCCCTTGACTTAGGTCAAGGATCGCGCCACCCCATAAGCCTATTCCGGTTTTGCGGCCAAACGTCTCAACTTTGCGTCATTGGTCGTTAAACGGTTGGAATGCAACGCTCCTTGAAGTAATTGGGCTTATGTTGTTCTGGATCATCTCTGCTTTTCTGACGGTTGCCGTCGCCGTGTCGCTCTTGCTCCCTTTGTTGAAGGGATCAGGGCGTATCCGTCTGGAAGCCGAGGGCGAGGCCGCGGTCTATCGCGACCAGCTCAAGGAGCTTGAGCGCGACAAGGGACTGGGCCTGATTTCCGACGAAGACGCTGCCTATGCGCGGGCCGAGATTGGCCGGCGGCTTCTGGCCATTTCTCCGGGCGAGGGGCAAGACGCTCCGGTCGGACCGGGGGTGGCAAGGAAGACACGCAACTCCCTGGCGCAGGCCTTCGTGATCCTCTGTCTTCCCGCCATAGGCCTTTCGCTTTATCTGGCGGAAGGCAATCCGGGGATGCCGGACCAGCCGCTCAGCGCCCGGCTTGCAAACCCTGGCGGCAATATCGAGCTGATGGTGGCCCAGGTGGAGCGTCACCTCGCATCCAATCCCGATGACGGCGCCGGTTGGGACGTGCTCGGGCCGATCTATGTGCAGATGAACCGGTTGCAGGACGCCGAACAGGCGTTCCGCAATGCCATCCGCATTCTGGGTCCCACGGCTGACCGGATGAGTGCGCTTGGTGAAACGATCATGGCGCGCAATGATGGCATTGTCACCGAAGATGCCCGGATGGCATTTCAGGCGGCGCTGAAGATCGAGCCGAACAATCCGCGCGCCGATTTCTATCTTGCTCTGGCGCTGGAGCAGTCCGGTCGCAGGGACGAAGCCCTGGCCGCCTTCCAGGCAATCGCCGCAGCCTCGCCGCCCGAGGCGCCCTGGATGCCGCTTGTCAATCAGCATATCGCGACCAATGGCGGACAGGTTGCCCAGGCGACGGCGCCGAACGTGACCGCTGCCGCTCCGGCGGCACCGACTGCGTCGGCGGCTCCGGGCAATCCCTCCGCCGAGGATATTGCCGCAGCGCAGTCCATGGCGGACGAGGACCGCAATGCGATGATCCGTGGCATGGTCGACAGCCTCGATCAGCGGCTGAAGGATGATCCCAACAATTTCGAAGGCTGGATGAGGCTGGTGCGCTCCTATGCGATGCTGCGCGAGCCGGATCGGGCCACGGATGCACTCAAGGCAGGCTTGCAGGCCTTTCCGGCGTCCGGTGCCGAGGGCCAGCAACTGATTGCGCTTGCCCGTGACCTGGGCCTGAATGTCGAGGAGGCTTTGCAATGACCCGCAAGCAGAAGCGGCTGACCGTGATCGCCGGTGGCATGGGATTCCTGATCACCGCCGTGCTTCTGGTGATGTTCGCCTTTGGTCAGTCGATCGCCTATTTCTACATGCCGTCGGACATCGTCGAAAAGGGTGTCGGCCCCGATACACGCATCCGCCTGGGTGGGCTGGTCGGTGACGGCACCGTGGTGCGCGGTGAAGGCTCGACCGTGCGCTTTGCCGTGACCGACGGGGCAGAAACCATCAACGTGACCTATACGGGCATTCTTCCGGACCTCTTCCGCGAGGGGCAGGGCGTGGTCACGGAAGGTAAATTCGACGCGGGCGCCCAGTTGTTTGTTGCCGATACCGTGCTGGCCAAGCATGATGAGAACTACATGCCGAAGGAAGTCGCAGACCGTTTGAAGGAAGACGGGCTGTGGCAGCATGGGGAGGCAATGCAATGATCATTGAACTCGGGCATTACGCTCTGGTCCTGTCGCTCGCGACCGCCATCATCGTGTCGATCCTGCCGATGATCGGAGCCTGGCGCGGCGATAGCGCCATGATGACTGTCGGCACCACCGGCACCTATGCCCTGTTCGGTCTGACGCTGCTGTCCTTCGCCGCCTTGACCTGGGGCTATGTGGTTTCCGATTTCTCGGTTCAGAACGTCTACGAAAACTCGCATTCGCTGAAACCGATGCTCTACAAGATCACCGGTGTCTGGGGCAATCACGAAGGTTCGATGCTGCTCTGGGTGCTGATCCTTGCGCTGTTTTCGGCGCTGGTGGCCTATTTCGGCACCAATCTGCCGGACCGTCTCAAGGCAAATGTGCTGGCTGTCCAGGCCTGGATTTCGACGGCGTTTACCCTTTTCATCCTGCTGACTTCCAACCCGTTCAACCGCCTGTTTCCGGTACCTGCCGAAGGGCGGGATCTCAATCCGGTTCTGCAGGATATCGGCCTCGCCATCCATCCGCCGCTGCTCTATCTCGGCTATGTGGGCTTTTCCGTCTGTTTCTCCTTTGCCATTGCCGCGCTGATCGATGGTCGCATCGATGCGGCCTGGGCGCGCTGGGTCCGTCCCTGGACGCTTGCCGCCTGGGTCTTCCTGACCGCTGGCATCTCCATGGGGTCCTACTGGGCCTATTACGAACTCGGCTGGGGCGGCTGGTGGTTTTGGGATCCGGTCGAAAACGCCTCCTTCATGCCCTGGCTGCTCGGCACCGCCATGCTGCATTCGGCACTGGTGATGGAAAAGCGCGATGCGCTGAAGATCTGGACGGTGCTGCTTGCGATCGTCACGTTCTCGCTGTCGCTGCTCGGTACCTTCCTCGTGCGCTCCGGTGTCCTGACATCGGTCCATGCCTTTGCCACCGACCCGACGCGCGGCGTTTTCATCCTGGCGATCCTGATCTTCTTCGTCGGCGGTGCCCTGACCTTGTTTGCCCTGCGCGCGCCGATCCTGAAGGCGGGCGGGCTGTTCCAGCCGATCTCGCGCGAAGGGGCGCTGGTTCTGAACAACCTGATCCTGACCGTCTCGACGGCATCCGTGCTGATCGGCACGCTTTATCCGCTGATCCTTGAAAGCATCACCAACGAGAAGATTTCGGTCGGTCCGCCCTTCTTCAACATCACCTTCGGGCTGCTGATGCTGCCGCTCTTGCTGGCTTTGCCTTTCGGCCCCTTCCTCGCATGGAAGCGTGGCGATCTGCTGGGGGCGATGCAACGGCTTTACATGGCCGCCAGCCTGTCGCTCGTCCTGGGGCTGGCCTTCTACTACTTCGAAAACGGCGGACCAGTGCTGGTCGTGCCGGTGCTGGCGCTGGCCTTCTTCCTAATGTTCGGGGCTCTGGCCGATCTCTGGTACCGCGCAGGCGTTGGCAAGCAGACGGCAGCGATCGCCTGGGCGCGCTTCAAGGGCCTGCCACGCTCGGCTTTCGGAACGGCGCTGGCCCATTTCGGCATGGGTGTGACCGTTCTCGGCGTCGTCGTCGTCATGACCTATGAAACCGAGACTGTTGTCGAGATGAAGCAGGGGATGACGGCGACCGCTGGTGGCTATGAGCTGACCTTTGACGGCTTGCGTTCGGCAACCGGCCCGAACTTCACCGAGGAGCAGGGACATTTCACCATCCGCAAGGACGGTCACGAAGTGGCCGATGTCTGGTCTTCTAAGCGGCTTTATACGGCGCGCGGCATGCCGACCACGGAAGCCGGGATCGTGACCTTCGGTCTGAGCCAGCTCTATGTGTCGCTTGGCGATGCCATGGAAGATGGTGGCATGGTCATCCGCATCTGGTGGAAGCCCTGGATCATCTGCATCTGGCTCGGCACCGTCTTCATGATGGTTGGCGGGGTGGTGTCGCTCTCTGACCGGCGCCTGCGCGTTGGTGTGCCAAAGCGCCATGCAAAGTCCGTGCAGGGTGTGATGGAGCCGGCGGAATGACGGTTCAACGGCTCCTGATACTTCTGGCCTTGCTGTTCACGCCGGTTCACGCGCTTGCGGTGAACCCGGACGAGGTGCTTGCCGACCCGGCGCTTGAGCAGCGTGCCCGTGCGCTGTCCAAGGAACTGCGCTGCATGGTCTGCCAGAACCAGTCGATCGATGACAGCAATGCCGAGCTTGCCCGCGATCTGCGCCTCGTTGTGCGCGAAAGGCTGGTTGATGGCGACAGCGACGAGGAAGTGCTGGACTATGTGGTGTCGCGCTACGGCGAATTCGTGCTGCTGAGGCCGCGTCTAAGTGCGGCGACGCTCGCCCTCTGGGGCGGTCCTGCCGTCGTCGGTGTCCTCGGTATCATCGCGACATTTGTCTATACCCGGCGTCGCGCAAACGCCCGGGTCGAGAAGCTGACGCCGGAAGAAGAAGCAAGGCTTGGACGCCTGCTTGAGGGCGATTGACGCGCGCCTGACGGGATTGTCATTCCAAGATTACCAATAATTCATGCGCCAGACAGTTCGCTGTAAGGTGACACGACCTATATCACTCCTCATCCACCGCTTCGCGCCGCCAGACCTCCGGCGGTCAAGTCCAGAGGAAGAGATAAAGGTAATATCCATGTTTCTTAAGAACGATCGCACCCGCCTCAAGACCATTCTCAAGAACTCAACGGCCGCTGGTTTGGCAGTCGCCTTGCTCGCCGGCCCGGTCCCGGCTTTCGTGACGCCCGCCTTTGCGGAGCCCGTCTCGGTTCAGGCCCCGCAGGTGCCAAGTTTTGCCGATGTCGTTGAAGCCGTCCAGCCGGCTGTCGTCTCGGTCCGCGTTCAGTCCAACATCCAGAATACATCCGCTCGCAGCGAATCCTTCGGCTTTGGCGGCCGCAGCTTTGAAGATCTGCCTGACGAATTGCAGCGCTTCTTCCGTGAATTCGGCATGCCCGGAATGCCGGAAAGCCGTCCTGACAGAAGCCCACGCGGCGAGCGCGGTGAAGGCCGCATGCGCCCGACCTCGCAAGGGTCCGGCTTCTTCATCTCCGAAGATGGATACATTGTCACCAACAACCACGTCATCGACGATGGCCAGATGTTCACGATCGTCATGAATGACGGCACCGAACTCGATGCCAAGCTGGTTGGCAAGGACAGCCGCACCGACCTCGCCCTGCTGAAGGTTGACGATCCGCAGCGCAAGTTCACCTATGTCAAGTTTGACGAGGACACGCCGGTTCGCGTTGGCGATTGGGTCGTGGCCGTCGGCAACCCCTTCGGTCTGGGTGGTACGGTGACCGCCGGCATCATCTCGGCCAGCGGTCGCGATATCGGCTCCGGTCCCTATGACGACTATATCCAGATCGACGCAGCCGTGAACCGCGGCAATTCCGGTGGTCCTGCCTTCAACCTGAGCGGCGAAGTGGTCGGTATCAATACCGCAATCTTCTCGCCATCGGGTGGCAATGTCGGTATCGCCTTCGCTATCCCTGCATCGGTTGCCACGGACGTCATTGCAAAGCTGAAGGAAACAGGCACGGTTTCGCGCGGCTGGCTCGGCGTTCAGATCCAGCCGGTGACGCAGGACATTGCCGACAGCCTCGGACTCTCTGAAGCGCAGGGTGCTCTGGTGGTTGCCCCGCAGGCAGGCTCCCCCGGCGAGAAGGCCGGTATCCGCGAGGGTGACGTCGTGACCGCCGTCAATGGTGAGCCCGTTGAAGATCCGCGTGATCTGGCCCGTCGCATCGCAGCCTTCGCTCCGAACACCACGGTTGACGTGTCGCTCTGGCGCGATGGCAAGTCGATGGAAGTGAAGGTCGATCTCGGCGAACTGCCGACCGAACAGGCCATGGCCGGAACCAGCGAAGACACCGGCGTTCCGGCCACCGAACAGGCGCTTGCCGGCCTCGGCCTCAGCGTGCGTCCGGCTGAAGACGGTGCCGGGCTTTCGATCGTGACCGTTGATCCAGACTCCGAAGCCGCCGACAAGGGCCTGCAGACGGGTGAGAAGATCACCTCGGTCAACAATCAGGAAGTCTCGTCTGCTGCAGACGTAGCCCGTGTTCTCGACCAGGCTAAGAAGGACGGTCGCACCCGTGCGCTGTTCCAGATCCAGTCCGAAAATGGCAGCCGCTTCGTAGCACTGCCGGTCGATCAGGGCTGACATCAGCAAGGGGAGGGAGGCTCAATCGGCCTCCCGAGCTCGATCAACGACACATGAGCACAAAGGGCGCCGGCGGCAACAAACCGGGCGGCGCCCTTCCTGCGTCCGGCGCAGGGCCACTCCGATCATCGCTTGCCAATCCCCGGCAAGCCATATCCATCGCGGAAACAGACGGACTGTCCCGGCACTGGCGCGCAACAGGCTCCAGGAGACGAAGACCATGACGCAAAGCCGCGAGAGTGTTGAAACCGCTGAATCCGGTTGGACGGAGGCCGTGACTGCCGCTAAGGTCGCACGCATGAAAATTCTGGTTATCGAAGACGATCTGGAAGCCGCAGCCTATATGACCAAGGCCTTTCGTGAGGCGGGCATCGTGGCCGATCATGCGAGCGATGGGGAAAGCGGGCTCTTCATGGGCTCGGAGAATCCCTATGATGTCATGGTTGTCGACCGCATGTTGCCCCGCCGCGACGGCTTGTCGGTCATCAGCGAATTGCGCAAGCGGGGCGTGGAAACGCCGGTCCTGATCCTGTCAGCACTTGGTCAGGTGGACGACCGGGTCACGGGTCTGCGCGCCGGCGGAGACGACTACCTGCCGAAGCCCTACGCCTTTTCCGAGCTTCTGGCCCGTGTCGAGGTCCTGGGCCGCCGCAAGGGCAAGCCCGAACAGGACATGGTTTACCGGGTTGGCGATCTGGAGCTCGACCGGCTTTCCCATGAGGTGAAGCGGGCGGGCAAGGAAATCCTGCTGCAGCCACGCGAATTCCGTCTGCTCGAATATCTGATGAAGAATGCCGGCCAGGTGGTAACCCGTACCATGCTGCTCGAACATGTCTGGGATTATCACTTCGACCCCCAGACCAATGTGATCGACGTGCATGTCTCACGCCTGCGCTCGAAGATCGAGAAGGACTTCGAAAAGCCGCTGCTCAAGACCGTGCGCGGTGCTGGATACATGATCAAGGACGAAGGCTGACATGGCCAAGACCAGTCGCCTCGGTATGCTGTTCAAGTCGACGGCAGTGCGGCTGTCGGCGCTTTACATCCTGCTTTTTGCGCTCTGTGCCGGCTTCCTCGTCATCTATGTGACGGGTCTTTCGGAGCGCATCCTGTTCAACCAGACCCGCGACAGTTTGATGGAGGAAGTGCAGGAAATCGACCGCGCCTATGAACGGGGCGGCATTCCGCTTCTGATCCGCACCATGGAGCGCCGCTCGCGTCAGCCTGGTGCAAATCTCTATGTCATTGCAGGGCCGGCCGGACAGATCCTTGCGGGCAATGTTGCTGCCCTCCAGCCCGGCACCTTCGACAAGGAGGGCTGGACGCGTTTTCCCTTTGCCTATGAGCGTTACAACGAGATCGGTGACAAGCGCCGCCATGTGGCGGTGGGGCATGTGTTGAACCTCGACAATGGCATGCGCGTGCTCGTCGGGCGCGACCTTGGCGAACCGGGCAAACTCCGGCTGCTCGTCCGTCAGGCGCTGATGGTGGCATTGCTGATCATGGGTGTCGGTGCGCTGATCATTTGGTTTGCCATTGGCCGCAATGCGCTGAAGCGGATCGACCGGGTGTCTGCGGCAAGCCAGAAGATCGTCGCCGGTGATCTGTCACAACGCCTGCCGGTCTCCGGTTCTGGCGACGAGTTCGATCGGCTCTCGTCCTCGCTGAATGAAATGCTGGGGCGGATCGAAAAGCTGAACGAGGGCCTGCGGCAGGTTTCCGACAACATCGCCCATGACCTGAAGACACCGTTGACGCGGCTGCGCAACAAGGCCGCCGATGCTCTGGGGACCTCCGATGACGGCACGCGGCGCGGCGCGCTGGAGGCGATCATCGCCGAATCCGACCAGTTGATCCGCACCTTCAACGCGCTTTTGATGATCAGCCGTGTCGAAGCGGGTTCGATTGCCGCCGAACTGAGCGAGATCGATCTCTCGGCAATCGCAGCCGACAGTGTCGAACTTTACGAGCCGGTTGCCGATGATGCCGGCCAGCGACTGACTGCCGATGTCGTGCCGGGGCTGTCCGTGCGCGGCAACCGGGAACTGATCGGTCAGGCGATTTCCAACCTGATCGACAATGCGATCAAATATTCGGCTGAGGAAGGCCGAGAGGGCCAAATCACCCTCAAGGTGGCAAAACGCGGCGGTGGCATTGTGCTGTCTGTCGCCGACCAAGGGCCAGGCATTCCAAGCGACATGCGCGAGGAAGTGGTCAAACGCTTCGTCCGGCTCGACAAGAGCCGCTCCAAGCCGGGAACGGGCCTTGGCCTGTCGCTGGTCGAGGCCATCATGGCGTTGCATGGCGGCAGGCTGGAACTGTCCGACACGCGAACGGACGGGACAGAGCCACGCGGCCTGACCGTTACCATGGTGTTTCCCGCCGTGACCCCTTAACCTGATCGCGAGCAGGGATTCGGGCAGGGGGCCGATCCCCGCGCGAGGAGAAGGGAGGCTCGGGCCATGGCGGCAACAAGCACGATCCGGCTGGCGGATGTGGCGGAGGGCGTGGTTCGCCCTCTCAATCAGACTGAGCTGAAATCAGCCCTTTCGCAGATCAAGGATCTGGTTCGCGAGGAGCCGGTCCTCGGCGAGATCCTCTCCGAACATGCTGTGCTGAAAGACTTTCTCGCAGCCGTCTTTACCCTGTCTCCCTATCTGCGCGACATCGCGGCCTTTCGTCCCGCTCTTCTGGTCGAGGCGCTGAGCAAACCGCTGGAACCGCTGCTGGAGGCAACGGTGGAAGAGGCGCGCAATGCCTGGAAACCTCAAGGAAAGGGCGCGGCCCCGTCCGAAGCAGAGGTGATGGCACGGCTGAGGGTCGCCAAGCGCAAGCTTGCATTCGTCGTGGCGCTTGCCGATCTGGCAAGGCTGTTTGACGCGCGCCAGACGACGCAATGGCTGAGTGCGCTGGCAGATGCGAGCGTGGCAGCGGCCATCGATCATCTGCTCCTGAGCGGCGAGGATGGCGGCAAGCTGACACTCAGGGATCGCGACAACCCATCGGATGGCACCGGCGTGATTGTCCTGGGCATGGGCAAGCACGGCGCGCAGGAGCTGAATTATTCCTCCGACATTGACCTTGTCATCTTCTTCGACCCGGACGCAGGTGTACTGAAGGCACCGGAGGACGCAACGGAGACCTATGGCCGGATGATGCGGCGTCTCGTGCGGATCCTGCAGGAGCGGACGGCAGACGGCTATGTGTTCCGGACGGATCTGAGGCTGAGGCCCGATCCGGGCTCGACACCCCTGGCCGTGCCTGTCGAGGCGGCCCTCATCTATTACGAAAGCCGTGGTCAGAACTGGGAACGGGCCGCCTTTATCAAGGCCCGTCCCGTGGCCGGTGACATCAAGGCAGGCGAGGCGTTCCTGCGCGAGCTCGTGCCCTTCGTCTTCCGCAAATATCTCGACTATGCAGCGATCTCCGACATTCACTCGATCAAGCGACAGATCCATGCGCATAAGGGCTTCGGCGCGATCGCGGTGAAGGGCCATAACGTCAAGCTTGGGCGCGGTGGCATTCGCGAGATCGAGTTCTTCGCCCAGACCCAGCAGCTGATTGCAGGCGGTCGCATGCCCGATCTGCGCCTGAGGCCGACCGAGGCGGCCTTGAATGCGCTCGCAGCCGCTCGCTGGATCGATCCGCTGACGGCGGAAGAGCTGATCGGCTGCTACTGGTTCCTTCGGGATATCGAGCATCGCATCCAGATGGTGCATGACGAGCAGACGCATATGCTGCCGGAGACCGAGGCGGAGCTGAAACGCATCGCCTTCATGCTGGGCTTCGAAACGACGGCGGTCTTTGGCGAGAAGCTGGAGGGCGTGATGCGCTCGGTCGAGCGGCGCTATGCCCGGCTGTTCGAGAACGAGGAAGGTTTGTCGAGCGCCACCGGCAATCTCGTCTTTACCGGCCAGAAGGACGATCCGGACACGCTGAAAACGCTCAAGCAACTGGGCTTCGAGCGCCCAGAGGATATCTCCCGCGTCATCCGGACCTGGCATTACGGACGCTACCGCGCCACGCAATCGGTCGAGGCTCGCGAGCGTCTGACGGAACTGACGCCGCAATTGCTCAAGACCTTCGGCGAAAGCCGTCGCGCCGATGAGGCGCTGCTTCGTTTTGACAGTTTCCTCTCCGGCCTTCCCGCTGGCATCCAGCTCTTCTCCCTGCTGCGCAACAATCCACCGCTCCTCGACCTGATGGTCAACATCATGGCCGCAGCGCCAAGGCTTGCCGAAATCATCGCCCAGCGACCGCATGTCTTTGACGGCATGCTCGATCCGAGCCTGCTTGTTGAACTGCCGACCCGCGATTATCTCGCTGCACGGCTTTCCGGCTTTCTAACGGGCTGCCGTCACTACGAGGAAATGCTCGACCGGCTGAGGATTTTTGCTGCCGAACAGCGCTTCCTGATCGGTATCCGCTTGCTCACCGGTTCGATTACCGGCTCGGTCGCCGGCCATGCCTTCACCGATCTGGCGGGTCTTGTCATCGAGCGGGCGCTGCAGGCGGTGGTCGAGGAGATGGAGGCCGCCCATGGACGCCTCGCAGGCGGGCAGGTGGCGCTGATGGGCATGGGCAAGCTCGGCTCCTTCGAGCTGACGGCCGGCTCCGATGTCGACATGATTCTGCTCTATGATCATGCCGATGACGTCCTGGAATCGGACGGTCCGAAGCCGCTTGATCCCGTGCGCTATTATACGCGGCTGACACAAAGGCTGATTGCTGCTGTCTCGGCTCCAACGGCAGAGGGCGTGCTCTACGAGGTCGACATGCGGCTTCGTCCATCGGGCAACAAAGGCCCGGTGGCGACACGGCTGAGGGCGTTTGAAAAATACCAGCACGAAGAGGCCTGGACCTGGGAACATATGGCGCTCAGCCGTGCGCGGCTGATTGCCGGAGACACGGCCCTGATCGAGCGCGCAGAAGCGATCATTGCGGCGGTGCTGGCATCAAGCCGGGACGAGAAGAAGATCGCTGCCGACGTTCGGGAGATGCGCTCGCTGATCGAAAAGGAGAAGCCGCCGCGCGATCTCTGGGATCTGAAGCTCGTGCCCGGCGGGCTGATCGATATCGAATTCATTGCCCAGTTCCTGACCCTTGTTGCGCCAGCAAGGGGCACGACCGTGAGAACGACGGGGCTTTCGACGGCGGGCACGCTGAAGGCGCTGTCGGGCCTGATGGATCCGAATGACCTCGATACCTGCCTTGAGGCTTTGCGACTCTACACCGATATCGCGCAGGTGACGCGGCTTTGCATCGACGGACCTTTCGACCTGGCAGACGTTCCGGCGGGTCTCACCGATCTGGTGGCCCGCGCCGGCGAAAGCCCGGACATCAAGGCACTGACTGCCGAGTTGAAGCGCCTGTCCAAGGCAGTCAGGAAGGTGTTTTCGACGGTGGTTGTTGCGTGATTATTGCCAGTTCAAGCGCGCTTGCGCTGAACCATGAGGGCGCCATCCGCATCAGGAATACGCAGCGACACGACCGTGCCCTGACCTTCGCGGGAGCGGATGCGCAATGCTCCGCCATGCAGGGCAACGAGGGAGCGGGAAATCGCAAGGCCGAGACCCGAGCCGCCGCGTGATTTGGCATATTGGCTTTGCACCTGCTCGAACGGATTGCCGATCTTGCTGATCGCGGATTTCGGAATGCCGATGCCGGTGTCGGCGATGGTGACGGTGATGGCGCCGTCGATCTTTCGGGCCCGAAGGGCGATACGCCCGCCTTCATCGGTGAATTTCACGGCGTTGGACAGGATGTTGAGCAGGATCTGCTTCATCGAGCGGCGGTCGGCAACGAGGGAAAGACCGCTGGTAATCCTGGGCTCGACCGTGATCCCCTTGTCGGCGGCTGGAATGGCGGTCAGTCGCAGGCTTTCCTCGATCAGCGAGCCAAGGTCGATGGTCTCGCAGCGGATCTTCATCTGCCCGGCTTCGATCTTCGACATGTCGAGAATGTCGTTGATGACATTCAGCAGATGCTTGCCGCTCTCGTGAATGTCCTTGGCATATTCCTGATACTTGGGCGACCCGATCGGACCGAACATGCCTGCCAGCAGGATTTCCGAAAAGCCCAGGATCGCGTTGAGCGGTGTGCGAAGCTCGTGGGACATATTGGCGAGGAATTCGGATTTTGCCTTGTTGGCGGCCTCGGCGCGCTGTTTTTCCGTGAGATACTTCTCGTTGGCATCGGAAAGCGCGGTTTTCTGGCGTTCCAGGATGCGTTGGGAGGCGGACAGATCGTTGATTGTCGCCATCAGCCGCTTTTCCTGGTCGCGCAGCCGATCCTGCTGACGCTTCAGCTGGGTGATGTCGGTACCAACCGAAACGAGACCACCGTCCCGTGTCGTGCGCTCGTTGATCTGGAGCCAGCGCTCGTCGGCAAGCTGGACCTCTGTCGTGCGCGAATTGGTACCCAGATCGGGCTCGGCAATGCGCCGCTGGATGATCGGTCGCGTTGCAGCCGCCAGCACCGTGGCGCGCTCGGCGCCGGGAACAAGGACGGAATCGGGCAGCCCATAGACCTGCTGGAAATGTCCGTTGCACATCACGAGCTTGCCGTTCTTGTCCCAGAGCACAAAGGCCTCGGAGGTGCATTCGATGGCGTCTGCAAGCCGCTGATCCGCTTCGGCATAGCGCTGGGCGAGACGATGCTGCTCGGTGACATCCATGGCGATGCCGATGACATGCAGGCTGCCGGTATTGGAGGTGATCACCTGGGCGCGGGCGCGCAGCCAGACATAATGGCCCTGGGCATGGCGCATGCGGAAGACCTGGTCGATCTGGCGCGACTTGCTGCGCCCCACCGCCCGTGCAAGCGCAAAGATATTGCCGTCGGACGGATGCATGAGCCGCGCTGCATCAGCAAAGGAGAGCGCTTCCGTCGACGGCGGCAGGCCGAGCATTTCGAACATCGAGCGCGACCAATTGAGCTTGCGATCAGTGAGGTTGAAGTCCCAGAGGCCGCAGCGACCCCGCGACAAGGCCGTCTCGACACGAAGATGGGATTCCAGAAACCCGTCATCGGCCTCGCGGGCACGCTTTACCTGATGGAAATAGGCGTAGAGAATGCCAAGCAGCGTCAGCGCAATGGCGGCGAAGAGGGTGAGATTGAGCGAGACCTCGTTGCGCCAGAAATCCATGACCGGCTGCAGATCATGCGCAACCAGAACAAGACCACCATCGGTTCCAAGCGATGTGACGACGGCATAAAAGGGTTTGCCGAGGATATCGACGTCCAGGGCAACGGCACGATCACCACCCTCCTTGACGGTTCCGATCTCCGGCAAGAGCGCGCCGATCGTCAGCCCGACATGGCCCGCCCCGGAAGCGGAGCTTGCAAAGATCCGCCCATTGGTGTCGACCAGCAGAACGAGCACACCATCGACGACCCGATCCTGGGGAAGGTAGGTGGCCATGGCCTGCTCGGCCATCTGGCGATCACTGCGCGAGAAGATGTCCGCGCGGGGTGCAAGACTGGCGGCGGCAACGGCGGCAATCAGCGATGTCGTCTGATGTACGGATGTTTCCATCCGCCCGTGTTCGGAGACGATCCCGACGAAACGCGCCATGGCAACGACGGTAAGGAAGGCGAGGATGAGCAGCGGGATGGCCCGCCGCAACACGATTTCGATCACGCGCTCGCGGCGCGATGGCTCGCGATCCAGCATGGGTGTCTCATCACGCCATGCCCGACCAATCGCCCGAAAAAACGCTGAAAAGACCGACAGTTTCAGACGCAACCGCTCATCGGCTGCGGTGACCCGCTGCACGTTCGACATTTTTCCCGCCTTGATCCCTCGTGTGATTCGAAGCGCCGCTCGCCCGAATCTAACCTAATGAATCAAAGGTGATTCTCCCTGTCCAGCGGGAAAAGTAATATTCTGTTAACATATTGGAAGAAGCTGATAATTCAGCATGACAAAGCACGTTCAGATTGAATTCAGATTCCAAGGAATCGTCAAAAACGTGTTGAACTCCGCCAGTGGCTGAAATTGGCGCAAGCGCAATTTCAGCCTTTCAGGATGCGATCCACAATATCGCGAACGTCGTTCGACAGTTCGGAGCCGCTGGAGATGATTTGCAGGGCTTCGCGCGCGCTGTTGGCGCGGTTTGGTTCCAGCATCTGCCAGGACCGCAATGCCGTCAGCAGGCGGGCAGCCAGTTGCGGATTGCGCTGATCGATCTCCAAGACCTGCGACGCGAAGAAGTGATAGGCCTTGCCGTCTCGCCGGTTGAAGCCGGTGGGGTTGGAGAAGGCAAAGGTTCCGACGAGGGCGCGCACGCGGTTCGGGTTGGAGGCCGCATAATGCGTGCTCTTCATCAGGGTCTGGATGCGATCAAGCGTGGCCTCACCGGGAATGGTTGCCTGGATGGTGAACCATTTGTCCAGCACCAGAGCATTCGAGCCGAAGCGCTGTTCGAAATTCGCAAGAGCGGCAGCTGTTTCGCTCGAATCCGGGAAGCGATGCGCAAGAATTGTCAGCGCCTGGGCAAGATCCGTCATATTGTCAGCCTTGGCATAGGCTTCCGATGCGAGGGCCGGGCTGTTTTTCGACAGGCTGAGATAACCAAGAGCCGCGTTTCTGAGGGCGCGTCGACCGGCGCCTTCCGCGTCTGGTGTAAAGGCAGTTGAACTGGAATGGGTCTTGAACAGAGCCTCGAACTGAGCCTCGCCGGCCTTGGCGATGGCCGCAAGCACGGCCTGACGTCCGGCGTGAATGGCATCAGGATCGGTGTCCTTGCCGATGGCTCGGGCAATATCGGACTCGGACGGCAGGGTGAGCGCCTGGGCGCGGAAGGCGGGCTCAAGAGCTTCATTGGCGGCAATTGCCAGGAGCGAGGACAACAGAGATGGCTCGACGGCAACCGCATCGCCCTTGGCTGCAGCCGAGGCAGCAGCGGTCAAGCTCGGCAGGGCCATATCGGTAATTGCCTGCCAGCGTGAGAAGAGATCGCCTTCATGGCGGGCAATATGGGCCAGATCCTCGTTGGACTGGTTGAAATGCAGCACGACAGGCGCCGAGAAACCGCGATTGAGGGAAACGACGGGGCGCGAGGTGACGCCTGAGAAGACAAAGGTCTGGCTGCGTTCGCTGAGATGCAAGACGTTACCGGTGACAGTTCCGCCTGAAATCGCTGTCGCCGTCAGTTCAGAACCATCATGGCAGAGAAGGGCGAAGGAAAGCGGAACATGCATCGGCTCCTTGGTCGCCTGGCCCGGCGTGGCGGGGACCATCTGATCGAGCGAAAGCGACAGGGTCGCGGCATTTGCGTCATAGCTCGTGGAAACGGTGATGTGCGGAGTTCCGGCCTGGGAATACCATAGCGCGAACTGCGACAAATCCTTGCCGCTGGCATCTTCGAAGCACTTGACGAAATCCTCGACCGTTGCGGCATCGCCGTCATGGCGTTCGAAGTAGAGGTCCATGCCCTTCTTGAAGTCTTCGGCCCCGAGGATCGTCGCAATCATCCGCGTGACTTCCGAGCCCTTTTCATAGACCGTCGTCGTGTAGAAGTTGTTGATCTCGCGATAGGTGTTCGGGCGAACCGGATGGGCGAGCGGACCGGCATCCTCGGGGAATTGCTCCGAGCGCAGATGGCGAACTTCCGCGATGCGCTTGACGGCGCGAGAGCGCATGTCAGCCGAGAATTCGTGGTCGCGATAGACGGTCAGACCTTCTTTCAGGCAGAGCTGGAACCAGTCGCGGCAGGTGATGCGATTGCCGGTCCAGTTGTGGAAATATTCATGGGCAATGATCGCCTCGATATTCGCATAATCCTGGTCGGTCGCGGTCTCGGGGTCGGCAAGCACATATTTGTCGTTGAAGATGTTGAGGCCCTTGTTTTCCATGGCCCCCATGTTGAAGTCGGAAACGGCGACGATCATGAAGATATCGAGGTCGTATTCACGACCGAAAACCTCTTCGTCCCATTTCATCGAGCGCTTCAGCGCATCCATGGCATAGGCAGCCCTCGGCTCCTTGCCGTGCTCGACATAGATCTTCAGCGTCACGTCGCGACCGGACATGGTGGTGAAGGTGTCTTCGACGACACCCAGATCACCTGCCACCAGCGCGAAGAGATAGCTGGGTTTCGGATGCGGGTCGAACCAAGCGGCAAAATGCTTGCCTTCGCCATAACCGGCGCCACCGAGATAGTTGCCATTGGACAGGAGCAGGGGATTGGCGTCCTTGTCGGCGATGATGTTGATTGTATAGACCGACAGCACATCCGGACGGTCCGGGAAATAGGTGATGCGGCGGAAGCCCTCGGCCTCGCACTGGGTGCAGTAGATGCCGTTCGACCGGTAGAGGCCCATCAGCTGGGTATTGGCTTCCGGATTGATTTGCGTCGTAATGGTGATCTCGAATGGCTCCGAGGCTGGCAGATCGCGAATGGTCAGGCTGTCGGCGGTTGCCGTGTAACGCGCGGGATCCATCTCGATCTGGTCGAAAAGGAGGCTCGTCATCGTCAGGTCGTCGCCATCCAGAACCAGCGGTACCGATGGCGCAACCCCTTCTCTGCGATGAAAGATCAGACGGGCTTCGACCTTGGTTTCTGTCGGGTCCAGTTCAAAGGTCAGATCGACACGTTCCAGAACAAAGTCGGTTGGGCGATAATCTGCCAGATGAATTGTCCGGCCCGTTTCTGTGCGCATTTGCTGTCCTGATTGCTTCGAGACACGGTCCCCGTGAGATGCAAATGACGGTTTTCATTTCGTCACCTGGAAGACCTGATCGCGGCGGATGATTGCACCAATTCCTGAACGATTGTTAAAACGAAGCAGACATTCCCCGGCCTTTTTCGCAAATTTTCTTAAATTATGAACAACAGTGCCGAAGCGGCCAATCCCCATGGGCGCCGATAAAGCAGAAGTGACCTTTGGTGCTTCGGCTAGACCAGAAAAAGTCACGTTAAGACTGTCGAATGGCCCAGAAAATCCAAACAGAGGATCACTTTAACGAAAGCTTGTTAAGCGGATCGTCATCCGAAACTGTCTGTCGCCGTGTTGCAGCGGAAAATGGCTGTAGAGCCGCCCGGGTCGATTGCCCCAGATGACACCCCGTGGCCCGTCCGCCAGCAAGACGCTTGTCTCGTCCAGAACGACTTCGGACAGCCTGGATTCCTTTCCCCCAATTGCCTGGTCGCGGTCGCCTCAATCAATCCGTTGATCGCAAGAAGCCATTTCTGGCGGACAATATGGGCATTCTCTCCGCTGCAATTCTCAAGGTCTCCGCCGATGCTCTTCGTAATCACACCCATTGTGCCCGGCGTGGCAATCAGGCCAGAGCTAGAAACTCGATTAGGCGCTGTGCTGAATGGCTGTTGGAAGGCTTCGGTCACAGCAGGCTCTCCCGGTAGGCGAACGAGGGAAAGAATTGGACGTCGGCGAATGTCAGGCGGCGGATCCAGAGCAAGCGGCAAAACCAATTAACTGAGAGCAATTGATTTCGCACGAAAGGGTGATGTTTGCTTGTGCTGCTTTTAAATCCGGGAGGGTTGACGGTGGAACGCCTCTTGTCTCGCCGGAGGTGACCTGTCAGGTTTGGGCGTCGTGAGTCATTTCGTGCTCGCGCCAACGATAGATACCTGCTGTCTGGTATTGCTGATACGCGGTAAAGCCCATTCCGATGCCCCCTTCAGACATCAATCCGCTGCGCGGAATCCTCCTCAAGGTCATGTCCATTGCTGTCTTCGTGGGCATGCAGACTTTCATCAAGCTTGCAGGGGAGGGCATTCCCGCCGGTCAGATCACCTTCTACCGGTCGGCATTCGCGCTCGTTCCGATCATCCTTTACCTCGCCTGGCGACAGGAACTGCGCGCAGGCTTCCAGACGAATAACCTCCTGGGCCATATCAAGCGCGGTTTGCTGGGTGTCGCGGCCATGGGAACAGGCTTTTACGGTCTTGTTCACCTGCCGCTGCCCGACTGGATCGCACTTGGCTATGCCATGCCCCTGATCGCGGTCATTTTCGCGGCACTCTTTCTGGGGGAGAAGGTGCGCCTCTATCGCTGGACGGCTGTTCTGATCGGCCTCGTCGGGGTGTCCATCATATCCTATCCGAAGCTGACCGTGCTGGCTGACGGCGACCTCATGGCCTCTCCGGCAGCCTTGGGCGCCGTTGCCGTTCTGGTTTCGGCAGCCCTTGGTGCGGCTGCAATGCTGCAGGTTCGGCAGCTGGTGCGCGATGAAAAGACCGCGACCATCGTGCTCTATTTCTCGATCACCGCTTCCGTGCTCTCAGCCTTCACATGGTTTTTCGGCTGGAGCGAATTGTCCTGGCAGCAATTGGCGATGATGGTGATGGCCGGTTTCTGCGGCGGCCTGGGGCAGATCCTGCTGACTGAGAGTTACCGTTTTGCCGATGTCTCCACCATCGCGCCGTTCGAATACTGCTCGATCATCCTCGGCTCCGTGGTTGCCTATGTGCTGTTTTCAGAAGTGCCGACGTCAACAACCCTGATCGGCGCAGGGATCGTTGTCTCTGCGGGGATATTCATCATTTTTCGCGAACATAAGCTTGGGCTCGAGCGTCGTGCCGCCCGCAAGGCCTCAACGCCGTGAACGCGGCACGGCGTTGAGATTTGGCTCTAGAGCAGTCTCGGTTCGACTTCGTCTTCCGCATTGAGCGCTGCATTCGGCACGCTCGCCGGATCGGTACCCTGGAGCGGGATCGGCATGGCCTGGAAGTCGCTTTTTTCCTCAAGGGCAGGGCCTTCGCTCGGAAGGCGGCGGGTGATACGCCACGTCGCATAGCCGGCATAGAGCGCAAAGGCACAGGCAAGGAACCAGATCAGGGCATTCGGCCCCGTGAGTTGCATGAGACTGCCTGCCATCAGCGGCCCCGTCACCGTACCCAGTCCGTAGAGGATCATGATCGCGCTGGAAATCGTCACATATTCATGCGGTTCGGCAAGGTCATTGGCATGGGCGACATTGAGCGAATAGACCGGGTAGAGCACGGTCCCGACAAAGAAGCCGGCAACATAGATCATCAGCGTGTTTTCGCGATCGAACATCATCATCAGCAGGCAGGCGGCGACACCGAAGAGCCCCGCGCCGATCATGACGAAACGCCTGTCGATTCTGTCGGACAGCTTGCCGATGGGAACCTGCGAAAGAGAGCCGCCAGCGAGAATCACGGCAAGCAGGGTGGCGCCTTCCGCCGTCGTCATGCCGATGTTCTGGGAATAGACACCGCCAAGGCTGCCCCATGTTCCCGACAGCGCCCCGGACAGAAGCGAGCCGAAAAAGGCGAGTGGCGAGCGGTAATAGAGCCTTTTCAGATCGAAGCGGGCCTCGGCAATGGGATTGGGGGATTTTGCTGTCGACAGCGCCACCGGAAACATCGCTAGCGAGAAGATCAGGGCACAGATGACGAAAAGCGTCGTGGTGGCGGGATCGCCAAAAGGCACGATGTACTGACCGGCAATGGAGCCGACCAGCGCCGTCACCATATAGACCGAGAACGTGGCACCGCGCGTATCATTGGTCACCTGCTCGTTCAGCCAGCTTTCGATCAACAGGTAGGCGCCTGCAATGGCAAAGCCCGAGAGGCCGCGGAAGATCATCCAGGCCCACCACTCCACAATCAGCGCACAGAGCAGGATGGACACCGTCAGCAAGGTGATCAGCGCGCCGAAAACGCGAACATGCCCAACCCGGCGCACGAAAATCGGCGTGATGATGCAGGACATGGTGAAGCCGAACGTATAGCCGGTCGCGATGACCGAGATGGTGAATGTCGACCATCCCTCCGAAAGCGAGCGAATTGGCAGCAGAAAGTTCATCAGGCCGAAGCCCACCATCATCAGCAATGTCGACAGCATGAGTGCTGCGATCGAGGCGAGACTGGCGAACATCAAGGACCTATGGGGTTGCTCGAAGCACCAAATGTGCCTCTTCTGGCCAGCAGATGACGGATTGAAAGCGACTTAGCAAGCCGCAATGCTGGTCTTGGAACTTCAGTTTATATCCGCACTGCAACAATAATATATTGAATTTGCATCACCATCTCATCTAACATCGGTACTGGACGTCGGAAACTTCGCGTTTGAAAAGTGGATGAAATAGGTCGCTTAATTGATTTCCGTCATGCAGTGGTCATGCAGCATTCGCAGTTGTCTGATCACCGTACCGATTGCAAGAGGTGATGCCGATGAGTCTATCGGTTGACGAAATCGCAGCAAGTCCGGTCTTTGCAGAGGCCTTGCGCAGTTTTGCATCCAAGATGCGGCTACAATTTGACGAAAGTCCGCGTCTTGCGCGGATGCTGGCCTCCCACCAGCGTTGGCTGCTGAGCCAGTCTGCCTTTGCCCTTCATCTCGAATATGATCCGTCCAAGCCCGGCAGCGGACTGACGACGACGAATCTTCGCGAAATCATCACGGTGAACAACGCGGCCAGCCGCAACACGGTCCTGAACTATCTGGACCAGCTGTTGAGTTATCGTTTCGTGAGGCTTGCGGGCGACAGCAATCGGCGGCCTCGCCGCTACGAAGCAACGGAAGTCTCGCATGATGCGATGTTTCGCTGGGTCGTGGCTAACCTGGCGGTCCTGGATGCGATCGACGGCGGCAGACGGGAAGAGCGGATCAGGCAGGCCCCCGACCTTTTCCGCCAGTTGCAGCCGCAGATTGCCCATCGTGCGGCCTATGACCAGCGCTGGGTCAATCCGCCCGAGCGCGTGGCGCTTTTTCTGTGGACGGAGGCGGGCGGGCTCGTCATGGATGAACTGATCCGCCGGGCCACCGAGATTGTTCCGGGTGTCGACGGTTATGACCTGGGCAAGCTTGAGGCGCGGGTGCTGGCCGAGCATTTCATGATTTCGAGAACACATCTGCAGCGCCTGTTGCGCCGTTCGGTCGAGATCGGTGGACTGTCTGTCTATGGCCCCCAGAAGAACCATTACATCCTGGCCAAGGACTTCCTCACCGAATACCGCTACTGGCAGGCCGTGAAATTCGCCCTTGTCGATGAGGCCTACGAAGCGGTCTGCGGGCCAGCTCTCACGCAAAAACCAGTGATCTCCCGCACGGCAGAGATCTGACGCGCGGGATTTTGATCAAAACAGAGGGGCTGGAGCGGCCTGAGCCTGGCGGCGCGACAGGGCTGCCTGGCGCTCGCTTGCAGCCCGGGTAAAGGCCGCTGACGCATTGATGGCGTTCCCGATCTGCTCGAAACTCTGGCGAAGGGTCCCCAAGGGCTGAATGCTGAGTTTCATGGTTCTCTCCAAATGCATGGCTTTAAAACCGGGTGTTTTGCGAAGTGCACCGTCTATGCTGCGTTGCGGCATCGAATGCGGTTGGCTGGTGGTGCAAAGAAGGGTGCGGGACGGTCACAGACCGAAGATAGGGGGCATACGCGACGCCGCCTTGGCGCAGCGCACCATCCGTTCGGTATTGCGGGCGCTGACTTGCTCAAAGGCCGCAAAACTGCTGCGATTATAGGGATGGGTGCTGCGGCCAGCATCGACGGCGAGGCGCAAGGTTTCAAACTTGCAGTGTAGAGGTCGGGTGCGAAGGGTCACGATCAGCTTCCTTGTTGCGCAGACTTTCCTCCCCTTGTCTTCAAGGATATCGCACTGCAACATGGATTCGGCAAGCGTGCCGATTGCGGGACAGCCTTGCGCAAGGCGCATGGCTCATTTCATAAAGCGGTCACACTGCCGATTCTGTTGGCAATCAGGCCGATGCCTGGCGCACTTTCGCCATGAAGGCCTGCAGATCCTGCCAGGCAAGCGCCTTGCTTGCCGGCGCGGTCAGCAGTTCCTGCGGATGAAGCGTCGCAAGGGCTTCGGTCCGGTAGGATGTGCTGCCGATCTCTCGCCACTGGCCACGCAGCGCGTGAATTGTCCCGGTTTCACCCAGAAAGAAGCGAGCGGCGAAGTTTCCTAAAAGCAGCACATGGCGCGGCTCGGCGAGCGCGATCTGTCGTTCGATAAACGGTCGGCAAATGGCGGCTTCCGGGGCTGACGGCATGCGATCGCCCGGCGGTCGCCAGGGGATGATCGTTGAAATCAGCACATCGTTGCGAGAAAGGCCTATCGCAAACAGCATCCGGTCCAGCAGCAGCCCGGACCGACCGGAAAAGGCAAGCCCCTCACGGTCATCGTCAGCGCTCGGCATGGGGCCGATGACCATGATCCCCGATTGCGGGTTGCCCTCGGCGAATATGGTGGAGCGGGCGCTGGCCTTCAGGTTGCAGCCGGAAAACCCGTCAAGGGCAAGCTTGAGTTCGGCAAGCGAGCGTGCGCTTTCTGCGGCAAATCGAGCCTCGGCGACGGCATTTTCGTCTGGAATGGCGGGCAGCGCTGCAGATGCTGGCGCTGGAGCTGGGGCGCGCGCTGGAGAACGACCGGCAGGGTCACTGTTGCGCGCAGCACCTCCAGTGGGTGCGGCTGCGGCCTGCGCCGGCTGCGATCTGGCCAGATGGCGGCTTGCCTTCTCGGCGGCGAAGGCCGCAATCCGGTCAATGGGCTCCTCTTCAACAAGCCAGTCCACCCCTGCATCCGCATGGAATGCAAGAAGCGCAGCCAGCTCTGCGGGCGTCATGTCACGGGCCTCGATCATGTCCCTGTTCTAGTGCCTTTGAGGCGCAGATGGCAAATGGAAAGCGGTATACTCCAACAGGGCGAAGTACCCTGGAATTCAGGGCGCCATCCACTGCTCGATATCGTCCCGCTCGCCGATCAGCGCCAGACCATGGGCAATCGACACAAGTTCGCCACCGGTCTCGATGCGTGCGTGGTCGAAGCGGTCGGTGAAGAGGCGGCGGACGGCTGGCACAAAACTGGTGCCACCGGTCAGGAAGACCTTGTCTATGGCATCATGGCTGACCTTTGCGGTTGCCATGCAATGTTCAAGGGCCTCTTCCATGCGGGTAAGGTCTTCGGCAATCCAGCTTTCGAAGTCTCTGCGCGTGACCGTCTTGTGACCGGCCTTGCCAAGTGGTGCGAAATGAAACTCTGCCTCTTCGGCACTCGACAGCGCCATTTTGGTGGCCGAGATCGCCTGATAGAGCGGATAGCCCTCGTCATGATCGATCAGGTCGATGAAGAGCTCGAGTTTTTCCGGTTCTTCGGCCATGCGAACGAGCGATTTGAGGTCGGCAAACTCCTTCGTCGCCTTGAAGACCGAAAGCTGGTTCCAGCGGGAAAAGCTCAGATAGTAGTTGCTCGGCACACCCAGAAGCTTGCCGAAGCTCTTGAACTGGCTGCCTTTTCCAATCTCTGGTGCAACGAGTTGATCCACCAGGCGAGCGTCGAACTGATCGCCGGCAAGGCCGACACCCGAATGGCCGATCGGGGTTGCGGAAAGCTTGCCGCCTGCAGTTTCAAAACGGATGAGGGAAAAGTCCGTCGTGCCGCCGCCGAAGTCGGCGACGAGCACGGTGGCATCGGATGTCAGGTTCTGGGCGAAGTAGAAGGCTGCTGCCACCGGTTCATAGACATAGTGGATTGATGGGAAACCAAGCCGTGTCAGTGCGGCGTTGTAGCGTTCGAGGGCGAGCGCCGGATCGGCGCTGGCGCCGGCGAAATGGACAGGACGACCAACCACCAGCCGGGGGCTGTCCACCGGCCAGCCATCGCCGGCATAATGGGCCAGCCGGTTGAGGAAGACCTCCATCAGGTCCTCGAACTGAAAGCGCCGACCATGCACCAATGTCCCCTGAAACAGGCTTGAGGCGGCGAATGTCTTGATCGATTGCAGGAAACGGCAATCGCCCGGATTGTCAATGAAGGTGCGGATTGCCGCCTGGCCAGCTTCGACCTTCAATGCGCCGGCTCCAAGCTTCTTATCCTTCAGGAACGAGAGTGCCGTGCGCATGCTGTCGCTCGTGCCGGCAATCGACTGGAAGGTCAGCGAGGCGGTCGAGGCGCGGTTCTCGGCCTGTGCGACAACGGTGTTGGTCGTGCCGAAATCGAGCCCGAGCGCGTGTGGCATGGCCGCTTATCCTTCAAATCCTGAAACTGATGTGGAACGGGCATGGCCCGAACGGGCGCAGGGGAGCGCCGTGCGCAAAAGAGCGCGCCTGATGCCACAGCTTGTGCCCGGAGGCAAGGACAGGGGAAGAAAGCCGACGGGTCTCATGAACGACATGCGTCGAAGGCTGGAGTCGTGCAAGCGGGTTTGGGTCTGCCCTTGGACGGGATTGTCAGACGTCGGTGTAATAGCGGTTGACGAGGCTGGTATCGATCAGCGCGTCGGGATCGTCAGGACCTGCAATGGTTGGCAGCAATTGGCCGATGATGAAGCCGTTGGCCACCCGCTTGCCCGGGCTGGTAACAGCGGAAACCAGTGTTGCCGCAAGAGCAGCGCGGTCACGCTCCATGCGTGCAGGATTGATTTTCCGGTCGTCATGTCCGGTTTGGGGCATGGGATTTCTCGCCGCTGAAAGCAATTGTAAAACAGCTACAGCGGCGAGATTGACAAATGGTTTAACCGGCAGGTTTCATTTTAGCTATCGCGTATAAAAAGCCTTCAGATCGATTTCGCCGCACCGCCGTCGACGTGCAGCATGGTGCCTGTGACATAGCTGGCCGGAGCCGAGCAGAGGAAGGCGGCAGCGGCCGCAAATTCCTCGACCTTGCCAAGGCGACCGGCAGGAATGGCGCTGACGGAGGCTGCGCGCACTTCCCCGATTGTCTTTCCCTGCTTTTTGGCGTTTGCGCCATCCAGTTCATCGATCCGGTCCGTATGGATGCGACCCGGCAAAAGCATGTTGGCGGTCACGCCATAGCTCGCCACTTCCCCGGCCAATGTCTTGTTCCATCCGACAAGGGCGCTACGCAGCGTGTTGGACAGGGCGAGGTTAGGGATGGGTTCGAATACGCCAGAGGAAGCAACCGTCAGGATGCGACCGAAACCCTGCGTCTTCATCAGTGGCACCAGGGCATTGGTCAGCGTTATGACGCGCACAACCATCGACTGGAAGAAATTGTAGAGCTTTTCAGCATCCATATCTTCAACAGTACCGGGCGTCGGGCCACCGGTATTGTTGACCAGAATATCGATGCCGCCCAGCTTGTCGTGTACGGCATGCAGCATCTGGTCGACAAAATGGGCATCGGCGAGGTCGGCGACCACGTAATCGGCCTTTCCTCCAGCCGCCCTGATCGCCTCGACATTGGCCTTCAGACGCTCTTCGGTGCGCCCGCAGATCAGCACATGACAACCCTCTGCCGCCAAAGCATTGGCTATCCCCAGCCCAAGGCCGCGCGAGGCCGCCAGCACAAGTGCGCGTTTTCCCGAAATGCCGAGATCCATGAGTGCAATCCTTCCCTGAATGAATGGTTTTGCAGCAAACTAGCAGCGGGCCGGGAACGGGGGAAGGGTAGATCGGTTTCTGTTTTTGATCAGATCCTGTATTCGGCTGACACCCAATCAGTCCGCTGCAGTCCAAGAAAATCGCCATCAGCATGCATCAAGCATCGTCCATTGACCCTTACGTTCACGTAAGATATTCTTCTGCTTCACACCGCCCTTTGGGAATTTGCGGCCTTGCGCGTCGCGCTGCGGCTCGACAATCCGGTTGGGTTTTGTCAAGGAGGAGGGCGGATGGGAACGCCTGATGAGGAAAAAACGATGAGCACGGATATGGAACTGCCGGAACGCGAAAGCATGGAATTCGACGTCGTGATCGTGGGCGCAGGGCCCGCAGGTCTCTCGGCAGCGATCCGGCTGAAACAGGTCAATCCGGATCTGACCGTTGTTGTGCTCGAAAAGGGTGCCGAAGTCGGCGCCCATATCCTCTCCGGTGCCGTGGTTGATCCCATCGGCATCGACCGGCTGATCCCCGGCTGGCGCGAAGAGGCCGATCATCCCTTCAAGACGCCGGTCACTGACGACCAGTTCCTGTTCTTAGGTCCTGCCGGCTCGGTACGCCTGCCGAACGCCCTGATGCCGCCACTGATGAACAATCACGGCAATTACATCGTCTCGCTCGGCAATGTCTGTCGCTGGCTCGGCGCCCATGCGGAAGCGCTCGGTGTCGAGATCTATCCGGGCTTTGCCGCCTCTGAAGTGCTCTACAATGACGAGGGCGCGGTCATCGGCGTTGCGACCGGCGACATGGGCATCGAGAAGAATGGTGAGCCGGGCCCGAACTACACGCGTGGCATGGAACTGCTCGGCAAATATGTGCTGATCTCGGAAGGCGTGCGCGGTTCCCTCGCCAAGCAGCTGATCGCCAAGTTCGATCTCGCCCGCGACAGCGACGTGCAGAAATTCGGAATCGGCTTGAAGGAGCTCTGGCAGGTCAAGCCCGAGCACCACAGACCGGGTCTCGTGCAGCATTCCTTCGGCTGGCCGCTTGGCATGAAGACCGGCGGCGGCTCCTTCCTCTACCATCTCGAAGACAATATGGTCGCCGTCGGCTTTGTCGTGCACCTCAACTACAAGAACCCCTATCTCTACCCCTTCGAGGAATTCCAGCGTTTCAAGACGCATCCGGCCATTGCCCAGACCTTTGAGGGCGGCAAGCGTCTCTCCTATGGCGCCCGCGCGATCACCGAAGGCGGCTACCAGTCGGTGCCGAAACTCTCCTTTCCCGGCGGTGCGCTGATCGGCTGTTCCGCCGGCATGGTCAACGTTCCCCGCATCAAGGGCAGCCACAATGCCGTGCTGTCAGGCATGCTGGCGGCTGAAAAGATTGCCGATGCGATTGCCGCAGGCCGCGCCAATGACGAGCCGATCGAGATCGAGAACACATGGCGTTCGACCAATATCGGCAAGGACTTGAAGCGGGTCAGGAACGTCAAGCCGCTCTGGTCGAAGTTCGGCACGGCGATTGGCGTTGGTCTCGGAGGCATCGACATGTGGATGAACCAGCTTCTCGGCTTCTCCCTGTTCGGCACGCTGAAGCATGGCAAGACCGATGCGGAATCGCTCGAGCCGGCGGACAAGCACAAGCCGATTGCCTATCCCAAGCCGGATGGTGTTCTGACCTTCGACCGTCTCTCCTCGGTGTTTCTCTCCAACACCAACCATGAGGAGGACCAGCCGGTTCACCTGAAGGTCAAGGACATGGCGCTGCAAAAGGCGTCCGAGCTTGGCGTCTATGCCGGCCCCTCGACGCGCTACTGTCCGGCAGGCGTCTATGAATGGGTGGAGAAGGAGGGCGAGCAGACCTTCGTCATCAACGCCCAGAACTGTGTCCACTGCAAGACCTGCGATATCAAGGACCCGAACCAGAACATCAACTGGGTGCCGCCACAAGGCGGCGAAGGACCTGTCTATCCGAACATGTGAGTGTTTGGGAGGCAGGCCCGCACGGACCGCCGGCAAGGAATTGTTGGCGAGGCACCTGTCTATCCGAACATGTTATCGGCTGGGCGTTAGTCCAGTTCACGAATGCGGCGTGCGAGGAATTCGCGCTCCGCATCAAGTCGGGCCAGCGCCAATGCTTGTTGATAGGCACTTCGCGCGCCATCCGCATCGCCAAGTTGACGCAGGAAATCGGCGCGCGCCGCATGCGCGAGGTGATGTGTAGAGAGCCCATGCGCTTCCATCAGCTGATTAACCAGCGTCAACCCGGCCGCTGGACCTTCGACCATCGCCACGGCGACGGCGCGATTGAGCGCAACCACGGGTGAGGGCGTCGCCTGAAGAAGCAGATCGTAAAGCCGGACGATCCGGCGCCAGTCGGTCGTTTCGCTGGTTGCCGCCGTTGAATGAAGACCCGCAATCGCCGCCTGAAGCGTATATGCACCAGCCTCCCCACCGGCCATGGCGCGGTCGAGAAGGACACAGGCCTCTGCAATAAGATCCTGTTTCCAAAGGCTACGATCCTGATCCGCCAGAAGAATGAGATCGCCGCCGGATGTGCGCCGGGCCGGGGCACGGGCATGCTGAAACAGCAACAGGGCTGCAAGCCCCAGTACCTCCGCTTCGGGCAGGAGCTCGATCAAAAGCCTGTTCAGGCGGATGGCTTCCTCGGCCAGATCCAGTCGCATCAGGTCCGGTCCCGCCGATGCGGCATAGCCCTCGTTGAACACGAGGTAGATCACGTGCAGGACGGTGGAGAGCCGCATCGCAAGCGTCGACGAGGGCGGGACTTCATAGGCCAGCTCCAGATCCCTGATGCGCTTTTTGGCGCGGACAATGCGCTGGGCGATGGTGGGGGCTGAAACGAGGAAGGCCCGGGCGATCTCCTCGGTCTTCAGTCCGCACACTTCCCGCAATGCCAGGGCGATCTGGGCATCCGGCGGAAGTGCTGGATGGCAGCAGATGAAGATCAGCCGAAGCTCGTCATCGCTGAGGAGATCAGGTTCGCTTTCCATCCTCTCTTCCCCGTCTCCATAGAGACTTTCCGTAACATCCCCAGTCAGTTCGCCGAAACGTTTGTCGCGACGCAGCCGGTCGATCACGCGAAACCGGCCCGTTGACACAAGCCAGCTCACGGGATTGCGGGGCACACCTTGCTTTGTCCATTGCCGCGCCGCCTCAAGAAAGGCGTCTTGCATCGCCTCTTCGGCCAGATCAAAACTGCCCAGCAGGCGGATGAGGCTGGCCAGCACCTTGCGCGAGTGCTGGCGATAGAGCTGGTCCAGCATTTCGACCATGATCAGTCCGCTGCGGTTGTTTGCGAGGCTACCAGCGCTTCCAGATCGAAGATCGGTCGCACCTCTATGCCGCCATAGCGCCCGACCGGCACGGCGCTTGCCAGCCGGATCGCATCATTGAGGTCACGGGCCTCGACAACGATAAAGCCACCCAGATGCTCGCGGGTTTCACAGAACGGGCCATCGGTGATCGAGATCTCGCCATTTCCATGTCGGATCGAAACGGCAGTTTCCGGCCCGAGCAAGGGCTCCGCCGCGATAAAGTGACCCTGGTCCTTCAGCAGAGTGTCGTAGGCGAGCGAATCTCGGTCCAGCTTGTCCTTTTCGTCCTGAGGTATGGAGGCGAAGACCCCGTCGGGCAGCCAGACTTGGAGGAGATACTTCATGAACAGGTTCCTTTGTCGGTTGATGACGGGCTGGTCGAATGGCGCAAACGCATTTCGACAACAAACGAAGCGACAGCAAAACTTTTTTTGAAGGGTCCGGTTTCTGTCAGTCGATTCCGGGGAGGGACATTCGACCAAAGTCATCGAAGGCAAATCGCAAGGGCGATGACGATGGACCCGCGTATGGCGTTCTGGATACAAATGACGAAGCTACCGCACTGGAAGAACGAGGACGAATACTACGCTGCCTTTAGCGGTTGGGATGCGGTCGGTGGGATCAGGGTTCTGGTCGCAATGGTGCTTCTGATTTCGATCGGCTGTTGGGGAGCTTTGGCGAGCCTCGCACGACCAGCGGATTGTTTGGCGGAAGGCCGACTTGGCCCAAAAGTCGCTGCGGAGGATGATGCCCACCGCGTGCTGGTGACGGAACTCAGCGATGGTCGCTGACTTTCGTCGGACACTTACGAGTGGGTAGAGAAGGAGGGCAAACAGACGTTCATCCTCAACACCCAGAACTGGGTCCACTGCAAGACCTGTGATATCAAGGACCCGAACCTGACCATCAACTGGGTGCCGCTCCAAGGTGTTCAGGGGTCGGTCTATCCGAACATGTGAGGGCAAGGTGGCAGGCGCAGGAGACAAGTCCTTTGCGGAAGTGACGGCCCTGAGCCGTGCCGAATGGTCCGAATGGTTGCGGGATCATCATGCAACCAGTGAAAGCGTCTGGCTGGTGTACCGCAAGCAGTCGAAAGGGGGCCAGCTGACGGTGGACGAGGCCGTGGAAGAGGCGCTTTGCTGGGGCTGGATCGACAGCCTGCCACGCAAACGCGACGATGACTTCACGATGCTGCTGTTTTCGCCGCGCCGGGCCAATTCAAACTGGTCGGCGGTCAACAAGGCGCGGGTGGAGCGTGCGATCAGCAGCGGGCGTATGCAGCCTCAGGGCCTTGCCGTGATCAATGAAGCCAAGGCCAATGGCCGCTGGCAGGCCCTCGACGATGTCGAGGCGCTGGTGATCCCGGCGGATCTCGGGGACGCGCTCGATGCCTTGCCGCCGGCACGGATCAATTTCGAAGCTTTTCCAAAGTCGGCACGCCGCGGAATTCTGGAATGGATCCTCAATGCTCGGACGGTAGAGACGCGGGCGAAACGCATTGCAGAAACCGCAAAGCTCGCCGCCGACAATATCCGCGCCAACCAATGGAAGGGCGGTCGTGGCTGAGGCATTGCTTTTTCGCATCGTCAAAGCGAAGCCTCACCACTTCGCCGCAATCCAGGAGGTCGAACTCGCCGCCTTCGAAACCTTGCGTGTCGCCGGTGCGGTCTCAGGTCAGCCGGAAGCGAGCACGGAGGAAGAACTTGAGCGCTATCTGGAGGACGACCTGCTGTTGATCGCACTCAGCGCAGATGACGCTGTGATCGGCTATGCGGGTGCCTATGGTGTGCCGGAGGAGGCTTGTCTTCATCTGGGCGAAATCGATGTGCATCCGGACCATCAAGGACAGGGTATCGGCCGGCGACTGGTGTCGGCACTCATGGATGAAGCGCGGGAGCGGGGCATGCTGCAGGCAAGCCTCACCACCGATCGTTTGGCTCCATTCAATGCAGGTTTCTATCAGGCCATGGGTTTTGTCATGCGCGATGGTGCCGACTGTCCACCGCGATTGGCAGGGCTCTTGCAAATGGAAAGCGCCAAGGGGCTCGACCCAAAGAGGCGCTGTGCCATGACCGCCAGCCTGTGAACTTTGGCGCCAAACGGCTGTCGCCAAAGTCTGGTCACGCAAATGTCATGACTTCGGCGCATCAGTGAATTGTAATTCGCTAATTTTTACTAGCCATTAACCATGAATTTCCTAGGCTTGCAGTCATCGAATCGCAGCCGAGGGCAACTCTTCCATGACACTTTCCCGCCGCAGTCTTCTGATCGGCCTACCGCTCATTCTGGCAGGATGCCAATCCATACCCAACCAGCAGGCCCTTTATGGCGACCTGCCGGATGAACCCTTCCCGTTGAAGAAGGTGCCGCTGGAAAAGATCAAGCCTGAACTGCGCCGTCAGGAAGTGGCTTACGAGACCAATCACAAGCCGGGAACCGTCGTGGTCGATACGCCCGCGCGTCGCCTCTACTACGTGATGGAGAATGGCCGCGCGATGCGCTACGGCGTCGGTGTCGGACGCGAAGGTCTGGCGCTGCGCGGCAATGCCTATATCGGACGCAAGGCCGAGTGGCCGTCCTGGACGCCGACGGCAAACATGATCCGCCGCGAACCCGAGCGGAACCTGAAATATGCCGGCGGTGTGCCGGGAGGACCGAACAATCCGCTCGGAGCCCGTGCTATCTACCTGTATCGCAATGGCAATGACACCATGTTCCGCATCCACGGCACCAACCAGCCGCAATCGATCGGCCAGGCCATGTCATCCGGTTGCGTTCGCATGATGAACCATGACGTCATCGATCTCTATGATCGCGTGAAGGTCGGCGGTCGGGTCGAGGTCATTCAGGCCTGATCGGTCAACGGCGCGATAACACGCCGGTCGACAAGAGAACGCCGATACCGGTGACGATTGCAGCAGCAATCGTCACCAGACCGAGCTCCTCCCCCAGAAAGAAACCGCCACCCAGGGCTGCGGCCACGGGTGTCACCGCTGTATAGGCCGCTGCCTGTGTGCCGCCAAGCGAGCGCACGGCTGCGCCATAAAGCACGGTTGCAAGAAAGCCCGACAACAGGCCCTGCGTCACCATCTGCAGACCGACTTCGCCGATCGGAGCCTCCAGGAGATTGATTCCCAGAAAGGGAATCAGCATCAGGTTGATCACCGTCGACCAGAAGCAGATCAGCGCGCCGCCTTCGAAGGCCGAAAGTCCGGATTGCTTGAAGGCATGGGTGTAGATCGCCCAAAGTGTCGCGCCGATGGGAAGCACGACATAGCTTTTCCAGGTCAGGTTCCCGTCACCGAGACTGCCGATCAGCAGCAGCAGTCCGCCACAGAAGATCGCGGCAATCCCGAGACGGCGCAAAAGATCCGGACGTTCGCCAAGGACGAGGATACCGATCAGCGCTGCGGCAAGTGGCATCGTGCCGGGCAGGAGCACGCCTGCCGCCGAGGCCGGGGTGCTCTGCATGCCGAAGCCAACGATCTGGAAGAACAAGGCGCCGGAGCCGAGGATCATCAGGATCAGCGGTCGTTTCGGCACATGCTTCGGCCAAACGCCGATTCGCAAAAGGATGGGTGAAAGAAGAAGGGTCGGAATGCCGTAGCGCAGCAGGCTGAGATCGAGCGGCGCCAGAACCGTGCCGACGCTGTGGCGTGTCGAGACAAGCCAAGAGGCCCAGATCAACACCACCGAAAGGGCGGAAAGGGCACCAAGCCCGGCGGAAAGGGATGGTGATGCATTGCTGCTGACAGTTGACATGCGGGCCTCCTGAAGAGCTGCATCCTAGTCGATAAGGCCGCGGCAAATCCTTGCCATTTCTGCCTCCAACTCGTAAGGATTGGCAAAATAATGCGCAATGACGTCTGAGGGAGGTGGTTTATGCCAAAACTGGATCATTTCGACCGGGCTATCCTCAACGCTTTGCAGGTCAATGCGCGGGCCACGAATGTGGAGATCGCCGAAACGGTCAATCTCTCCCAGTCTCCCTGCCTGCGCCGGATCAGAGCGCTTGAAGAGGAGGGTATCATCAAAGGCTACCGGGCAGATCTCGACCGGCAAGCGGTGGGCCTCGAAATGACGATTTTCGTGGCGTTCAAGGTCAGTCGCCACAGCTTTGACAATGCGCAGGAGTTTCAGCAGTCCCTGCTCAAAATCCCCGAGATCGTTTCCTGCTACATGATCTCCGGTGACTACGACTTTCTCGCGGAAATTGTCGTTGAGAATCTCGCTGCCTATGAGCGGCTTTTGACCGAACGACTGCTTGTTCTGCCGCAGGTCACGGACATCCGGTCGAATTTTGCCATCCGAAACATCAAGACCGGCGGCCCGCTGCAGCTACCCACTACCCGCCGCTAACTGTTGTCCGGAAGCCGATGCCGGTGTCAACACGCGCCATCACGTCGTCGCGAGAGCCGTGGCGCTTTCTTGATCTCGCCCCAATTCTCGCGCTGATGAAACTCTTCCTGGAGCCAGGCCGTCTCGTTTTTTGTTGACGCTGTGTCGACGACCGACAGCTCCAGAAAAGTGGCAGAGGGATCAGAGGCAGCCTATATCCTTTGCAACCCTTGCCGACGGGCGACTGTCGGGAACTGGAACTATGAAATAGAAGGATCGATCATGTCCCGTGAACACATCGCATCTCTTGCAAGCGCTTGCCCGATTGAAGCTACGTTGCAACTCCTTGATGGCCGATGGAAAGGACTGATCCTCCACAATCTGATGAAGGAAGGCACGCTTCGTTTCAATGAACTGGTGCGGCGCCTTCCCACAGTGACGCATCGGCAGCTGTCAAAGCAGTTGAAGGAACTGGAAGAGGCCGGTCTCGTCGCCCGAACCGTCTATCCGGTCGTGCCGCCGCGTGTTGAATATTCGCTGACCCCGCTCGGCGAAAGCATGGAGCCGGTGATCGCCGCCATTGGTCGCTGGGGTCAGGAGCATCTGGACTGCGGCGACATAGACCCGGTCGCTCCGGCGGACCTCTCCCTCGGTACCTCGGCCCGCCAACGGACGGCGGCCTGACGCTGAGAGCGATTTCCAGCTTCAATCCCGGGCTATCCGCTTCGAGGTCTTGAATTTCGCCCGATTCATCATGATGTGTGCCGCAGGCTGAAACTTTTCGCATTGCGGCACGTTCCGGGCTTGGCTCGGTGATGAGCCGCGAAAGGACCCGATGAAGATCAAGGCGATTCTCAATCGCGATGGCGGCACATTCAAGACGACCGACATGGCTGCCTATTGCGACCATGCCGTTCGCGTGTTCGCCAAGCGCGGGCATGAGCTGACTTGTTCCGTGGTCGACGGTCCGTCCATCATGGAAACGTTGGAGCGTGCCATGGACGAGCATCAGGCCGATGTGATCCTGGCTGGCGGCGGAGATGGCACGATCTCGGCGGCTGCCGGCATGAGCTGGAAGACCGGAACGCCGCTCGGCATCATTCCCGCCGGCACCATGAACCTCTTCGCAAGATCGCTGAAGCTGCCGCTCGACATCTGGGCTGTGCTTGACGTGCTGGCGGACGGGCAGGTTCGTCCCGTTGATATTGCCACCGCCAATGGTCGCCCCTTTGTTCACCAGTTTGCCGCCGGTCTTCATGCCCGGATGGTGCGGATGCGCAATGCTATGAATTTTGCCTCCCGCATTGGCAAGATCCGCGCAAGCACAAGCGCTGCCTTCGGCGTCATGCTCGATCCGCCGCGCTTTGATGTGATCTTCGACATGGACGGCGACGGGCGAAGCGATGAACGCCCCGTTTCGGCGATTTCCGTCTCCAACAATCCGATCGGCAACAATTCCCTCTTCTTCGCCGACAGGGTCGATACGGGGCACTTGGGCGTCTATCTTGCCGATCCACTGGAACCGACCGGCGTCGGCGCGCTCGCATTCGACATCATGCGCGGTCGTTTCAAGGAGAACGAGGCGGTGAAGGCGTCAACGGCCAAGATGGTGCGCCTGCATTTTCCCAACTACCGGAAAGGTGCTGCCTGTGTTCTCGATGGCGAATTGCTGCGCATGCCGCCCGACGTCGAGATCAAGATGCATGCCGGCGAATTGCAGGTCTTGGTGCCAACAGCATCCTGACACCGGAGACGGCCTCGAAGACCGCACGGCGATCAATGCAAGACAGCCTCAGATGCGCGGCAGATAGGTCTGGTAATCGAAGCTCGAGACGGTGCGAAGATAGGCCATGGCTTCCTTGCGCTTGGTGTCGCCATAGATCCGCTGATACTCCGCGCCGAAAACATCCTTGATGAAGGCGGAGGCGCGGAAGCGCTCGACGGCGGTCAGGAAGTCATAGGTCAGCATATTAGCGTTTTCGGGCGCACTATCAGGCGTGGTGACCGGACCCGGATCGAGGTCTTCTTCCAAGCCAAGCAGGATGCCGCCGAGGATGGCGGCGAGCAGCAGATGCGGATTGGCGTCCGCTCCGGCCACACGATGTTCGATGCGGGCGGCGGGGCCTTGGCTGTCGGGAATGCGGATCGCCGTGCCGCGATTGCCGAAACCCCAGTCGATCTTGTCGGGCGCAAAGGAGCCCGGCTGGAAGCGGCGATAGGAATTGGCAAAGGGCGCGAAGATCAGCTGCGCATCTTGCATCGATTTCAGCATGCCGGCCGTGATCGATTTCAGCTTCACCGGATCGCCGCCCTTGGCGTCGAGGATGTTCCGGCCTTGCCTGTCGATGATCGAGGCATGCACATGCAGGCCGGAGCCGGCGTGATCGCCATAGGGCTTGGCCATGCAGGTGGCTTTGAGCCCATGCCGGCGGGCGGCGAAATCGACGACGCGCTTCAGGTAGATGCAGTCATCGGCGGCGGCCATGGCATCCGGCTTGTGCAGGAGGTTGACCTCGAACTGGCCCGGGCCGAATTCGGCTGTCGTCGCATCGGCCGGCAGGCCCATGTGGTCGCAGTATTCGCGCACGGTCTCGAGGAAGTCTTCCATCGCAGCCGTCGCGCGCATGTCATAGAGCTGGTAGCCCTCGACCTCGCCGTTCATGACAAGCGCCTTCGGCGGCATCGGCGCTCCGGTTTCGCGGAAATCCGGCTCTATGACATAGAATTCGAGCTCGGTGGCCACGACGGGGGTCAGGCCCTTCTCCTCGAAACGCTTCATCACACTGGCGAGAATGGCGCGTGGGCAGACATAATGCGGGTCGCCAGTCAGCGTGTGCATGGTGGCGAGCACCTGCTTGGAACCGGCAGGCCCCCAGGGCAGGGTGGTCAGCGAATTCTTGCTGGGCACGCAGATGCCGTCGGGATCGCCGAGCGTCAGCGAGATCTTGGTGATGTCGTCATTGTCGTCGCCCCAGATGTCGAGCGATTGGGTCGAGGCCGGCAGGCGCACAGTGTTCTTCCAGACCTTGTCCTCGGCTTTGAGCGGGATCATCTTGCCCCTGAGGTCGCCATTCATGCCGACGAGCAGCAGTTCGATGCGCGCGGAAGGGTCGGCTGCGGTTTGATCGGCGGCCTCGGTCGGTGCTGTCATGGGAAAACTCTCGTTGGCTTTCTGGGCGGATTTGGCCGGAGGAACGCGGCAATCGGTGCCTTGCCAAACGCGTTTTGGAAGGTCATGTTCGTAGCCGATAATGTTCCGCCTTTCAATGCGGGGCAGGGTTGCCGCACGGGCCTTGTTTGGCCGTGAAAGCAAGAGCTTCCGCCCCGACCGAGGATCCGACCCATGAACAAGCCGCTTACCGCCGTCTCCAATCTCGGTGCCATCGACGCTGCCCACCATCTTCATCCCTTCTCGGACATGAAGAAGCTGAACGCCGCCGGCACCAAGATCATCACCCGTGCGGAGGGCGTGCACATCTGGGACGCGACCGGCAAGCAGTATCTCGACGCCTTTGCCGGCCTCTGGTGCGTCAATGTCGGTTATGGCCGCAAGTCGATTGCCGATGTCGTGCATGCCCAGATGCTGGAACTGCCCTATTACAACACCTTCTTCGGCACCACGACGCCGCCGACCACCCTGCTCGCCCAGAAGATCGCCGAAAAGACCGGCCCGAAGATCAACCGGGTCTTCTTCTCCAATTCCGGTTCGGAAGCCTCCGACACCTGGTTCCGCATGGCGCGCGTCTACTGGAAGGCGCTCGGCCACGAAACCAAGACGCAGGTGATCGCCCGCAAGAACGCCTACCACGGCTCGACGGTCGCTGGCGCCTCGCTCGGCGGCATGAAGTGGATGCATGAGCAGGGCAATCTGCCGATCGAAGGCATCCACCACATCAACCAGCCCTATTGGTATGCCGAGGGTGGCGATCTCTCGCCCGAGGATTTCGGCCTGAAGGTCGCCCGCGAGCTGGAAGAGAAGATCCTCGAACTCGGCGAAGAGAATGTCGCGGCCTTCGTCGCCGAGCCGATCCAGGGGGCCGGCGGGGTCATCGTGCCGCCCTCGACCTATTGGGCGGAAATCAAGCGCATCTGCGCGAAATACCAGATCCTGCTCGTGGCCGACGAAGTCATCTCCGGCTTCGGTCGCCTGGGTTCCTGGTTCGGCCACCAGCATTACGATTTCGAGCCGGACCTCGCGCCGATCGCCAAGGGCCTGTCATCCGGCTACCTGCCGATCGGCGGCGTGCTGGTCTCTGACCGCGTGGCCGAAGTCATGGTCAACGAACTCGGTGACTTCTACCACGGCTACACCTATTCCGGTCACCCGGTGGCCGCTGCCGCAGCCCTTGAGAATATCCGCATCATTGAGGAAGAAGGCCTGGTCGAGCGCGTCCGCGACGACACCGGGCCCTATCTCGCTCAGGCACTGGCCTCGCTCACCGACCACGAGCTCGTCGGCGAAGCCGTCAGCGTCGGCCTGATGGGCGCCGTCCAGATCGCCGCCGACAAGGCCACACGTCGTCGCTTCAAGAAGCCGGATGATACCGGAACTGCCGTGCGCAACCAGTGTGTCAATGCCGGCGTCGTGCTGCGCGCCACCGGCGACCGCATGCTGTTTTCCCCGCCGCTGATCATCTCGCGTGCTCAGATCGACCAGGCGGTCGATACGCTGCGCAATGGTCTGGACTGGCTGAAGGACAATCGCGGGGAGGGGTGAGGGGACGGGGACTGAGGACTGACATGACCACAAGATGAACCTGTGGTTCACGACCGGTTCAATCCCTCTGCCTCAGTATTGAGACATCATTACTGGAGGGGAAAGAACTATGAAACGCACATTGAAAGCATCGGCAGTCACTGCATTTGTCTTGGCAACAGCTTTGCCATTCGTCGCTGAAGCCAAGGATTGGATCGAATCCGTGAGCATCGCCAAGGACGGGATCGATGTTCAGACCGTTGATGTCACAGCAACGGGTGGAAAGTACACCGCCATCAAGACTTCGAATTACCGTTTCGGTCTTCGGTTGAATGCGCGGGCAACGTCCGGCGAACGAATCATCGCTGGTATCGTTGGCTCCTACAATGGCGTCCAGTATTTCGAGGGTTCACATCCAAACAAGTGGGACGTTAAGATGGCGGGGCGCAACTTCGGGGGGACCGATGCCCGCACTATTGGTCTCTCGATTGACCCTCAGTTGAAGCTGTCCAAACTCACTTGGCAAGGTAAAGACCCCATCAAGCTCTGCAACGAACTGATGGCCGCAAAGATCAAGAACGGTGTGTCCAAGGCTGAAGTCTTGTCCACCACCTGGACGACCAAGGCGAATGTCTTCTTCCAGCTGCAAGCTGTGGCGGTGAAGAAGAACAAGGCTCAGAGTGGCAAATGGGGCCTTAAGGACGCGACAACTGAGCGTGCCTCCCTTTCTTATCCGGTCTCGGTACGCTGTCTGGCCGGAAACTGATTGGAGTTGCCCTTCGAAGCTAAAGTGCCGTTCCCGGATATCTGGGAGCGGCCTTCACAGTGAGCTTTGAGGATGCCTTTTCTCACGGCATGAACTGCCCGCCATTCACGTCGATCGTCTGTCCCGTGATGTAACCGGACAGCATCGGCGAGGCGAGGAAGAGATAGGCGCCGACACAGTCTTGCGGTGTGCCGGTACGCTTCAAGGGCACGCTGCCGGCCACCTGGTCGAGCTGGCCGGGCAGGGCGTATTTGTCCTGGAAGGCGGTGGTGATGACGCCGGGCGCCACCGCATTGACGCGGATATTGTATTTGCCGAATTCCAGCGCCATGCCCTTGGTCACCGCGCCGACAAAGGCTTTCGACGAGCCGTAGACGCCTGAGCCTGCCGTGCCGCCCGTGCGTGCGGCGACCGAGGTCGTGTTGATGATGAAGCCGCCACCCTGCAGCTTCATATGCGCGACCGCCGCCTGGCTGGCTGAAAGCACCGAGCGCGCATTGACGTCCATCACCTTGTTGTAATGGGCATCGGTCATCTCTTCATAGAGAACGCGCGCGATCATGCTGCCGGCATTGTTGATGACGCCGTCGAGCCGACCGAAGGTCTTGGCGACATGCGCCACGGCCTCCGCCATGGCCGCAGATGAGGCCGCATCGCCCTTCACCAGCACGACACTGCCGCCAGCGGCCTCGATATCCCCAGCGATCGCATGCGCGGCCTCGGAATTCGAATTGTAATGCAGGCCGACCAGGGCGCCCTGGGCGGCAAAGGCCCGGGCCAGCGCCTCGCCGATGCCACTCGACGCGCCGGTGATCAGAACGGCCTTTCCGGCGAGATCGGGAATGAACAAGCTGTTCGTCATGCCTATGCCTCCTCGTTTGAGGAGGCACTATAGACGCCGAACAACAAGGGATTTCAAGTGATTGTTCGCCAAATCTCAAATGCCGTAGCGGAAAGAACCAACGGCTCTCAAGCGTCCTTCCAGTCGAAGGGCAGCGGCGCTTCGCGGAAGGCAAAGCGATCGAGGTGATTGGCCACCACGCCCTTCATGCGATCCAGAACATCCGCCTGCTCTGCCTCGATGACAACCGTGATTCCGGTCTCGTCGGAGGTCATTGTCGCCACGGCTTCCGGGAAAGTGACGACGCCCTTGTTCTCTGACAGGTCAACCTGCAGCTTGTGCGACCAGTGCTTGCAGAGCTGTTGCACGTATTTCCAGCCGTTTTCGGTTGGGATCGTGGCGGTGGCAATCGTCATTTCAAAATCCTCTGATCGACAAGATTTACGGGTGAAACGTCGCCCGATTGAACAGGACTATGATTCTCCAGAAAAATGTCCGCCAGTTCCATGATCGCGATAGAGCGTTCATGGCCTGTGCATCCCTGTCGCGATCAAAGGGGGGCGCCTGAGCGCCCTACTGGAACGCCGTCTCGTAGAAGCTTCTCAGTTTTCTGGAATGCAGCTTTTCCGGCGGCATGGCGCCGAGCTTTTCCATGGCACGAATGCCGATCTGCAGATGCTGGCTGACCTGGGTCTTGTAGAAGGCCGTCGCCATGCCCGGTAGCTTCAACTCGCCATGCAGCGGCTTGTCGGAAACGCAGAGCAGGGTGCCATAGGGCACGCGGAAGCGGAAGCCGTTGGCCGCAATGGTGGCCGATTCCATGTCGAGCGCAATGGCACGCGACTGCGACAACCGCTTGACCGGTCCCCGCTGGTCGCGCAGTTCCCAGTTCCGATTGTCAATGGTGGCCACCGTGCCGGTGCGCATGATCCGCTTCAGCTCGAAACCTTCATAGCCGGTGATTTCCTCGACGGCATCCTCCAGCGCGAGTTGAACCTCGGCCAGCGCCGGGATTGGCACCCAGACCGGCAAGTCGTCGTCCAGAACATGGTCCTCGCGCACATAGGCATGGGCAAGCACATAATCGCCAAGCCGCTGGCTGTTGCGCAAGCCCGCGCAATGGCCAAGCATCAACCAGGCATGCGGCCGCAGAACCGCAATATGGTCGGTGATCGTCTTGGCGTTCGAGGGGCCGACGCCGATATTGACCATGGTAATGCCGGCATGGCCTTTCTTCTTCAGGTGATAGGCGGGCATTTGCGGCAGGCGCCCAAGCGCGACACCTTCAGTCGGTTCGCCATGACCGGCTGGGGTGACGATATTGCCGGGTTCAACGAAGGACGTGTATCCGCCGCCGCCATCAGCCATCAGCTTGCGGGCATAGGCGCAGAATTCGTCGATATAGAACTGGTAGTTCGTGAACAGAACGAAATTCTGGAAATGGCTGGCGCTGGTTGCCGTGTAGTGGGAAAGCCGCGCCAGCGAATAGTCGATGCGCTGCGCGGTGAAGGGTGCCAGCGGATGCGGCTCTCCCGGCTGCGGCTCATATTCGCCATTGGCGATCTCGTCATCGGTGACCGAAAGATCCGGCGTATCGAAGATGTCACGCAGCTGCATGTCCGCGAGCCCGCCTGCAGAGGCTTCAACATGGGCGCCTTCGCCAAAGGCGAAATGCAGCGGAATGGGCGTTGTCGATTCCGAAACCACCACCGGCACCTGATGATTGCGCATCAGGAGTGCCAGCTGTTCCTTCAGGTAATGGCGAAACAGGGCAGGGCGCGTAACGGTCGTCGTGTAGAGGCCGGGCGAGGTGACGTGGCCATAGGACAGACGGCTGTCGATATGGCCAAAGCTGGTCGTCTCGATTCCGACCTGCGGGTAATAGGCGCGGTAACGTCCCTCAATCGCCGCGCCATGGGCAAGGGACTGGAAGGCGTTGTTGAGAAAACCGGTATTGCGCTCGTAAAGCGCGGTCAGCGCGTCGACGGCGGCTGCCGCATCGCTGAAGGCCTGAGGCTGATACGGCTCCGGGCTGATGAAACTGAGGGGTGACGGATTGAGGATTCGTGTGTTCATGAGGCATTATAGGAGACCAAGCTTGACAAGCAAACGACGTCTTCACACGGTTGAACACAAATTTTGATCAGCACAATCGGATCCGTCGACTGCTTGCTCTTTGCGCGACACCGATCAGCTCATGGAATTGCGCTGCAGCGATACGAAGAGCACGAGACCCGCACCGCGCTTTTCGATGCCGAGTGAATCCGTCTTGCTCATGCCGACGGCAACAAGAGGGCCGAGCATCAGGCCGGCGATGACGGTCAGTTTCGCGAAGCTTGCAAGAATTGCGGTCATGATTCTGGTCCTCAACGGCTTGTCATGCAGGCTGCGAAAAGTGGCCCGGTACAATCGACGGCGAGCCCGGCCTGAAGGCGAGGGCGTCTGTTGTCGCCATGGGTCACCAGCTGGGCAAAGAGCAGGGCAAAGACCGTCATGATCAACGTGATGATCATCATGCGTCTGGCGACCTTGTAAGCCATGTTCCTGTCCCCCTTCAGCCTTGTTGTTGCCTTTATGAGGGAAGGCGACTGAACCAATCCTGAGACGCCGGTTCATCTGGGCTTCATATGGGTTAACGGTATGGAAGGCGGCCTGTACTTTCTGTTCCACAGCGCTCTGTTAGGGTGCGCCTTGAATGTTGGTGCAGGTGACGAATGCGGGGACGACGGCATGGATGATTACGACTGGAACGGGACTTCGTCTGCCGCAGGAACTGTTGCCGCCTCTCTGGCCGGGGCGAATGCACGATCGGATGTGAACGCATTTATTCGCGTCAACGCGGATGCGGTGGCTGACGCAGAGATCCTTGATCAAAGGAAAGAGCAAGGCGAGGAATTGCCGCTCCATGGCTGGACCGTGGCGGTCAAGGACAATATCGACACGAAAGGTCTGCCAACGACAGGCGGGGCCTTGGCCTTGTCAGGCTATGTGCCGGATCACGATGCCGAATGTGTCGCACGCCTGAAGCGGGCCGGGGCAATCATCATCGGGAAGACCAATCTCGATGAACTTGCAGGCTCCGGGCGGACCCTGAGTTCGCTGGGTGGGCAGACGCTTCATCCGCTTGATCCGGAGCGTTTCCCGGCGGGCTCTTCCGGCGGCTCGTCAGTTGCTGTTGCAGTCGGCGCGTGTCGGGTGGCGCTTGGAACAGAGACGGTCAATTCGATCCGCAATCCTGCAAATGTCTGCGGCGTCTTTGGGCTCAGGCCGACACTCGGTCTCGTTCCCACTTCGGGCGTGATTCCCGTTTCGCCGACCATGGATGTCGTCGGCCCTCTGGCCGCGACGCTGCCGGATCTGGCGCGCGTCACCGAGGTGCTGGTGGGTTGCCATGCCGATAGCGGGACGATCAATGGCGATCTGCCATGGTCGAAAGATGCTCTGTCATCAGCGATAGGGCAGCCTGTTGCCGGTTTCAGGATTGCAGTGGCCAAGGGGCTCTTCGGCAGCGAGCCCGAACATGAAGGTGTCAATCAGGCGATTGCTGCGGCACTCGGGCATTTGCTGGACCAGGGCATCGAAATCGTTGAACCGGACGATCCGCGCTTTGACAGCAAGCGGCTCTATGACGATCTCGCTCTGCATCCTTTTGAACTGCACCAGGCATTCGATGATTGGCTGGAACGGCTGGGGGATAGAAAGCCTATCAAGAGCTTCGAGGCCTATGTCGCAGACGGCCGCTGGCCGAAAAAGACCATGTCGGCGCTCCTCGAGACGGCGCTGGCGACGCCTGATCCGATGCAGGCACCCGCCTATCTGAAGATGCGGCAGAACCGGGAGGCGTTGCACGGGGCTGTCACTGGCATGTTCCAGGACCATCGGCTTGATGCCCTGATCTATCCCATGCAGCACCGCGCTGCACTCCGCCATGACGATGTCTCAAGACCGGAGCGCAACGGCATACTGGCATCCGCTCTCGGCTGGCCAGCCCTCAACGTGCCGATCGGCAAGGCAGCGGGTCTGCCTGTGGGGATGGACATAATGGCGATGCCGTTCAGGGAGCCGCTGCTTTTCACACTCGGCCATGCTGCGGCTGCCCGGGCACGGACATAGCTCAAAGAAATGGGCGCCTGCGATGCAGACGCCCGGTCATGAGATGCTGTTTTGGATGATCAGAGACGGGTCCAGGTCTGGGTTCTGCACAGAACCGCCATGACGCAGCCCTTCATCTTCAGCGAATTGCCTTCGACCGAACCCGACCCGGCATAGGTCTTGTCGGTTTCGGGATCGGTGATCTCGCCCTTGTAGCTGGTGCCGGAGCCGGCCATCTTGCCGATCTGCTTGCCACTGTGCTTGCCGCTCTTGAGGGTCACGCAATAGCCACCGCTACAAGGCGCGATCTGCGCGGTCGCTCCGCTCGCCGTCTTCCAGTTGCCGACAATGGGTTCAGCAGCCTGTGCGGTGACGGCTGACAGTGCCAGGGCGGCTGCAATGATAATCGTACGCATGTCTCGTATCTCCTCCCGAGATGATCACCCATGATTCCGCTCCGGCTTGATCCTCCAGCATCTGCCGACAGCGTTCAGTCTGCATCTTACGCACACGTAAAGGTAAAAGCAATCCGCCCTTTCCGGTGAGACCTGGGGATAATTGGCGACCGACTTTTCCCCTATTCGCATTTTGCGAGTGTTTTTCGTGGTGAACAATCGGTTGATTTTCATTCGTAAAAACTTCGTAAAATTACGGCCAAAATCCTTAATTCTCAGGGCCTGCGATGTTTAACAAAAAACCAAGTTTACCAAGCGTTTGTACTTTGTTTTCAGCAAATTAATCATGCATTTTAGGCGTTTTTTGAAAGCCCTTTGTCATAGTGAACCCATCAAACGAGCAGGGGCAAACCCGCCGAACCGGAAGGGTCAAATGAGAGCCGCGAATAGACGGCAGGGATCTGGAAGGTGCTCCGCAAGGAGCGAAGACAGGGACTGAATTTGAACCGATAGGCAAGACAGGGACAAAACCAAATGGCACGCTTTGAAATGCACAATTCCGAAATGGCCACACTCGGTGGCGAAGCCCGCGCAGATGTCTTTCGCGACATGGGCCTGATGTATGCAACCGGTCGCGGTTGCCCCGTCGATCTCGTCTCGGCGCACAAATGGCTCAACATCGCCGCGATCAAGGGCTGCGACCGCGCAGCGGAACTGCGCGCCGATCTCGCACAATCCATGAGCAAGGTCGAACTCGCCGAGGCGCTGCGCGCCGCCCGCGAATGGATGACCATGCACTGACCTGAATACCTGTCCGGACGCGACAGGGGCATAAAAACGATAACCCGAAAGGGGAACGTGGCGGGGGACCTTTGGACGGGGCCAATGCCAACACATCCGAACCGCGACCGGCAGGGACAAGGCCGGCGCGGTTCTTTTTATGTTTCAAGGCTCAATTTATCCGACCGCTTTCAGGACCTTTGGCAATGCCTGCTCCAGAAGGTCGAGATCGGCAGGCACACCGGCGGAAATCCGGATGCAACGATTGAGGGGTGCGACGCCCGGCATGCGGATGAAAACGCCATGCTCCATCAAGCCATCGACGATCGCCCGGGCGTAAACACCGTCCCGTCCCGTGTCGACGGCCACGAAATTGGTGGCTGATGGCAGGGGGTGAAGCCCGTTCGCCCGCGCAATGGCAGAAATGCGCATGCGCGCATCGGCAATTTCGGCAATGACCTTGGACAGGTAGGCCTGATCCTTCAGCGCCGCGAGCGCGGCTTCGGTCGATAGCCTCGGCATGCCGAAATGATTGCGGATCTTGTCGAAGGCGGACACCGTCCCAGGCGTCCCGATACCGTAGCCGACACGCGCACCGGCCAGCCCGTAGGCCTTGGAAAATGTTCGCGTCCGGATCACGTTCGGCATGTCGATGAAGGCTGTGATCGCCGGGATGGAGCCCTCGGGGGCTGTTTCGCTATAGGCTTCATCGAGGATGAGAAGCGTCGTTTCCGGCAGGCTTTTTGCAAAGCTGACGATGGAAGGAGCATCCCACCAGCTTCCCATGGGATTGTCGGGATTGGCCAGATAGACCAGCGGGGCATCCTCGCGACGCACGGCATCAAGCAGTCCCTGCAAATCCTCGCGATCTTCGCGATAAGCGGTCGTTACCAGACGCCCGCCGAAACCGGCCACATGAAAATTGAAGGTCGGATAGCCACCCAGCGAGGTGACAACCGGCATCCCCGGCTCGATGACGAGCCGGACGATCAGACCGAGCAGGTCGTCAATGCCTTCGCTGATGACGAAGTTCGAGGCTGTGAGACCAAGATGCGCGCCAAGCGCCGTTTTCAGCGCATGGTTTTCCGGGTCATTATACCTCCAGATTTCTTTGGCTTTCCGAGAGATTGTTTCAAGAACGGAAGGGGCTGGGCCAAAACCGCTCTCATTGGCACCGATCCGCGCCCGGACGTCGCGTCCCATGCGACGTTCGATGGCTTCCGGCCCGACAAAGGGCACGGTGGCAGGCAATTGATTGGCGAGAGGCGTAAAGCGAGAAAATCCAGACATGCGGGCATCAACCTGTCGAGCGAGAAAGCCGCCACACAATAGAAAGATGCCGAAACCGCGCAAGAGCGGAAAAGCCTTATCCTTGCGCCTTTGAACGATTAGCGAAGGGGCCGGTTCTGGTAGGCAATGTTTGGTCGGTTAACCGGCGGGCGGAGATTGTCACCCAGCATGAAATCGGCGCGCACGATGCGGTGGAGCATGGCCTCCGGGATCGGTGCGATAAAGCGCACGCCGACTCGGTTGCCATTCCGATAGGCTTCAGCGCAGCCGATGCGGTCGGCCAGTCCGATGATCTGCAGGTAATAATGCTTGGAGAGGCCTATGGTTGTCGTGATTTCGAGCCCGGCGCCGCCCTGGGAGATGTCCAGCACTTCGCAGCTCCGCATGGTAATGCCGCTGAGGCCAGGATTGACCGCCATAATACGTGCGGGACGGCGGACGTAGAAGCGCTCCCACTTGCGTTCGTACATCTCAGAACTGACACCCGCCAGATGCGTCGCATTCTCCATGCAAGGTCCTCTTAATTTGGACTTTTCTGAAATACACCTTGCGCTGCAAGTTTTGCATTATCATCAACCAAAAGGCTCGCATTTTAGTGATTTGAAACTTTGCAGTAACGCTTCAAGTGATTTTTGATTGCAGAAATTGTAGCGATGCCTGCTTTGATTGAGTGTCTGCGGCTCTGGTCCATGAACGCATCGCCAGCAGCTCCGGCTCCTGTGGAGCGAGGGTGGTCTTGTGAGTCGGTTCAAGCTGTGCGGCCAAGCGCGTCCCTAATGATCGAGCTCGAAGGAGAGCCTGACGACGTGGTGGAGAAATTCGGCGTCGATCAGCATGTTGAAGCCGATGGTGACCTTCTCGGCTTCGCGGCGGACGAGCGTGCTGCCGATTTCATCATGAATTCCGAGAATTTCGAGGAAGAAGTTTTTCGGCACCGGCAGGTGAGGGCTGACCTCTAGCTCCGCTCCATAGAGCGATATGTTTCGGATCAGGCATCGTATGCTGGTTTTGGTGCTGAGATGGTGCCCGACGAGCACGATCCGACCCGGACGATCAACGGTAAACTTGCGATAAACCTGATCCGGCGGGATTGTTGCCTTCGGATTGAGTCGGTCTTCCAGATGCATGATGATCCTCCTTCCATCACTGCACGGATAAGTAATAGGGCATCCGCGTCACTACTTCCTCTCCGGGATCGTTAGAATTCGACGGATCGACGCATAAACCCTTGCTCTCAGTGGATTTGTTGGACTTGGGCGATGCTTCGTCATGCCGCGATCAGAAAAGTGGGACTCGGCGATGTCGCAGAGCCGTCTGGGGCAGATCAACCGGGGCCATTCGTCTTTGTAAACTTGACCCGCCTGCGCCACAAAGCTAGGCCTTGCTCAGCACTGGTGCTGGCACGAAACGAGCTGGCGCGATCGGGATCAAGACGTTTCAAGGAATGCGTTCGGTGTCGGACAGACTGGTAATCATCGGAGCAGGGCAGGCGGGTTTTGCGCTGGCTGCCAAACTGAGGGCGCTGAAGGATATGCGTCCGATCACTCTGATCGGCAGCGAGGCGGAGCTTCCCTATCAGCGTCCTCCGCTTTCCAAGAAATATCTGCTCGGCGAGATGACCTTTGATCGCCTGCTCTTTCGCCCGCAGAATTGGTACGGAGAGGCCGATATCGACGTGCGGCTGTCGACGCCGGTCGAAGCGATCGACCGGAACCAGAAGAAGCTGCGTCTCTTCGATGGGTCGACCATAGCCTACGACAAGCTGGCGCTTGCGACCGGAGCAACGCCACGTCGCCTTCCAAACGCGCTCGGAGGCGATCTGGCGGGTGTCTATACCGTTCGCGACAAGGCGGATGCCGACCAGCTGGCCGGTGAGATGAAGACCGGTCGGCGGCTTCTGATCGTTGGTGGCGGCTATATCGGGCTTGAGGCGGCCGCTGTTGCAAGAAAGCTTGGACTGGCCGTGATACTGATCGAGATGGCGCCGCGCATTCTTGCGCGCGTGGCATCACCGGAAACGGCAGACGCCATCCGCGCGATCCATGTTTCGGAAGGAGTGGAGATAGCCGAGAATACCGGGCTCACGCGGCTTATTGGCGATGCAGGTCGTGTCACGGCAGCAGAACTCTCCGATGGACGTGTATTGGATGTGGACATGGTCATTGTCGGGATCGGCGTGATGCCGAACGACCGGCTGGCAGCCGATTGCGGCCTCGAAACATCGAACGGCATCGAAGTCGATGCCTTTGGCCGAACCTCGGATCCCGACATCTATGCCATGGGCGATTGCGCGACCTTTGACTGGAAGGGCAGCAAGGTGCGGCTGGAATCGGTTCAGAACGCCGTGGATCAGGCCGAAGCCGTGGCGGCCGTTCTTGCCGGCGACAGTGAGCCCTACAAACCAAAACCCTGGTTTTGGTCTGACCAATATGATGTGAAGCTGCAGATCGCCGGTTTCAATCTGGGCTATGACGAGACAATTTCGCGCGAGGGCGCAAGGCCCGGCAGTCTTTCCATCTGGTATTATGCCAAGGGGCAATTGATTGCCGTTGACGCCATCAACGATGCCAAGGCCTATGTGACGGCGAAGAAACTGCTCGACACCGGTCGAAACGCCGACAGGGCTCTCATTGCCGATCCCGGTTATGACTTGAAGGCCCTTCTGGCCTGACAGGTCCTGGACCTGGGCTTTTCGTCGGTCAGCCGGGACGGAAGAATGACCGCACTGCCTCAGCCGTCGCCGCCAGCGCATCCGGTTTCATGGATCCGCAGCGTCCCGCCAATCTCACCCGAGATCTTGAGGCAGATTTCTGTGCCGGGGATGTAGAAGTCATCGGTGCCGAAGGCGTTGTAAACGCAAACCCATTCCCTGGGCTCGGACCCGGCAGCGAAGAGGGCTCTTGATGTTCATGGCTGACCTCCAGTCAATTGCAGACTGGGCGTTAGTCAGTTTTTCGCATTTTTGCAGATACTTAAGCGACTCCGGCCTGGATTAGGCATGGACAAGAAGCTGCGACAGCACCCTTTTTGGAGAAAAGACGTTCGGTCGCGCACAACGGCAATATTTTGAGCGATCAGCCAAGGCTGCAGTTTGCAGGCCAGCCAGTCGGAAGCCGAATCTCGAATGCAATGGACATGTTCCGGCCAGCGTGGGGCGCTGACGAACCTGAAATACGCGTGCTTTTGTGGGAAACTGTGGTGGCGGAGAGGAAGGGATTCGAACCCTCGATACGCTTTTGACGTATACTCCCTTAGCAGGGGAGCGCCTTCGACCACTCGGCCACCTCTCCGGTGCGGCCTGATTATGTGCAAGATTCGCCGATTGCAAGGCCTTTTCGTCGAGAAGCTGTAAATCCGATGGATTTCTGGGGGTAAACAGCGTTCTTCCCGCGCGCCGATATCAAACCCGCCGGCAGCTCGGAGGGCTCAGCGGTACTCCCTATATATGGAGCGAGGCCGCCGCCAGCCTCCCCGTCCAAGCAAAACCGCAAAGACCGATTCCAGAATCATCTCTCCCGCAAGAAGGTTCGATAAGCGCGCTTCCAAGTGACATTGTTCCCATGAGCAGTTGGTGAAGCCACCAGCTCCCCGGCAGAATCATCATCAACAAGGTGTGGAAACCCCGGTATACGGGCATTTTCCTCCAGTTAACCCGAAGCGCCGGTTTTCCTTTCGCCGTGCTAAACTACCGGAACCACAGGCGTTTCCTAACGAAAGGTAAAGTTTTATCGGTTCCGGATGCCGACTTTGTGTCGTTTGGGCAACAGATCACGGGGAAGCCGTCGCCCTTTCATCCCATTCCGGTCTTTGTCGATTGCATGACCGCTCACCTTTTGTATTTTCAACGTCGGAAGCGAGGCGGTGGATCGTCCGTCTTCTGAAACCGACGGGGATGGGGCAGGGAATGCTGTCCTTCAGCCAATTTACCCAGACCCATACGAAACTTGACTGGAGGTCAATAATGAACATCAAGAGCCTTCTTCTCGGCTCCGCTGCAGCTCTCGCTGTAGTTTCCGGCGCACAGGCCGCTGACGCAATCGTCGCTGCTGAGCCCGAGCCCATGGAATACGTTCGCGTTTGCGACGCCTTCGGCACCGGCTATTTCTACATCCCCGGCACCGAAACCTGCCTGAAGATCTCGGGTGAAGTTCGTTTCGCCTATGACTGGAACAACAATGATTTGCCTCGTAGAAACGCAGCTGGCGTGGACACAGGTATCAACATTGACGACTTCCAGACCCGCGCTCGCGTGAACTTCGAAGCAAAGAATGACTCGGAAATCGGCACGATCGGTTCCTTCATTCGTCTTCAGGGCACCTCTGACGGTACGCAGGGCGTAACCGTTGACCAGGCTTACCTGACCGTTGGTGGCTTCAAGGCTGGTTTCTTCACCACGTTTGCTGATGACATCGGCATCGCTGGCGAAAACGACACCTTCATCGCGAACTCCAAGTTTGACGCTGTAAGCTACACCTACGCAACCGACGCCTTCACGGTTGGCATCGGCGTTGACGAACTCCGCCAGGCTGACGGCGCGTTCGGCGTAGAAGGTATGCTTTCTGCTGCTCTTGGTGCAGCAAAGCTCGGCCTCTGGGGCGGTTACGACACGAAGGCTGACGAAGGCTTCATCGCCGGTGAAGTTTCGGCTGCTGTCGGTCCTGGCACCTTCGAACTCTACGCTGGCTGGGCTTCTGACCCGTCGCACTACGTAACGACGGTCGAGTGGACTGTTGGTGCGGCTTACGGCTTCAAGGCAACCGACAAGCTGACGCTGACCCCTTCGGTTAACTTCGTTGAGCAGTTCGACAACGTCGACTACGTAACCGGCGGTCTGCTGGCTTCGTACTCTGTTGCTTCTGGTCTGAAGGTAGACGCCACTGTTGACTACAACAAGTCTGACTCCAAGGACTGGACCGGCTTCGTTCGCCTGATCCGTTCGTTCTAATTCGATCTCCAGATCGGATAAGGGAAAGCCCGGCTTCGGTCGGGCTTTTTCTGTTTTTATCAAGGGTGCTGCGAAGTGTAGCGCGGCGCGAACCTGTTACCGCCGGAGAAACGCTGCGATTGCCTGGTCCAGTCGATCGAGATGCAGAAGCGGCGCATGGCCCTGGCCGCTCGCGATCACGGCATCGAATTTCGGATGTCGCTTTGCCATCTCCTCAAGCGTGGCTTCCGACAGCAATCTTGAATGCTCGCCTCGAATTGTCATCACCGGAACGGTGGCCAACTGTTCGAAACCGGCCCAAAGATCGGGCAGGGGCGAGGACAGGTCGAGCGAACGGAACTGTTCGCCGATGGCCGGGTCGTAATCCGCCAGAAGCTTGCCGTCCTGTTCCCGAAAAATTGCCTTCGCCATGGTCTGCCAATCCTGCTCTGTCAACGCCGGGAACTCGGAACCATGCGTCTTCGCCAACAGATGCGCCGCCTCCTCGAAATCCGCCGGGCTTGATCGGCTGCCAAGATAGGTCTGGATCTGCCGCAATCCGTTGAGTTCCAGAACCGGGCCGATATCGTTGAGGATGACGCTTGCCATGCGCTCCAGATGGGTGAAGGCCAGCATATGCAGGATCAGCCCGCCGCGCGAGGTGCCGATGAAATGGGCGCGGTCAATGCCGAGCTGGTCGAGAACGCTGATGACATCGGCCGCTTCCACCGGGATCGTGTAGCGCTCGGGGCTTGGATCGCGATCGGAAAGACCGCGCCCGCGCGAGGTGATGGTGATCACCCGATGGTCATGCGGAGCGCTGGCAAGGATGGTCGCCAGCTCGGCAAAATCCCGCCCGTTGCGCGTCAATCCCGGCAGGCAGACAACCGGAGGCTTGCCCCGGTCTTTGCCATAGACTTCGACATGCAGGTGAAGCCCGTCCGGTACTCTAATGAAAAGACTGTCTTTTTGGATTTCCGTCTGCTGATCCATGCTTCTGCTCCGCAATCACTGCGAAACAGGCTACATCATCAGGGCGGCAATCGGTACCGGATCATTTCCCGATCCGGTCAGCGCCCGAAGCGAAGATCGTGCACGATATCGGTTCTCTGGCCGAGACGGGTCTTGTAGACCTGATAATTCTCCATGACCCGCATCACGTAATTGCGTGTCTCGGGGAAGGGGATGCGCTCGATCCAGTCGACCACCTCGTCGATCGATTTGCCACGCGGATCGCCGTAACGCTCGATCCATTCCGGCACTTTGCTGGCCCCCGCATTATAGGCGATGAAGGTCAAGACATAGGAGCCGTCGAAGCGGTCGATCTGTTCGCCGAGATAATGAGCGCCGAGCGTGGCGTTGAAGCCCGGATCGGTTGTCAGCTTTTCCGGCCGGAAGGCAAGCCCATGCCGCTTTGCGACACCTCTGGCCGTGGCCGGCAGGAGCTGCAAGAGCCCGCGCGCATCGGCTGGCGAAATGGCGGTCGGGTTGAACGCGCTTTCCTGGCGTGCAATCGCGTAAGCGAGCGCCTTGCCGGAGCCGGCAATATTGGCGCTTGCCGGAATGGCGCCGATCGGGAAGGCAAGCGCTGGAACATCGATGCCGCGCGAAAAGGCCGTCTTGCCCACCTGCAACGACAGCTGATGCCCGCCGGAGCGTTCGGCGCGCGCCGCAAGAAGAGCCAGTTCGCCGGGATTTTCAAGCTGGTCGGCCAGCGCCCGGTAAAGGCTATGCGCCCGCCAGCCATGACCGGCGGCCTCGTAACGGGCAATCGCCCGTACAGCCTCGCGGCTGTCAAACCTGCGCCGTTCGGCATCGCTCGGGCGCGGATAGGCAATGTCGAGGCCCTTCGCGCCCAGCCTTGCCGCTGCAAGCTGACCGTAGAAGGTGCTGGAATGGCGCGCGGCCTGGCGGAAATGATCGCCGGCCTTTCTGTCGCCTGCAGCCTCGGCAGCGCGGCCCAGCCAGTAATGAGCGCGGGAGGCCGAAAGCGGTCGGCTGGAATTCTCCAGGATACGGTTGAAATGGCGTGTTGCCGTCTTCGGGTCGTTCAACCCGCGCAGCGCATACCAGCCCGCATGAAACTCCGCATCGACAACATCGGTCGAGCGCGTCGCGACATGATTGGCCGCCACGCGATAGGCATCGGCAAAGCGCCCCTTGTCCGCTAGCCCGCGGGCAATGATCCGCTGTTCGTTCCACCATTCGGTGGTGTTGATGAGCTTGGAGCGATCCTTCGGGATCTGCCGCAGAAGCTTGGCCGCCTCCTCATAGCGGTCCTGCCGCCTCAGGTTCTCGATCCGGAGGAAAAGATAGGCCGGGTCCGAATGCCAGGAACGGTCGACGGCGCTGATCAGCTGCTGGGTCTTGGGTGAGCGCGCCTGCAGGGCTGCCCAGGCATTGTAGAGCGATTGCGCCTTGCCCAGCGAGGAGAAGCGTTTCGCCTGTTCTGCTCGGCCGCGATAAAGCAGATAATCCATCCGCGCCTTGTGGTCTGCTGTCGTCAGAAGACCGCCGAATTCATCGAGAATCTGGTCCTCCAGCGCGGTATCCAGCGGCTCCTGATGCCAGTAACGGCGCAAGGTTTTGGCGGCCTCGGCGCGCTGGCCGGAGGCAAGCTGGGCCCGCGCCAGGATGATGGCACCCTCCGCCGTCTCCGGCAGCGAGCGGCCAAAGGCGGCAATGACGCCTTGAGGCGTTGGGTTTTCGCGCAAAAGCGCGCGCTCTGAATTCGCCCGGAAGGACTTGAGCCCCGGCCAGTCCGGCAGCGACTGCTGGGCTGCGGCAATCTCGGAGGAGGGGATGTCCGGCAGGCCGGACATGGCGATGGACCAGGTCAGCATCTGCCGGTCCAGCCCCTGTGGCAGCCGGTTGCGAAAGGCGATTGCGGCGGCTCCATCCCGGTCGGACAGCGCATCAAGCCCGGCCTTCAGAAGCGGGCTTGCCTGGCCGGCAGGCTGGCTGCGCGGAATGGTCCCGGTGATCTCCGGCGAAGGCCGGCTTGCAGGCCCCGGCGCAAAGCCGAGCGGCTTGAACTGCGGGACCGGAACATTCGACGGCTGCGCGGCGAAACTGGAGGTCACGCCGAGAGGCGCGGCAAGCATGACGCTGACGGTGGAGGCGAGTAGAAAGGACCGGATCATGATGTCACCAAAGAGATACGCGTGGCCCTTTCCATAAGCTGGTTGCCCGATTAACGAATCCTTACCATGGCCGATCACATTTGATCTATTAGGCGGCGGATTTCCCTTCGAAAATCGCTTTTGCTGCGCTTGTCGGGCCGTATCGCCCGAAGTAATGTGCGCCGGATTTACCAATGGAATGAGGCCGAAGCATGGATTTCGGTCGCTTGAGGAGTTGACTGCATGTTCAAGGGATCGATCCCGGCTTTGATTACCCCCTTCACCGATCATGGTGCAGTCGATGAAAAAGCCTTCGCAGACCATGTCGAGTGGCAGATCACGGAAGGCTCCACCGGCCTTGTGCCGGTCGGAACCACCGGCGAATCGCCGACGCTGTCGCATGCCGAGCACAAGCGCGTGGTCGAGCTCTGCGTCGAAGTGGCGAAAAAGCGCGTGCCCGTCATTGCCGGCGCCGGCTCCAACAACACGCTTGAGGCCATCGAGCTTGCCCAGCATGCCGAATCCGTCGGCGCCGATGCGCTGCTCGTCGTCACCCCCTATTACAACAAGCCGACCCAGAAGGGCCTGATCGCCCATTACAAGGCGATTGCAGACGCCGTCTCGCTGCCGATCATCATCTACAACATCCCCGGCCGCTCGGTGATCGACATGTCGCCGGAGACGATGGGCGCGCTCGCGAAAGCCCACAAGAACATCGTCGGTGTGAAGGATGCGACCGGCAAGATCGAGCGCGTCTCCGAACAGCGCATCACCTGCGGGCCGGATTTCGTCCAGCTCTCGGGCGAAGATGCAACGGCACTCGGCTTTAACGCCCATGGCGGCACCGGCTGCATTTCCGTCACCGCCAATGTCGCCCCGCGCCTCTCAGCCGAATTCCAGGCTGCGACGCTGTCAGGCGACTATGCGAAGGCACTCGCCTACCAGGACCGCCTGATGCCGCTGCACAAGGCCATCTTCATGGAACCCGGCCTCTGCGGCGCGAAATATGCGCTGAACCGCACCCGCGGCATGAACCGCACCGTCCGACTGCCGCTGATGGCGACGTTGGAGGCCTCAACAGAAGCCGCGATCGACGCGGCGCTGAAGCATGCGGGATTGGTGAATTGAGGGGATGATGGGAAGGCCGCGGGGAGGGCGGCTTTTTCCTATTGTTGAGGCTGACTTGATGATCAGTTCTCGCCCAACACGCAAAAGCCATTGCCGAATGGATCCGAACAGAACGCCACCGGTCGCGGTTTGTCGAATGTTCGCTCTACGGTTCCATTCTCCGCGATAATGGAGCGAATGCATTTTTCGAACTCGTTGACGTGAAAATCCAGATGAACTGGTGTCCAGTGTCTTTGGTAGTTTCGAAGATGGGAGCCAGCAGTTGAACTCTCGGTCCCTTCGGCCTTTTCGTGAATACACAGAGCTACATTGTTTGCATCCATAACTGCCATATGGGGCAAAGGACGAGATACCTCTTTAAAGCCGAAGACGCGCTCATAGAAACTGACGCCTGCCTCTAGGCTAGGTGTATCGATGCTGATGTTGATCCGTGTCGTCGTCATGCTGATCTTGCTCCTGAGGTAGCCGTGCGGGCTCTGTGCGGTTTCTGAGTGCATTGAACACATGAGTGGGAACTGTCAGCCTCTGATCTGTCGCGTAAAGTCTCTCGATCAGCACGGGATTTGAGTCCGCTGAAAGCATGTGCTCGGCGAGATCATCGAAATAGGCCAATTTCTCCGGGTCCAGAGCGTCATCAGGCCTAGGCTGTGCACCCCAAACATCCCAGGGGAGCATTTCGACACGACAAAAAGCGGCAATATCGCGTATTAGGCTTCCGGCAATGAAGAACAATCCATAGAGATTGGCATGAGAAATGCCAACTCGATCAGGATCCATCTCCCGGAGGCGACATCGTTTCCACACCTCGGCAGCGGTCAGAAACTTCGCTTTTGGCACGTTAAGAATGTCATGCTGTATGCCCAGCCTTTGCTGCCAAACAGCGTCAAACATTGGGTCTGCGTACCGCCACGTTTTGCAATCGGCGTCCCAATACTCCACCACCCAATGGTCTTCAAATGTCGCTGATGAAAAATAGTCGGCAAAACCCGCACGCGACCTGGCTGGAATGCCGTGGTGTCGAAGCAAGGCCAGAAGCAAAAGGGCGAAGGTACCACATCGTGCAGCCATCCTGTGCTGCGGCTGGCGTTCAGAGAGGAGTTGGGGAGAGCCGATCTCTGTCAGTCTCTGCAGTATTTGATCCACCTGTCGAATATGGATGTCCTGCGCGCGGTCGTCGTTCAAATCTATGCCGTAGAATGGTTTCGCAGCGACGTCGTAGATCAGTAGATTCTGGACAAAAGCGGTCATCGCACGCAGATCCGCCGTGACGCTTTCAATCAGGCCTATATGAATCCCTGGAGACGAGTGTGGGGACTGTTTTGCAAATAGATCGTGTTTCTGCTTGCCTTGTTCTTTCTTGTCCATGACCAACGTCTCTTCAATCCTGTTTTGCCGGCTCAAGCAGTAGGGTGCAGTAGCGAATGAGGTGTTCTATGCTGTCGGTTGCGACACGCGGTTCGCCTATGGCCTTTGCCATTATGAAGGCGCCCTGCAGAACTGCCTGGATGTGTAAAGCCAAACTGGCAGGAGCGCAGACATCCTTGTTGATGCTGTTTGCCAATGCTTCTGCTATGTCGTCGTGAAGCGTTGAGGCGTGCGCCTCGATTGCCTCGCCACACGCATCCCGGATCGCCGGTGAAGTTTGGTGAACCTCTTGCGCCATGGTGCCCAGTAGACACGAGAACTCGGATGCATCGCCAACGACGAGTTCCTTTCGGAAGGCCAGATAACCCAGGACTCGTTGTTGGGGATTTGATTGCTTCCGGTAGGGCGCTCTCCCGAAGATCGCCTCGGTTTCGTTGTGCCAGTGAGCAGCAGCGGCAATCGCAAGCTCCTCTTTCGACCTGAAATGATGAAAGAAGGCGCCTTTCGAGACAGTCGCCATACGGCACAAATCATCAACTGTCGTCGCAGCATATCCCTTGGAGCGAATAACGCTCAATGCGGCATTCAGCAGGCGCTCACGGGCATCGCCGCGATCTGGGTGGAGAATCGTTTTCCTAGTCATGTTGACAGCATACCGACTAGTTGGTACGTGATCAAGGCAAGATCAATTTTTTGTTGAAGAATGACTTATGATGAAAAATCTTACGTCTGTTTTCATAGCCGCACATCTGATGCTGCCGCTAACGGAGGCTGCTATGGCTGACGATCTGCGAGCAACCCGCACCCTGCAAGCCACGCCAGACAAGGTTTGGGCGGCTTTAACCGATACCCAATGGATCAAACGGTGGTGGGGCCCTTTCGGCTTTACTGCACCCAAAGTCCGGGCAAATGTGGTCGTGGGCCAGGCGACGCTGGTTTGTATGACAGGGGCGAACTTTCCCGTCATTTGCAATACTTGGACCTATAGAGAGATCGTTCCTGGATCCCGTCTCGTTTTTGATCAGGGTTGGGCGAATACAGACGGGGCTGAGGTATCGCCAAATGAGCTTGGTTTACCGGCTCATCTTCCGCGGCTCGTGCCCCACGTAATAGAGATAGTGGCAGGTGAAAACGGTACCACAATTCTCCATTGGTCCGAGTTCGGTTATCCTGATGCGCAGACCGCTGCTATGTCCAGAGCAGGTTTGGAGCAGGTTTTGGACAAGCTCGCGACCGCAGTTGAGTAGTCGCCAAGGTATACGTCAGGCTGGTGGTGGCTCATAGTCATGTACCCACCCCACCTTTATTTCCCCCCCATCCTCCATTACATAGCTCCCATACCCGCCACGCCCCGCCCGCGTAGGCGCAACCCCGATAAAATCCCGGGCGAAACGGAAGATTTGGCCATGGCCCCCAAAGGCTCACAGCGCGTCGTCAACAAGATCGTTGCGGAAAACCGCAAGGCGCGCTTCAATTACGAGATCGTCGACACCTACGAGGCGGGTCTGGTTCTGACCGGCACGGAGGTCAAGTCGCTGCGCGAGGGCAAGGCCAATATTGCCGAATCCTATGCCTCCGACGAGGGCGAAGAGATCTGGCTGATCAATTCGCATCTGCCGGAATATCTGCAGGCGAACCGCTTCAATCACGAGCCCCGCCGCCGTCGCAAGCTGCTTCTCTCCAAGCGCGAGATCAACCGCCTGCGCGCCGGCATCAATCGCGAGGGCATGACGCTGGTGCCCTTGAAGATCTATTTCAACGAGAAGGGCAGGGCGAAGCTGGAACTGGCGCTCGCCAAGGGCAAGAAGCTGCATGACAAGCGCGAGACCGAGAAGGAACGCGACTGGAACCGCCAGAAATCCCGCCTGTTGAAGACGGGCTGATCATGGCGCTCTCGCATCTCAAGGTCACCGTCGGCCCCTTCGTCTTCGAGGCGAGGCTCGAGCGCGAAAAGGCGCCCGAGACCTGCCGCATTTTTGAGACCTTCCTGCCGTTCCGCAACCAGGCGATCCATTCGCGCTGGTCGGGCGAGGCGGTCTGGGTGCCCTTGGGCGATTTTCAGTTCGGCGCCGGTTTCGAAAACCACACGGCCCATCCCTCGCGCGGCGACATCCTGCTTTATCCCGGCGGCTTCAGCGAAACCGAACTGCTCTTCGCCTATGGCTCCTCCCAGTTTGCCAGCAAGATGGGCGTTCTGGCGGGCAATCATTTCCTGACGGTGACGAAAGGTCAGGAGCAGCTGGAGGCCATGGGCAAGATGGTTCTCTGGCAGGGCGCCCAGGCTATCGCTTTCGAGTCGCTCTGACCGTCCGGCCCTTCGAGAGCATTTCCGGCGAAAGCGGGATCGCCTTTCATGCTCTCTGTCTTTGTCTTCACTGAAGTCCTGCGGCAAAAGCACGATGCACTTTGCTGGAATGGCTCTGGGGGCAGACCCTTGCCGCCCCCCGGTTCGGCGAGGTCAGGCGAAAGCCCTGCTGCCTGACAGCCTCTGCCCGACGGCAATCATCCGGATCGCATCTTCCGTCGCCCGCCGCAAAAGCTTGTAGCCGTCCCTGATCGCCTCTTCCAGCGTGCAGGGTCGCTTCAGGATGGAGGCGAAGGCCGAGATCCCATGGGCGAAGGTCTGGTCAACGCCGCGACCGATCGTGCCGGCAAGCGCAATGGTCGGAATGCCCAGCGCTTCGGCCCGCCGGGCCACTTCGCAAGGAACCTTGCCATAGGGGCTCTGCCCGTCCAGGCTTCCTTCTGCGGTGATGACGAGATCGGCCTCGGACAAGAGCCGGTCGAAATCGAGATAGTTGAGGATGATGTCAAAGCGCGGATGCAGGGTTGCGCCGGCGAAAGCGATCAATCCGGCGCCGAGCCCGCCCGATGCGCCGGCCCCCGGCGCAATGCCGACATCCTGGCCGGTATGGCGCTCAATGAGATCGGCCCAGCGCTGCATCGCTCGGTCGAGATGCTCCACCTGTTCCGGGGTTGCCCCTTTCTGCGGACCGAACACCCGGGCGACACCTTTCTCGCCCAGCAGCCTATTGTGCCAGTTGACGGCGGCATCGATCCTCACTTTGGCCAGTCGCGGATCGAGTCTCCTGAGGTCGATCGAATGAAGATTGACAAGGGCGCCGCCGCCCTGGGGCAGATCGCGGCCTTCGGCATCCAGCAGTCTCGCCCCGAGTGCCTGGGCAAGGCCGGCGCCGCCGTCATTGATGCCGCTGTCGCCGCAGCCGACCAGGATCCGCTTGGCGCCGTGTGCCAGCGCCTTGAGGATAAGCTGGCCGACGCCGTAGGAGGTCGTCAGCATCGGGTTGCGTTGATCACGGGGAACCAGGGACAGCCCGGCGGCGGCGGCCATCTCGATCACCGCGGTCTTCGGTCCCTTTCCGCCCATCAGGCCGAAAAAGCTGTCGACCGGCTGGCCAACCGGACCGGTCACTCGGGCCTTGACGAGCCTGCCGCCCGTCGCCCGAACCAAAGCCTTGACCGTCCCTTCGCCGCCATCGACCATCGGCGCGCAGAGAACGCGGGCGTTCGGCAAGGCCTTGAGAATGCCCTCGTGGATCGCCAGGGTCACGTCGTCGACAGAAAGGGATTCTTTAAAACCGGAGGGGGCAACAAGAATTGTCATGGTCATCGCAGTCTCCTTTTGCTATGTATCTGCGATGAAAACGTACATCCGTTGACCTTATTCCCGGATTATTCATATAAATATTCGATAAAGTCGGATTCATTCACCGAAATATATTGCGAATATCTGCTCCGATATCCCGAATGGCACGGTCTATAGATTTTTCTATATTGTTTCTGTTTGATGTGTCTCGTTTCGTCCGTGGCGACGATGCTTCGCGACGGATCTCCGGTTTGACATTGGCGGCTGGTTCCTGCGCCTTGGTCTTGGTTGCCGCGATGGTCTCGACGATGTTGCTCGTTGTGATCGGCGGCAAGAGCGTCAACGGGGGCAGGTGGATGACCGCCATGGCTGGCTTGTCATCCTGGGCCAGAACCATGCGCTCGGTGCCGGCGCCAGCGATCTGATGGGGCCAGACGAACAGGGCAATACCGACCAGGAGGGTCAGTTTGGCCATCCCCAGCGGCAGCGCCAGTCTGGCCAGATCGGCCTGGGTAAAGCCGCCCTCCTCCCGCATGCCAAAGATGGCGACGGGTTTTGCGCCGGCCATCAGGCTTTGGCAAAATCCGCTGCCCATCACCACCACGAGGATCATCACGGTGGCCTCGTGGCCAAGCCCCGCAACGGGCAGGGCAACGGCCGGCACCAGCACGGCGGCGCGCGCCGAGCGGGATGCAATGACGATATGGGCGACCATGGCGACGATGGCAACGACGATCACCATGGCCGTCTTGCTGGCGGTCAGCGAAGCCGGCAGCCATGCCAGCGCCTGCCCGGCCAGCCAGCGGTCTGCGCCGCTCTGGGTCATGGAATAGGCGATCAGGGTCGTGGCGGCCATATAGAGGATGAGTTCGACATCCACGGCGCGAAACACCTCTTTCGTCTTGCTGCGCGTGAACGGCTTGGTCAGCAGCGCCATGGCGCCGACCACGGCGACCAGCGCCATGCCGAAACCGTGTAACGGCTCGGTCAGCCAGAGACCGACCAGAATGCTCACGACACAGAGCACCCGCCATTGGCGCGGCGTCAGCGGTTCGCGCATTCGCGCCCATCCGATCCGTTCGCGCCACAGGGCGCGCGGAACAAACAGGACGAGGATCAGGAGCACGCCGGCTGCCGATGCGAGAAAGGCCAGAGGCGCCCCGAGCATCAGCCAGTCCAGATAGCTCAACCGGTCGCCGCCTGTGGCCACGATTGCCTCGACGGCAACGAGATGAGCCCCCGCGCCGATCAGCGATCCGCCGGCCGACAACAGAATGACCGTTGGAAACAGCAGGGCCAGCGGACGACGAAGCCGCTCGTCCGGCAAATGCGGGATGAGCGCAAGGAACACCGGCAGAAGAAGCGCCGCCCGCCCGGAGGTCGATGGCAACAGAAAGGCGGTCAGCGCAATGGCAGTGGCGAGCGTGAAGGCAAAGGTCACGAAATGCATCTGCCTCGACAGGAGCGGCAGGATCATCCGTTCGGCCAGTCCGCATTCCTTCAGCACTGCAGCGATGATGAAGGCTGCCAGCAGCAGCCAGACCAGATCCGAACCCAAGATGGCGTAGAGCTGGGTCTCTGCGATCACCCCGGTCAGCACAAGCGCCACGGCGCTTGCAAGTGCGACCAGGCTTTCCGGCAGGGGCGTGGCCACCCAGCCAATCAGAGCGAGGGCTGTGATGATCAGGGCAATCCGTCCCTGTGGTGACAGCGTCTCCGGAAACACCCAGATGCACCAGACCGTCACGCCGGCTGTCAGGATCGGCACAAGGAGCAAGAGGGTTCTGCGCCATTCGGGGACAGCGCGGCGCACATGCGGGTCAAACGGGCTTGTTGCCGTTTCCGTTGCGATCATGGTCATGGAATTCTCCCTGCTTGCTTCAGGGCGAAAACGTCGACAACGACAGTTTATTCCATGCGAACGGTTTTGACAGGCCGCCGTCCTTGGTCCCGACACCGCAAGCACCAGCGGTGCGCCCTTCCTCTGACAAGTTCAGGGCAACCTGAGGCTCGGGCGCACGTCGAGCAAAAGTGCGTTAGCGGTTTTGCGTCCGGACTGCGTAAAACCGGATAAATGGAGGGTTTCCGGTCATCAAGCGATCACCAGAAACGCGCTAGTGGTCGTCTTCGCTCGCCGTTGCCGGTTCTGCCACGCGCGGAGCAGGTCTGTCGCTCGGATCGCGACCGATCTCGGCCTTCAAGCTCATCAGGTCGATGAAGTGGTCCGACTGGCGGCGAAGATCGTCGGCAATCATCGGCGGCTGGGTGGCCATGGTCGAAACCACCGAAACCTTGCGTCCCTTGCGCTGCAGCGCCTCGACCAGTGTCGTGAAATCGCCGTCGCCGGAGAAGATCACCAGGTGGTCGACGGTTTCCGATTGCTCCATGGCATCGATGGCAAGCTCGATATCCATATTGCCCTTGACCTTGCGGCGACCCATGGAATCGGTGAATTCCTTGGCGGGCTTGGTCACGACCTTGTAACCATTGTAATCCAGCCAGTCGATCAGCGGACGAATGGACGAATATTCCTGATCCTCGATCAGCGCCGTGTAATAATAGGCGCGCAGGAGATAGCCCCGCTTCTGGAAGGCCTTCAGCAATTTTCTGTAGTCAATGTCGAAACCGAGGCTTTTCGACGCTGCGTAGAGGTTGGCACCGTCAATAAAGAGTGCAATTTTCTCGCGGGGATCGAACATGTCCAAATCCTTTCTGGCTTAAATTCCTAGTGGCAAAACGCAATAAAAACAGGCTGTTGCCGAAGATTCAAAGTTGACACCACATACATTATGAAGTGTTCATATATTAAATTATGTAGGGTAATACTCTGTCTTATCCAAGCACGTACAGGTTGAATGCCTTGGCAAAAAATGGCTTTCGCCACAATTCTCTGCGGCTCGGCACGGTCCGGCGCGTATGAAAAACTTGAATTTGCCATCCATTGATTGTATCGCACCTGCAATCCCATGAATTCATGAACGCAAAGGACAGGCAATGGCCCGCGTCACCGTTGAAGATTGCATCGACAAAGTCGAAAATCGGTTCGAGCTGGTATTGCTCGCAAGCCATCGTGCCCGCCAGATCTCCCAGGGCGCACCGATCACCATTGATCGCGACAAGGACAAGAACCCGGTCGTCGCCCTGCGCGAAATCGCCGATGAGACGCTGTCTCCCGACGACCTGAAGGAAGACCTCATCCATTCGCTGCAGAAGCATGTCGAAGTCGACGAGCCGGAGCAGGAGCCGAGCTCGATGCTTGCCAATACCGGCACCGTTGGCAAGGGCGACGAAGAAGACGAACTGCCCGAGACGCTAACCTTCGACCAGATGTCGGAAGAGGAGCTTCTCGCCGGTATCGAAGGACTTGTACCTCCGGAAAAGAGCGACGATTACTAATCGTCAACAAATCCTGCGATAGTCTGCGTCCAACAGTTCATTTCAGTGCGCCAGTCATCCTGACTGGCGCGTTTTTCGTTTATATTGCGACGAAGAGGCCGCTCGAAAGGCCGCAGGTTCCGCCACCTGCGCCAACCCCGCAAGGGTGTCGATGAGCGGGTCTTGAAACGGTCCCCGGAGTCCCCGACATCGGCTCTGGTGGCTGACAATCGTTTAGAGGTGTCGGAGACGGTCAGGAGCAAACCGGATGATGCGGCAATACGAGCTCGTGGAGCGGGTGCAGAAATACAAGCCCGACGCCAATGAAGCTCTCCTCAACAAGGCCTATGTCTATGCCATGCAGAAGCATGGCAAGCAGACGCGCGCCAGCGGAGATCCCTATATCTCCCACCCGCTTGAGGTTGCCGCCATCCTGACCGAGATGCATCTGGATGAATCGACCATCGCGGTCGCCCTCCTGCATGACACGATCGAGGACACATCTGCCACCCGCGCCGAGATCGACGAACTCTTCGGCGAGGATATCGGGCGTCTCGTTGAAGGCCTGACAAAGCTCAAGAAGCTCGACCTCGTCACCAAGAAGGCCAAGCAGGCGGAGAACCTACGCAAGCTCTTGCTCGCGATCTCGGACGATGTCCGGGTCCTTCTCGTCAAGCTCGCCGACCGCCTGCACAACATGCGCACGCTGGAGCATATGCGCGACGACAAGCGCGCCCGCATTTCCGAAGAGACGATGGAAATCTATGCGCCGCTTGCCGGTCGCATGGGTATGCAGGACATGCGCGACGAGCTGGAGGATCTGTCCTTCCGCTATATCAACCCGGAAGCCTATGAGACGGTGACGAAACGTCTGTCGGAGCTTTCAACGCGCAATGAGGGCCTGATCACCAAGATCGAGGACGAACTGCGCGATCTGCTGATTGCCAATGGCGTGGCCAATCCCTGGGTCAAGGGTCGCCAGAAGAAGCCCTATTCGGTCTTCCGCAAGATGCAGTCGAAGTCCTTGTCCTTCGAGCAGCTTTCCGATGTCTATGGCTTCCGGATTCTGGTCGAGGATATTCCCGCCTGTTACCGGGCGCTCGGTATTGTGCATACCCGCTGGCGTGTCGTGCCCGGTCGCTTCAAGGACTATATCTCGACGCCGAAGCAGAACGACTACCGCTCGATCCACACCACGATCGTCGGTCCGTCTCGCCAGCGTATCGAGCTGCAGATCCGTACGCGCCGCATGCATGAAATCGCCGAATTTGGTATCGCCGCCCATGCGCTCTACAAGGATGGCGAAAACACCGACGGCGATCTCTTGCCCCGCGAAAGCAATGCCTATTCCTGGCTGCGCCACACGATCGAGGCGCTGGCCGAAGGCGATAACCCGGAAGAATTCCTGGAGCACACCAAGCTCGAGCTCTTCCAGGACCAGGTCTTCTGCTTCACCCCGAAAGGCAAGCTGATCGCACTTCCGCGCGGCGCGACCCCGATCGACTTTGCCTATGCCGTCCACACCAATATCGGCGACACGACCGTTGGCGCGAAGATCAACGGCTCGATCATGCCTCTGGTCACCCGCCTGTCGAACGGCGACGAGGTCGAAATCATCCGCTCCGGCGTCCAGGTGCCGCCGGCGGCCTGGGAAGAAATCGTGGTCACCGGCAAGGCGCGCGCTGCCATCCGCCGCGCCACACGCATGGCGATCCGCAAGCAATATGCAGGCCTCGGCCAGCGCATTCTGGAGCGCACTTTCGAGCGTGCTGGAAAGGTTTTCTCCAAGGACAATCTGCGTCCGGTGCTGCATCGCCTCGGCCAGAGGGATGTCGAGGATGCCATTGCTTCCGTCGGTCGCGGTGAGAGCTCCTCGCTCGACGTGCTGCGTGCCGTCTATCCCGACTATCAGGACGAGCGCGTCACGGTAAAGCCATCGTCCGACGATGGCTGGTTTGCCATGAACAGCGCAAACGGCATGGTCTTCAAGCTGCCAGGCAAGCCAAGCCAGAAGGGCAATGCGCCGACTGCCAATGATGGACCGGATCCGCTGCCGATCCGTGGCCTCTCCGGAAATGCCGAGGTGCATTTCGGTCCGGCAGGTGCGGTGCCGGGTGATCGTATCGTCGGCATCATGGACGATGAAAAGGGCATCACCATCTATCCGATCCAGGCGGCCACCCTGCAACGGTTCGAAAACGAGCCGGAGCGCTGGATCGATGTCCGCTGGGATCTCGATGAGGCAAACAAGTCCCGCTTCGTCGCCCGCATTCTGATCAACGCCATCAACGAGCCCGGCACGCTGGCGACAGTCGCCCAATGCGTTGCGCGCCTCGATATCAATATCCGTGTTCTGAACATGATCCGGATTGCGACCGACTTCACCGAGATGGCACTGGACGTCGAGGTCTGGGATCTGCGCCAATTGAGCCAGCTGCTTGGCGAGTTGAAGGAACTCGACTGTATCTCGACCGTCAAGCGTGTCTTCGACTGAGCATGCTGCCGGGCGGGGTAGAGAAGCTCAAGCCCGGCAAATCTGTGGCATTTGCCAGTTTTTTGGCCACAGTCCTGCCTAATGCGTAAACCGATACTCTCGGGCTATGCGTTCATCGCATATCTGCCTTTGCCAATTGGATCTGGTCCTTTGTGCGGCGCACAATTACATTCGGTTCAACACAAAGAGACATAGAACCGAGGACCGAAAGATGTTCGAACCTATCCGTAAAATCGCCCGTTCGCTGCGTGTGCCTTCTGTTGCCGAGCGCGAAATGATGTATCTCAACGGCGCCCGCGACCTCGTCGACCTGGAATACCGCCAGCGTCAGATAGACCGTGGCATGTTCCGTCGCGGCTTCTGATAACGGCTGAAATGCTGAATGGCGCCGGCTGCTCGGTCGGCGTCCGCAAAGACGGGGTCCCATAAGACAAAGGGATACCTCGCGGGTCTTGTCCTTGGCGGACAAAATCCCGTAGATAGACGGCATGTTGTTTCGTCGTCGCCAGCCAATCTCGTTTTCCAACAAGCTTCGCGAATTCGTGTGGCCTCGCAAGGGTTTTACAAGACCTTTTCACTACGTTGCAAAACGCATCCTCCGGCTTACGGCGACGCCGCATGCGATTGCTGCCGGTGTCGTGGCTGGTGTCATCGCATCCTGGACGCCCTTCATGGGCTTTCACTTCATCCTGGCTTTCGTCCTTGCCTATCTGTTCGCCGGCAACATGGTGGCTGCGGCTTTGGGCACAGCCTTCGGCAATCCTTTGACCTTTCCCCTGATCTGGGCGACCACCTGGGAAGTGGGAGAAATGATCCTGGATCGGGGAGCCGATGTGGAACGCAAGATCAACCTGCACAAGCTCTTCTCCTCTTTCGAAGTGCACCAGCTGTGGGAACCGGTCCTCAAGCCCATGTTGGTCGGAGCAATCCCTCTGGCATTTGTGAGCGGCATCATCTTCTACATCTTGACCTATCTTGCCGTGCATGGTTTCCAGCGTCGACGCAGGTTGCGTCTGGCCGAGCGGGCCAAGGCCCGCCTCGCGACGGCGCTTGATGGCAAGGCGAGCGTCTGATCATGATCATCGGTTTGGGAAGCGACCTGATGGACATTCGAAGGGTCGAGCAGTCGCTGGAGCGGTTCGGAGACCGTTTCACCCATCGCTGCTTCACCGAAATCGAGCGCCGCAAGTCCGACGGTCGCAAGAATCGTGCAGCGTCCTATGCCAAGCGCTTTGCTGCCAAGGAGGCGATGTGCAAGGCGCTGGGCACAGGAATTGCGCAGGGCGTTTTCTGGAAGGACATGGGCGTCATAAATCTGCCGTCAGGCAAGCCCACGATGAAACTCACCGGAGGGGCAGAAGAAGTGCTCAATCGGCTGCTGCCGCCCGGCCATCGTCCCGTCATCCATCTCACCATCACCGATGATTTCCCCTATGCCCAGGCCTTCGTCATCATCGAAGCACTGCCGACCGACACCTGAGACAGGTGGCCGCGCAGAAGACGGTGGCATGGACATTGCCGTTGACGCACGAAACGACTAGGAAGGGCGGGAATTTGCAAAAGGAAACCACCAGCGTGAGCGAAGACAAGAAGCCAAGCGCCCTTTGGGAAAACATCAAGGTCATTATCCAGGCGCTGCTGCTGGCGATGGTTATCCGGACGGTCTTCTTTCAACCCTTCACGATCCCGTCCGGCTCGATGATGCCGACCTTGCTGGTCGGTGACTATATCTTCGTCAACAAGTTCTCCTACGGTTACTCGAAGTATTCCTTGCCGTTTTCACCCGATCTGTTCGAAGGTCGCATCTTCGCAAGTGAACCGGAGCGTGGCGATATTGCCGTCTTCCGTTTCCCGCCAAACCCGAAAATCGACTATATCAAGCGTGTTGTCGGCCTGCCCGGCGATCGCATCCAGATGATCGATGGCGCGCTCTTCATCAATGGTCAGCCTGTGCCGCGTGTTGAAGACGGCACGTTTACATCGGATTACCGTCTCGATCCCGGTGCGGATGTGCCGATGTTACGCGAAACGCTGGAGAATGGCGTGAGCTACGAGACGCTCGATCAGGCGCAGAACACCCGTGGCGACAACACCCGGGAATTCATTGTTCCCGAAGGTCATTATTTCATGATGGGCGACAACCGCGACAACTCGCTCGACAGCCGCTTTGATGTCGGCTTCGTTCCGGCTGAAAATCTTGTCGGCAAGGCTTCGCTCATTTTCTTCTCGCTCGGCAATGACACCTCGTTCCGCGAAATCTGGAAATGGCCGACCAACATGCGCTGGGATCGGTTGTTCAAGGCGGTCGAATGAAGAAACCGGCGGCACTTGCGGAGGAGGAATGGCGGCAGCTTGAAGAGGCGGTTGGACACCGCTTTGTCGATCGCGACCGCCTGAGCCGGGCTCTCACTCACGCAAGTGTCACCGCCTCGAAGACGCGCGGGGACTATGAGCGGCTTGAGTTTCTGGGCGACCGCGTGCTTGGTCTGTGCATCGCCGAACTGCTGTTCTCGGTCCACAGCACGGCGACCGAGGGCGAGCTTTCGGTTCGCTTCAACCAGCTCGTCAGCGCCGAAACATGTGCGGCCATCGCCGACGAACTCGCTCTCCATCGCTTCATTCGCACCGGGGCCGATGTCAAGGCGATCACGGCGAAGAACATGCTGAATGTCCGTGCTGATGTGGTGGAAAGCCTGATTGCCGCTATCTATCTGGATGCTGGCCTGGAAGCCGCGCGGGCGTTCATCCTGCGCCACTGGACCGAACGCGCGCGCAGCGCCGAAGGTGCAAGGCGTGACGCCAAGACCGAATTGCAGGAATGGGCCCATGCCCGCCATGGCAGGGCGCCGACATATAAGGTTGCCGAACGATCCGGACCGGATCATGATCCCCGTTTTACGGTGATCGTCGAAATCCCCGGGGTTGCACCCGAGACAGGAACAGAACGCTCAAAGCGCGCTGCCGAACAGGTGGCCGCCACGAAGCTCCTCGAACGAGAGGGCATCTGGACAAAGTCCTGATCAGCCCCGATTGGAAGTCATGACCGAACACGAAAACACAGAAGCCGCTGGCGAACCGGCGGCACATTCACCGACCAAATCCGGTTTTGTTGCCCTCATCGGGCCAACCAATGCCGGCAAGTCGACGCTGGTGAACCGCTTTGTCGGAGCCAAGGTCTCGATCGTCAGCCACAAGGTGCAGACGACGCGGGCCGTGATGCGCGGAATCGCGATCCACAAGAACGCCCAGATCGTTTTCATGGACACGCCCGGCATCTTCAAGCCGCGCCGCAAGCTTGACCGTGCCATGGTCACTTCCGCCTGGGGTGGTGCCAAGGATGCCGATCTGATTCTGCTCCTGATTGATAGCGAGCGCGGGCTTCGCGGTGATGCCGAGGCGATCCTGGAGGGGCTGAAGGATGTGCCGCAGCCCAAGATCCTGGTGCTCAACAAGATCGACCGGGTCAAGGCCGAAGACCTCCTGCAACTGGCCGCCAAGGCCAATGAAGCCGTCAAGTTCGAGCGGACCTTCATGATCTCGGCAACGACGGGCTCAGGCTGCGACGATGTCATGGATTATCTGGCAGACACTTTCCCGGAAGGCCCGTGGTACTACCCCGAGGATCAGATTTCCGATCTGCCCATGCGCCAGCTCGCTGCTGAAATCACCCGCGAGAAACTGTTTCTGCGTCTCCACCAGGAGCTTCCCTACTCGTCGCATGTCGAGACGGAGAAGTGGGAAGAGCGCAAGGATGGTTCGGTGCGAATCGAGCAGGTGATCTATGTCGAGCGCGACAGCCAGAAGAAGATCGTGCTTGGCAAGAATGGCGAGGCGATCAAGTCGATCTCGACTGCTTCCCGCAAGGAGATGTCGGAGATCCTTGAACAGCCGGTGCATCTGTTCCTGTTCGTCAAGGTTCGCGAGAACTGGGGCAATGATCCCGAGCGCTTCCGCGAGATGGGCCTGGAGTTCCCGCGGGATTGAATGAAGCCGACGCGTTTCAGGCTTTGCGCGCCTGGACGCGCTTCGTCACGAGATTTGCGATCGCCGGGCCGAACAGGAGCACCAGTATCAGCCTGGTTGTCTGTAACGCCATGACAAAGGACATATCGACCGGCGTCGAGGCGGCGATGATCGCAATCGAATCGAGCCCTCCGGGGCTGGTGGCGAGATAGGCCGTCAGCGGGTCAATGTCGAAGGCATACCAGAGCAACCAGCCCAGCCCGCCACAAAAGGCCATCAAGACGAGGATCGACCCGACGATCTGGGGCAGGGCGTTTGCCGCATGCCGCAGGATCCTGCGGGTGAAGCTGAGACCGATTTTCCAGCCGATCACTCCATAGGAGAGGGCGAGAAGCCATTCCGGCAGTTGCAGGGTAATGTAACCCAGAACATGAAGCAGCGTCGTCGAGATCATTGGCAGCAGCATCGTGCCCGCCGGAATGCGCAACCAGGCGCCGATGGCCGCTGACGCATAGGCAACTGCGAGTGTCTTGCCGAGATCCAGCCAGTCGGTTTGCGGAAACCAGACGATCGGTGTCGCCGCACCGCCTGCCGCGCCGAAGACAAAGGCAGCCACGATGGATGCTCCACCGGCAACAAAGGCAACCCGCAGATACTGCATGAAGGCGACAAGCCGCGCATCTGCGCCATGGGATTCTGCCATCAGCACCATGGCCGAAGCCGCCCCCGCAGATGTGCCCCATATGGCTGTCGTGCCGGGAAGGATCTCGGCACGTGCCAGGAGATAGCCAAGCAGGCCGCTGGCAGCAATGACGGCGGATACGGTCACGAGAAAGACAGGCCAGTCTCGGACAACAGTCCCAAGCGTATCGAGATCCAGCGAACGCGCAATGATGCAGCCGATCATCGCATGGGATGCGATATAGGGAATGCGATGGACGGCGAGCCTTGCCCCGTTGGTCGCAACGACAATCGCTGCTGCCATCGGGCCAATCAACAATGCGCCCGGCATGTGCGTGAGATAAAGTGCCACCGAAAAGGCAAGTGACACAGCAACAAGGATGAACCAGCGCAAGGCTGGATGGAGAGGCGTGAGAAGACCCGGTGGCGGTTCGGTCAGCAGCTGAGGGCTGACGGTCGCGCGGCCTTCATCAGGTTGGTCCGGTTCGCCACCCTTCGAGCTATTCTGATCTGTCTGCCTGTCCGTCACCGGCGGTGCATCCGTCATCAATCTGCGCACAAAAATGCACTTGCATCATTACGCCAGTTTGCAGCCCGCATGACAGCCAATTTGTTTGCATCGATCATAAACTCTGTCGATCAAACCCAACGAGAGGGGCGGGTCATGGTCCGCCGTAGTTCCGGATGCGGAATCGGTTGTTTCGCAAGCCCTGCCTAGGGTAGAACAGGCCATGCAATGGACAGATGAAGCCATCCTTCTCGGTGTGCGTCGCCACGGGGAAACCAGCGTGATTGCGGAGATGATGACGCGCGAGCGCGGACGCCATCTCGGCATGGTCCGCTCGGGGCGGTCGCGCGCCATGCAGCCGGTTCTGCAGCCGGGCAACCGGTTGGAGGTGACCTGGCGCGCCCGGCTGGACGAGCATCTTGGCGAATACCGGATTGAGCCTTTGATGCTGCGGGCAGGGCGGCTGATGGAAAGCGCGACCGCAGTCTATGGCGTCCAGGCGCTTGGCGGTCTTCTGCGGCTTCTGCCCGAGCGCGACCCGCATCCGCATCTCTACCAGACTTTGGACATCATTCTGGATCACCTCGACGAGCCGGCCATGGCTGGCGAACTCTTCGTGCGCTTCGAATTGGCCGTGTTGAATGATCTCGGCTTCGGGCTGGATCTGGAGGAATGCGCAGCAACCGGGACGCGCGAGGACCTCGCCTATGTCTCCCCCAAATCCGGTCGAGCCGTCTCGAGAACTGCAGGCCAGCCTTACGCCGATCGCATGCTCACACTGCCGGATTTTCTGAAATCCGGCGCTTCACGAGCTGCTGACGCCGAAATGCTGGCAGCAGCGTTCCGATTGACAGGTTTTTTCCTTGAAAGACATGTCTACGAGCCGCGCGGCATCAACGCCGGCACGGCTCGTGAGGGCTTCTGTCAGGCCGCGTTGAAGACCTTGCGGTCGGCGGTCGAAGAAACGGGCGTTGGAGCATTGGCGGCACCGAGCAGCAGTGCCTGATCCTCGGGTGCAGAATTCTGCATGTGCTCGTGAATGGCACGGCGCAGCTCGCCGATGCTTTCGTATTGGCTGCCGTCCAGATCGATGACCGGGAACTTTACCGCAATGAATTTCAGCCGATCACCGTCGGGAATGGTGATGCCGACCGGGACTCCTGCATATTCGATAACTTGCTTCTTCATGACATGATCCTCGCCTGCGCATCCCGCGCGGCGTCAATTCTTCGTCGATTTCTTTATGAACGGTGCTAGCGCAGAGTCACATTCGACAGATGCGGGAGCGGCGGGACGATCCCGCCACAAGGCGCGAGGAATATCGCCAGGTTCCGGCGGTTCTCAGAAACACAACTTGCATTTCGCTGACCTCCTTCTTTGGCTGGGCTTCGGACATGAAACCAATCACTGGCTTCGCAGTCAGAACCGAACCAGTGCTTCAAAGGTAGGTGCGCGCCCTGAATTCGTCAACGGAAAAGATGCGTTAGATAAAACATTTTTCTCTTGCTGCGATGCAAAAGACTGAATGCGGCAAAAAAGATCTGACAATCCAGTGATTGTCAGAAAATCTTCTTACTCTGGGCAAAATTATGCCGTGCTTGGCATGGGGCGGATGACAGCCTGTTCGCGGATCGGCCAATGCACCACTGCCGCGAAAATGCCAAGTGCCACACCTAACCACCAGACCTGGTCATAGGTTCCGAAGTGGTCGTAAAGATATCCACCCATCCACACGCCGAGGAACGAACCGATCTGGTGCGACAGGAAGACCAGTCCACCGAGCAGGCCGAGATGGCGTGTGCCGAACATGATCGCGACTAGCCCGTTGGTTGGTGGTACGGTCGAAAGCCAGAGCAGCCCCATGACGGCGGCAAAGACGATGACAGCGCCAGGCGTCTGCGGCAGAAGCAGAAACAGTGTCACCACGACGGAGCGACCAAGATAGATCAGCGCCAGGAAATAGGGCTTTGAATAGCGCTGACCGATGAAACCCGCGGCAAGCGAGCCGATAATGTTGAAAAAGCCGATCAGTGCCATCGCAATGACGGCATAGCGCGCTTCGATCCCGATATCGCCGAGATAGGCCGGGAAATGGGCGGTGATGAAAGCCACCTGAAAGCCACAGACAAAGAAGCCGGCTGTCAGCAGCAGATAGCTGCGATGGGCGAAGGCTTCCTTGAGCGCATCCGCGACCGTCTGTTCATACTGGGCATGGGATTGGCTGCCGGACGACGAGTTGCCGCGCAGCGGGATCGCAAAGATCGGGATGATCAGCATCAGCACGGACAGGTAGACAAGGCTATCTGACCAGCCGACCGCCGAAATGAGCCCCTGGCTGAGCGGCGCAAAGATGAACATGCCGGCGGAACCCGCTGCCGTGCCGATGCCAAAGGCCAGCGAACGCTGCTCTGGCGTTACGTTACGTGCAAAGGCGGAGAGGATGACGCTGAACGAGCCAGCCCCGATCGCCATACCAACGAGGACGCCACCGCCGATATGCAGCCAGATCGGTGCCGTGGCATTCGCCATCAGCAGCAGACCGGCTGCATAAAGCCCGCCCGAAGCGGCCAGAACCCGACCGGTGCCATATTTGTCTGCCAGCGCTCCGAAGAAAGGCTGGCTGAGCCCCCAGCAGAGGTTCTGGAACGCCATGGCAAGACCGAAGGTCTGCCGATCCCATCCCCGGTCTGCTAGCATCGGAAGCTGAAAGAAGCCCATCGCCGATCGTGGGCCGAAGGTCATCATCGCGATCAGCGAGCCGGCAATGATGATCAGCCACGGCATGGGGGAACGGGCAATCGCGGGCATGGCATATCTCCTTATGTGCCGGAAGATAGCCGCGGCTGCAAAACCTGCCAAATGCCAATTGGTGAACTGGTGATCAGTGGAATTGATGAATATTTGGAATACGGTCAGTGAGACGTTGTCCCGGCGGCGGCGGCGGCGCCGGGAGGCACGATGTCTTGGCGAAGCACAAATCTTTGCGGTTCAACGGAACAGCGACAGAATGTTCTGGGCGTTCGAATTTGCGATCGACAAAGCCTGGATCCCGAGCTGTTGCTGGGTCTGAAGGGCCTTCATTCGCGTCGCTTCTTCATTCATGTCGGCATCCACAAGCTGTCCTACCCCAACCTCAACGGCGGAACGAAGCTGGTTCAGGAATTCGTTCTGGATGTCGATGCGTGACTTGAGCGCGCCCAGCGTGGCGGTCACATCGGTCATGCGCAGCAGCATGGCATCGACGGTTTTGACCATGTCCTCGACCTCGGTTTCGGTTGTTGCCTGCGTGAGAATGATCTCCACGGTGCTTGGCGGATTGCTGGCTCCCTTGAGAATCACGAAGGCAGACCCCGCACCAACGGATGTCGCAAAGGCGTCACTGGTCAGAATGCCATATTGGCCAGCGCCCCCATTATCGATGAGATAGTTGATCCCGGTGACACCAACACCAGTCGTCACGTCATACTTCAGCGTATCGAGGCGGATCGCGCCTGCAGCATCGCGAACGAAGGAAGAGACAATCGTCTTGTCATCGGAATCGGCGGCTGTGTTCCATTCAAGCCAGTTCTGTCCGCTGAAGCTTGAGGAATCGACAATCGTCCGCAACTGCTCCTTCAGCTGGGTGAGTTCGGTGTTGATCTTTTCCTTGTCCACGCCGGGCTGGCGGGCCGCAACGAGCTTGGCCTTGAACTCATCGACGATTTCGACCGCAGCCGCCATGCCGGAATAGGCCGTGTCGACGGTTGCAGCGCCAAGCGCCAGGGCATCGCCGGCCGCGCCCATCGCCCGCTCATCCGAGCGCATCGTGGTTGCGATCGACCAGTAGGCAGCATTGTCGGCTGCTGAGCCAACACGGTAGCCGCTTGAAATTCTGATCTGGGATTGATCGAGAGCGCTGTTGATGGCGCGCAGAGAAGCAAGGGCCGCGATGGCGGCCCCATTCGTCATGATACTGCTCATTTCACCGAGGACATTCAGGAGGGATCTGCAACCGCGAAACAGGAAGAAGGCTTCCCGGCGCCGTTCATGGCGCGTCCATTCGCAGGTGTTTTTTTAGGTTCCCATGGTGAATGAATACTTAAATACTATGAGAAAAGAGGGGTAATAATCAGCAGGCTTGATTTGGTGTGTCGACGGTCACACGAGCTCCGCGCCCTTTTGCCGGGCAATGGTCAGCCGCGTGTCTTGAAGGTCCAGCCTTCCGGACGCTCCACCACCACCTTTACGGCATCTCCAAGGGAAATCGAACCTTCGCCGCGTGGCACGGCATTCCATCCAAAGAGCGGTCCGGGAACGCGGCTGTCGGCAGACATACGCAGGCGGCCCATGGCAGGCATCGGATTGGCGCCGTCGCGTGAACCGCTTTGTTGATCCTGCGTGGTCATGATGCAGCGCGGGCAGGGCTTGACCAGGTCAAAACGGATGCCGCCGATTTCAATGGCGCTCCAGCGATCCTCTGCCCAGGGCTCGTCACAGTCGAGCACGATATTCGGGCGAAATCGGTCCATCCCGACCGATCCTTCGGCATGGGCGGCCATATCCGCATTGAGCGCGGCGAGTGATCCCGTGGTCGTGACCAGCACCTGATAGCCATCGGCAAAGGCCACGGGGCTACCGCTTCCTGCCCATTCCGGATTAGCGGCACGGCTGGCGCTCCCGTCAAAGAAGACCAGCTTCACGTCCCGCCCGAACCAGTCCGACAAGACGGCATTGGTTTCCTCTTCCGCCAGGGCTGCGCTGACGATCGAACGCCAGATCGCCACGTCCATGCGCCGATCGGGGCGCGGCGGTGCGACAATGGTCTCTCTTTCGGAATCCTCGCCGCCATTCAGCACCAGCCGCAGCGATTGCGCCGAGGGATAGGCGTCAAGCCTGGCAAGCGCCGGCAACTCCCTTTGTGTGATGAAATGCCCATCGGGGGCCACCAGCATCATCCGACGATCTCCCAGGAGGCCCATCCCATTGAACTGTGCTGATTGCAGCGCAATGCCGCGAGCGCTTTTGAAGGGATAGATGTGGAGTTCCTGAACCTTCATCGCAGCCTCATATCTCGTCGTGAAAATCAGACAGGAAGCGATCAAGCCGTTCCTGCCGCGCATTGGCCAGCGCCTGTCCGGCCTTCGTCTTGAAGCCGGACGCAAGCATCAGAAGCTTTGCCGGAAAATGATCAATCGCATAGTCCCGGTCGTTGAGGTCCCGGTTCATTGCCTCGGGATCACCGGCATGATAGAGCGCCGAGCCCATACGTCCAGCCGTGTAGAAACATCGCGCTATGCCGATAGCGCCAATCGCGTCCAGCCGATCAGCATCCTGCAGTATTCGGGCCTCGATGCTCTCCGGCTCCAGATTGGCAGAGAAGCTGTGGGTCAGGATCGCATGCGCCACCTGCTCGATCCGCGAGGCCTTCCAGCCAAGGCCGCCGAGAACCCCCGCAGCCTTCTCGGCGGCAAGTCGCGAGGCTTGCTTGCGCAGCGGCGAGCTCTTTTCAACCGCCACGCAATCATGCAGCAGCACCGCTGCCGCAACAACCTCGCCGTCCCCACCTTCCTGGCCGTGAATACGCATCGCATTGCGGAAGACGCGGTGAATATGCGCAAGATCATGGGATCCGTCATCGCCTTCGCAGGCGTGTGGAAGAACAGATTTCGCCAAGGTTTCGTGCGGATGGAAGGCGTCTGCCGTCAGTGTCGTGACCATGCTGATTCCCGCTGTGTCTTCAGGCGTTTCTAGTGTCGAAGCGCCTGTGACACAATCACGGCTGATCGGCGCGTTTGCCGAGCACCTTCTGGTAAAACAGCCCGATGCCGATCAGAACCACGCCGAGCCCGATGAAGGAAAGGGCTCTCAAGACGCCTTCGAGATTGCTCATATCGATCAGGAAGGCCTTGGCGACCGAGATCAGCACAAGGGCTGCCGAGGCAATGCGCAGGCTGCGGGCATCGAGTTTTGATCCAAGCAGGAGCAGGCCGACGCCAACAGCAAGCCACGCCACCGAATAGCTGTAGGTTTCCGCCTGAAGGAAGCCCTGCCAGCTTGAGATGAATTCGCCTTGCCAGAAGCGACGGACACTGAGCGTGACCCAGGCAAAGCCCAGCATTGCTCCCGAAAGTGCAAGTGCCATGACATAGAGTTTTGGTCGCCGCTCTCTGGCGTAAAGTGCAAGCGCTGCATAGGCCAATCCCGGTAGCAGATAGGCAATGAGCAGCAGATTGACGAGCGGCCAGGGGCCTGTGCTCTCTCCGGTCAAATAGGGGTTGAGAACGAGGAGATGGAGGAACAGGATCTGGACCATCGACAATACACCAGCAACCATCGAGCCATAGCGGAACACCGGGCTTGGCGATCTGAGGTCGAGTGTCATCAGCACGCCTGACAGGCCCATGACCAGAAGTGTATAGATCGACTGCTCGCCGAGCGTCGGTTCGGATGAATCGAGAACGCCGCCATTCATGGCGTGGCGAACAAGGATGGCGACGGCAAGCAGTGCGAGCAGACTGGCAAGCCCCTGCAGAGCGTGCAGCACCCGGACACTCGGCCAGCGGCGCATCTCGAATGCGGCGCCTATGGCGAGCAGCGCGGGCAGGCCATAACCCACCAACAGTGCATTGAATACAGGCGTTTTGCCGAGATTGTCAGCGCCAACCAATGTCGGGTCCCAGGCAATTCGGCCCATGACCCCAAGAAGAGCCGCGACCATCATCCAGGGCAGCGCACTCCACGGCCGAAGTCGCCTTGCGGCGAGATAGCCAGCGCCGATCAGCGCGAGCCCGACCGTTGTGGCCAGGCCATCGGTCAGGCAATGGAGCGCAAATGCCAGATTGGCGAAGCTGCCGGCAACCATCAGGTCGCGGCCTGTCGCAAGCGCATCTGTTCCCGGGCGTCGGAATGAAGTTTCCGCACCGGCAAGCAGCAAGGTCGCAAAGACAAGCCCCGTGAATGCATGTAGCCAGTCAAGCGCGTAGACGCCGTGGACTACAAAGCTGACCGTGGCGAGAAACACCGGAACGGCGGCAATCACGGCACTCCATACCGCAGCAAAGGCCGGATCTTTTTCCCCTCTGCGCTGGATGAAGGCGAGGCCGAGAACCATGAAAACAGCTGCAAGGCCGATGAGAACAAAGCGATCGATCTCCCCTGTTGCCGGGATTGGTGCCGGAACACCCGACGACGAAAGCAGGCTGTCCACACCAAGATCGAGATAGAGACCGGCATGCGCAACAGCGGCCAGCATCGCGCCAAGGGCCGCGATACATGTTGGCCAGAAGGCGCCATGACGAGCGGCGCCTGCCGCAGCCACGGCCGCAAGAAGGGCAGCCACGATAAAGAACGAATAGGATGTTCCATCCGCACCCTGCGTCAGAAGGGTGAGTGCTGGTAGAAGGACGGAAAGTCCCATGGTAATGTCGAGGCCGGGACTGCCTTTGACTGTCAGGCCTTCAAGCGCCCGCAAGGAGACACCATCTCCGCCCTCTGTCGCGGTTTCGGATACCGTTGCGGGCCAGATCATCAGCCAGCTGGCAATCATGGCTATGAGCGCCAAGGCCGCAGGCGTTGCATCGTCCACATCGGCCAGACCGAAGTAACCCAACGCCCAAAGACCGAGGCCGGCCTGAGCAAGGGCCGGTACAATGGTCCAGCCTCTGATCCGCGAGGCCAGCGCAGTCGCGACCAGGGACAGCGTCAGGAAACCGAACAGTGTCCAGGGGCTTGGTGCAGTGCTTGACACCAGCATGGGCGTGATCATGGAGCCGGCAAGGCCCAGCCCCGCCAGCGCCTGACCATGCAGGAGCGACAGCCCGATTGTCCCGATGGCAATGAGGGCGAGGAGCAGGAAAGCGGGAGTCGCGCCAATGAATTCGTAAATGCCGTGGGCGGCAAAGATTGCGCCAAACAGCGAAACGGTTCCTGCTGCCGTGAGGATGCCCGGCACCATGGCATTGTCGTAGAGCGCGGTCGCCTTCGGAAGTGCCTTGCGCCGGATCAGTTCGCCGGCGCCCATCAGAACGAGACCGAAGAGCGCTGCGAGCGACAGGCGCACGCCTGGGCCAAGCATCCCGCTTTCGATGGAATAGCGGACAAGGAAGAGCCCGCCAAGCGCCAGCGCCAGTCCACCGGCCCAGACGGCCCAACGGGCTCCGAGCTTGCTTTCGAGGCTTTCGCTGGCAACGCTGGCTGGCGATAGTGCCGCCATCGCCGGCTCAGTTGCAGCTGCGGGTTCGCCTTTGATTTCCGGGGTCTGGTCAAGGGATGTTTCAGTCACGTCGCCCGTCACGGCAGCAGCCTTGGTGGGACTTTCGTCTGGGACAATGGCCCGCGATTCCGCCGGCAGCTCGATCGCAGCCTGTTCCTCTGCCGGCGCCGTCTTGGCTTCGGCAAGGGAACCGGTCACCCGTTGACGCGCCAGTTCTTCCGACAGCGTCGCAACCTCGCGCTCCAGCTTGTCGACGCGCTTCCCCATGCCGCGAACGACAAAGATCAGGATGACCGTCAGGATAAGAATGAGGGTAACCATGATTGGCTCCATAAGCGTTCGTCCGCCGGGAAGATGCTGGCGGCACACTAGCCTGTTTGGGAGGGAGCGAAAGAGGCCATTGTCACGGCGCATCACGGAACTGTCATAAACGACCTTGCATTCTGCAGCCAAAGTTTCTACATCCATGGCACCGGCGATTGCCGGTTTTCTTAGGCTCTTATTATGCTCAGTTTGAGCATAAATGGAAAGGACGCCGCGATGGATAGCAATCTGGCACTGCGGACCCAGGCACAGGGATCAATGATGACGGCGGCTGAGCGCTTTGGCGTCTGGGAGCGTCCCGATCTCACCTTCACACCGCAGATCGCTGAGGAAACGGCGCATCTCTACGAGCGTGTCCGGGATTTCATTCCGGCCATCGAATGGCCGATTTTTGCGCCCTATGTCCATGCGATCAACCGCATCAAGAAGGAACGCGGCGCCGTCATCCTGGCGCATAACTACCAGACGCCGGAGATCTTCCACTGCGTCGCCGACATCAAGGGCGATTCCCTGCAGCTCGCTCGCGATGCCGTCAGCGTTGATGCTGATATCATCATCCAGTGCGGTGTGCATTTCATGGCCGAGACGTCCAAGCTTCTCAATCCTGACAAGACGGTCCTGATCCCCGACAGCCGCGCCGGATGCTCCCTGTCTGAATCGATCACCGGTGCCGATGTGAGGCTCCTGAAGGAGCGCTATCCCGGCGTGCCGGTCGTGACCTATGTGAACACTTCTGCCGATGTGAAGGCCGAGACCGATATCTGCTGCACCTCGTCCAATGCGGTTGATGTGGTTAACAGCTTCGACAGCGATACGGTGCTCTGCATCCCGGATGAATATCTGGCGATGAACGTCGCCAACCAGACGACGAAGAAGATTCTGACTTGGAAGGGTCACTGCGAAGTGCATGAGCGCTTCACGGCGGAAGAGCTTCTTGAATACAAGAAGGCCGATCCGCGCATCGAGATCGTCGCCCATCCCGAATGCCATCCGAGCGTGCTGGCGGTATCCGACTATGCAGGCTCGACCAAGGGCATGATCGACTACGTCAAGACCAAGCGTCCATCCCGCGTGCTTCTCGTTACCGAATGCTCGATGGCATCGAACATCCAGGCCGAAGTCCGCGACGTCGATTTCGTCAAGCCCTGCAATCTCTGTCCGCATATGAAGCGTATCACCCTGCCGAAGATCCTCGACAGTCTGCTCTTCATGACGGACGAAGTCACCGTCGATCCCGCCATTGCCGACCGGGCAAGGCTGGCCGTCGAGCGGATGATCAATCTGAAAAACTGACATACCGGCCGGCCGGGGAGGGCTGAATGGCGACCAATCTTGAATCCATCCGGCCCCAATCCTGGCAGGGCATTGATGACATCGTGATCGTCGGGGGCGGCCTGGCGGGGCTCTTTTGCGCGCTGAAGCTAGCGCCGCGTCCCGTCACGGTTCTTGCGGCGGCTCCCATCGGGCAGGGCGCTTCTTCCGCTTGGGCGCAAGGCGGTGTTGCCGCCGCCATGAGCAAGGGCGACAGCTTCGACAAGCATCTTGCCGACACCATGGCTGCCGGTGCCGGTATTGTGGATGCGAAGATCGCCCGGCTGATGATTTCGGAGGGTCCCGACCGCATCCACGACCTGCTGGCCTATGGCGTGCCATTCGACCGCGATCTGGAGGGCCATCTCATGCTTTCGCGTGAGGCGGCCCATTCCGAGCGGCGGATTGTTCGCGTCGCTGGCGACCGGGCCGGCGGTGCGATCATGGAGGCGTTGATCACGGCGGTCAGGAACACGCCGTCAATCCGCGTCATGGAAGGTTATGTCGTCGAGGAACTGGTGGTCGAAGGCCGCTTCGTCTCCGGCGTCATTGCGAGGCCTGATGCCGGCCAGTCCAAGGCCCGCGTCGCCTTTCCAGCCCGCTCGGTCATCCTCTGCTCCGGCGGCGTCGGCCATCTCTATCAGGTCACGACCAATCCGCCCGAAGCACGTGGCACAGGCGTCGGCATGGCGGCACGGGCCGGTGCCGTTATTGCCGATCCGGAATTCGTCCAGTTTCACCCGACAGCCATCGACATCGGCAGCGATCCCGCACCGCTTGCAACGGAAGCCCTGCGCGGCGAGGGCGCGATCCTCGTCAACAAGGCCGGGCATCGCTTCATGACGGATCTGCATCCCGATGCCGAGCTGGCGCCCCGCGATATCGTCGCCCGCGGCGTCTTTGCGGAAGTGACATCGGGGCGTGGTGCCTTCCTGGACTGCACAAGGGCCGTTGGCGCCCATTTCCCAGGCCGCTTCCCGACGGTTCACGCCTCTTGCATCGCGGCTGGGATTGATCCGGCAACCCAGCCGATCCCTGTTGTCCCGGCAGTGCATTATCATATGGGCGGCGTGCTGGTGGATGCCGACGGACGCACATCTGTCGACGGCCTCTGGGCGGCGGGCGAAGTCACTTCGACCGGTGTTCATGGCGCAAACCGACTGGCTTCGAATTCGCTGCTGGAAGCCGTTGTCTTTGCCGGACGGATCGCTGATCACATCAAGGGCATGCTGCCGGAATCGCGCCTGTACGAATGGCCAAAGACGGCAGGTGAAAACGACGATCTTGTCACGCTCGAAGACAGTCCGCAGCTCAAGCGTCTGCGCAATCTGATGTCCACCCATTCAGGGGTCATCCGCAGTGCGGATGGTCTGAAGGCGTTGATCCGCAGCATTGTCGAGCTGGAGCGCAACAACAGCCGTGTCCGCTTTGCCAACATGACGGCAACGGCAAAGCTGATCGCCACGGCGGCGCTGACGCGCTGCGAAAGCCGGGGCGCTCACTACCGGACGGATCATCTCGAGACAGATCCGGCCTTGGTAAAACGCACCTATATGACGCTCGCCGACGCAGACCGGATTGCAGCCGAAATTGCCGGATAAGGAAAGAACAATGACCACAGCCTTTCGTCCGCAACTGCCGCCCCTCCTGATGGAAGACCTTGTGCGCGCGGCCCTCAATGAGGACCTTGGTCGTGCCGGCGATGTTACCTCGGCTGCCACGATCGCACCGCATCTGCAGGCCACAGCGCTGATGAACAGCCGCGATGAAGGCGTGATTGCCGGTCTCGGTCTGGCAGAGACAGCCTTTCGCCTGCTCGACCCATCCATCCGCTTCAAAACACTCGTTGCCGATGGCGACAGGCTAGGCCCCGGTCAGTCGCTGGCCCGGATCGAGGGCCCGGCGCGTGCCGTTCTGTCGGCTGAGCGCGTGGCGCTGAACTTTCTCATGCACCTTTCCGGCGTGGCAAGCTACACGGCCCGCTTTGCCGGTGAAATCGCCCATACCGGCGCGCGGGTCACCTGCACACGCAAGACGCTGCCGGGCCTGAGAGCCGTCGAGAAATATGCCGTGCGCCTCGGCGGAGGCTCCAGTCATCGCTATGGCCTGGATGACGCAATCCTGATCAAGGACAATCATATTGCCGTCTGCGGCGGCGTCGCAAAGGCAATTGCCGCAGCCCGTGCCTATGCCGGTCACCTGGTCAAGGTCGAAGTCGAAGTGGATACGCTGGACCAGTTTCGCCAAGCTCTGGATGCGAGCCCCGATGTCGTTCTGCTCGACAACATGACGCCGGACATGCTGCGTGAGGCTGTTGTTATCAACCGCAAGCATCACGGGCTTTCCGCTGATGACTATGCAAAAGTCAGTGGTCGGATCGTCCTGGAGGCCTCCGGGAATGTCAACCTGACAACCATTCGCGCGATCGCCGAAACCGGCATCGATTTCATCTCCACTTCGAAGATCACGATGGCCGCCCCGACACTCGATATCGGTCTCGATATCACGATTGATTGATCGTCATCGCTTTGAGCCGGCACGAGCCGCCCTTCAATCGCGGACCGTGCTCTACACCGCCATATCTGGTGCCATGTCGGCATTATGTCGGCTTAAGCACCACTTATTGCGGGTGATTAATGGTTTTTGACCAAAGTCAGCGAATCTCATACGCCCTTATATGTTCCTTCATGCATGTTGCAAGCGCGAAGGTGCGGAACGGTCCGGATTTCCGTAGGGGGTTAGTATGACGACTATCTCAACGACCATGATTGGTCAGATCAATCTTCTGAGCCCGACAAACCGTGTGGATGCAAAGACCGGCGTCGCCCCGGCGACAACGCCGACGACGCCGAACGCCGATGTCACTCAGCGCTCGACCGCGCCAACTGTTGTAACCGAAAATGCGGCGCGAGGAGTCTCGTCCCAGGTGACGGGCAACATCATGGCCTTGATGCTGCAGCAGGCCGATCAGGTTTCACTGTCTGCGGGTCCCGTGGCCTCCGGTGCATCAATTCTGAGCGTTGCCGATGCAACCGACGGCAGCGAAGATACCGTCAGCATTCTCGATGTTCTCGATGAAATGCAGGCGATCATCGCCCGCTACGCGCCTCAGGGCGATGAGACTGGTATCGACGGAGACCTGCCAAAGGAAAGTTGAGCACGCTCTCTTTCCTCACTCTGCTGATATCCGTGCCGCTGCTTCATTGGCCGCTACGCTGATCATGGCCTGCCCGTGATATGTCACCTGCGGGAATGGAATGGAGATGCCGTTCTCGTCGAAGGCCTTCTTCACGCTCTTGATCATTTCTCGTGATGTCGGCCAGAAATCTGCGGCCTTCGTCCAATACCACATGTTGACGACGACGGCGCTGTCCGCGAGCTCGCTCACAAAGGTGAACACTTCCGGCGTATCCAGCACACGCGGATCGTTGGCGGCATGTTCGCGCATGATGCGCTCGGCAAGATCCACGTCGTCGTCGTAACCGATCCCGATCTTGAGTTCGAAACGGCGCGTCGGTTCACGGCTGAAATTGGTTATCGGCACATTCCAGAGCGTTGAATTCGGCGCCAGACGATAAAGGCCGTCCGGTGTTTTCAGCTCGGTCGCAAACAGACCGATTTCCTGCACGATCCCGGTAATCGATCCGGTTTCGATATACTCGCCAACCCTGAAAGGTCTCAGCACCAGCAGCATGATCCCGGCGGCGATGTTCTGCAGTGTTCCCTGCAACGCAAGACCGATGGCGAGACCGGCAGCACCAAGGGCTGCAATGATCGAAGCGGTCTGCACGCCGAATTGGGCGAGCACCGTAACAAACACCATCAGCAGGGAAGCGTAACGCACGACATTGGCAAAGAAACGCGACAGCGTCTCGTCAAAGCCGCGAATGCGCAAGAGCGCGCGGTGCGTCCAGCGGCTCAGAAGGGCGGATAGCCACCACCCCACCACGAGCAGCAGCAGTGCACCGACGATTGAAAACGCGTATTCAACCGCTAATGCACTCGCCTGCGCCAGCGCCGCCTGTGTCGCGACAATCACTTCATTCGCCTGCTCTTCCATGCCGGGTTCTGTTCCTTTTCGCTGTTGCTGCTGAAGTTGTAGATGGTGCCTGACAGGGGCAGGTCAACCTTTGTTATCGTCCGCCCAGCTTCAGGCCCGGTGCCGGTCGCTCTTCGAGAATTTGCCGGCGGAAACGGAAAAGGGCGGCGGGACGCCCTCCTGTGGCAGCCTTGGTAACGCCTGTCGGCTCGACCAGTTCCGCGCCTTCGACCAGCCGTCGAAAGTTTTGTTTGTGCAGGTGGCGACCGGCAATTGCCTCCACCGTCATCTGCAATTCCGTGAGCGTGAATTGCGGAGGCATCAGTTCGAAGACGACCGGTCGATATTTGATCTTGCTGCGTAGCCTCGCCAGCGCAGTGGCGGCAATCCGCCGGTGGTCATGACGCATGGCAATGCCGAGGGAGCTATCGGTCTGGCGCCGGGCCAGACGACCGTCAAGAACCGCCTCCTCGACAAGGCCGGCCTCATAAAGCAGTTCGTAGCGGTCGAGCACCCGTTCGTCGTCAAACGGGAAGTCTTCCAGTCCGAATGCGAGCTTCAGCCGTGACTTGCGCGAAACCTGACGCTGATCGCCATCGCTAGAATCATTGCCCTCTGCCCAACTGGCAAGCGCTGGCAGAATCACGCGGTCGAGAAGGGCAGGGCGACCGTCGCGAAAGTCTTCCCAGGGAAGGAAGCCGTACCAGTCCCGCCATTTCGCCCCCGAGGCTTCCAATCGCTGTGTCTGTTCGTCTTCCATGCGGGTGAGCGCCAGATAGCCGACAGAGACCACATGCGGCCCACGATCACCTGGCTGCTTGTGCCGCCCCCGGTCGCCGAAGGTGTAAAGCTGCTCGATGTAGCCAAGATCGAGCGCCGTCTGCGCCTCAACCGTATCCCGGAGCGACATTTCCATGGTGCGGTGTCGCGTCGGGTCGAAGGGGCCAAAGGGCAGACCTTCGAGACGGTTTCCGTTTTCCTGAACCACCAACAGCCTTGGTGTGTGTCCGGCCATGGCGACGATAGCCGCATTGAGACCGATCTCGATCTCAGGGCTGGCCGTCATGCGCTAAGCTCCGGCTGTGCGTCAACGGAGACGGGAGGGAGAGGCAAGACGAAAGGCGCATCGCCATTGGCGTCCTTACCACGCCCGATCGCCTTGACGGCGGCGGTAAAGCGGCCTTTGCGTTCGAGGAATTCATCGGCGATTTCGACAAGCCGCATATTCGGCGTCGCATAAGGCGAGGCTAGGCGCAGCCGTTGCGCAAGAGCCTCATCGTCATCCTCGGGAAAAAGGGCAAGGCTTGCAATCATCGCCGCAGCCGGGGATCGGGAGACACCCATCCAGCAATGCACGATCAGCGGTGCCGAACGATCCCAGGCGCGCGCAAAATCGACGATGGCCCGCACATGCATCTCCTGCGGGGCAATCAGGTCACCGGTTCCTGCAAAGGTGATGTCATTGACGCCGAGCTTGAGGTGGCGTTCTGCAGCAATCACCGCCGGTCGATGAAAGTCCTGATTGACCGCCAGCAGGCTGATCATCTCGCGCGCCTTGTGGCGAACGGCCAGTTCCGCAATGCGGGCAAGTGGTGCAACGACGATATGGGTCATGAATCTCCCCATATGGTCGATGCCCGTTCGGCTTCGATCGCTTCGAAGCGCTGCAGAAAGAGGTTTTGTGCCTGATAGGCAGGAACCGGCTCGATCGGGATCATCTCGCGCGTTATACCGCGCGGCTGACCGAAGAACTTGCGCGCCTCCGCCTCCGTGAAACCGGCAAGGACGGTCGCTTCGAAATAGGCCGATATCTTGTCAGCCTTCTTGATCTGATCCTTCAGGGCAGCACTCGGGTGTGCGGGCAATCCGTATCGCAGATGCACCGCTGCCTCCAGTCGTGCCTCGACCTGCTTGTAACCACCGCCAACAACGGCCTTGAAGGGGGAAATCATGTCCCCGATGACATATTCCGGCGCATCATGCAAAAGCGCCATCAGCCATTCGTCGGGGCCGGCTTTCGGGTTGCAATGGCGAAAGATTGTCTCGACGACAAGACTGTGCTGAGCCACCGAAAAGGCATGGTCACCGGACGTCTGGCCGTTCCAGCGGGCAACGCGCGCAAGACCGTGGGCGATATCGCTGATCTCGACATCAAGGGGTGAGGGGTCAAGCAGGTCAAGTCTGCGCCCGGACAGCATGCGCTGCCATGCGCGTGCACCGTTTGCAGGAGCCTCGGCCACGGTATCAGGCCTCGTCCGATCGGGTGGGAAAGTTGAGGCCCGACCAGCGCGGCAGGGTGGCGGAAACCGGAATACCTCCGGCAAGAACATCCTTGCCCTCGGCCAGTGCCTCGCCGATCTTGTCGATCCGCGCAATCGCAAGTCCGCGCTGCCCGACCACGGTCCCCAATGTCCCAACGGGTTTGCCGTCAACCGTCAGATTGCTGCCCGGAACCGGAAGCGGCTGATCCCCGCTCAAAAGCACCAGCCGTCTCCGGGCCGTACCCCGGTGCTGCATGCGCGAGACGACCTCCTGTCCGACATAGCAGCCCTTGCGGAAAGAAACGCCGTCCGCCTTGTCGTAGAGCACATCATGGGGAAACACATCTTCGAGCGCGAAATCAGAACCTGAATCCGGCACGCCGACGAGAACACGAAGGGCATCATAGGCAGCCAGCGGACCGGCTACGCCAACTTGCCCGGGAATGCGCACCAGATCGACGCCCGCAACGGCAAATCGATGGTCGCGAAGTCCCTGCGGCAACTCCGTTTCACCCCAGAAGACGGTGGTACCTGAGGTGGCTGATGCCTTGATTTCGACGGCGGCACGCAACTTGTACATGGTCAGCCTGCGGATCAGTCCGTCGCGTTGATCTTCGTGCGTCTCCAGATGAAAGCCGTCGACAGACCGCGATATCAGGAACTCGAACAGGATTTTCCCTTGGGGGGTCAAAAGCGCACCCGGCCGGGCCTCGCCATCGGCAAGAGCCCCAACATCGGTGGTGATCAGGTTCTGCAGGAAATGCTCTGCGTCTTGGCCGCGGATTTCGATCACGGCACGGTCGGAAAGAAAGGCTGAGGGCATGACAGGTCCACTATCGGTTTGACCTGCCAAGAGTTATCCCGTTTCAACCTCTCCCGGCAAGTGATCCCTTCTGCCGCTGCACAGGTGACGGTGGAAACCGCCAGGTTCAGTCTCCGGCAACAATGAACTTCCACTGGCCGTCCGGCGCAATCCCGGTGCGGAAAAAGTTGTAGGTGCCATATTCCTGCATTCCCGCCACGTCGCCGGCGGTGACAATCCGCAGGAGTTCCACAGTCTCCTTCGGTGACAAGAGGGTAAGAGGCTTTTCGGCGAAATAGGGCCAGACATAGGCCTCGTCCGGTGTACCTACACCCGTATGGACGAAGCCTGTCGACAGAATATCCATCAGGATCGCGAGCACCTCGACGCCCTGATCGTCGCCGGAAAGAGCCCGCAATGCATCGACGGGATCGGTGTCGGCATCCGAAGGCTGGATGCGCGTCTCGTTCGGACCCGCGTTCAGCAGGGGTCGCAGCTTCGAGAAGTCTCCCGTCGCCGCGGCATCAAGTATCAGTTGCCGCATGCGCCGGACAGGTTCGGGCAACGTCTCGAGATCATAAATGACCTCAGGCAACTCAGCCAGGGAACCGTTACTTCCCGGCACATCAGCGTCATCCCTGTTAATCAGCGGGTCGGGTGAGGGGATGACCTCGAACGGGCCCGGCTGAGCAAGAGCATCCGGGTTTTCCGCAGGAATACCTGTGTTGTCGTCATCCTCGGCGGCTGTCGGAGAAGCCTGAAGGATCTGGATATCTGAAAGAGCAAAAGCCGGCGCTATATGCAGCGGAGTGGCTACGATAACCAAGGCCATAGCCAGCATTCCTTGAATGCAGGCCAACCCCAGGGATGATCGGTCTTGCATTGCCGAACCTCGGTCAGTCCTTATTGCATCGTCCGGTCTGGAGAAAACTCACCGGCAAGCAGACGATCCTTCAATGCTTCCAGGACTTGTTCCGCCCCGTGCTCGCCGTGAATACGGATCGTCTCGCGCATGGCCAGAGCAAAGGCAGCATCCGCGATGATCTCAGGCTCAATACCATCGGCAACGCCATCGGCCCAGGCTTCGTTCTGATATTCAAGCGCAGCCTGCATTTTTTCATGCACGATCATGTCGTCGATTTCGTTGCGGCGCGGTTCCATGGACTATCCTCGAAGCACTTCTTACTCAGGTCTTAACAACCCTATCAGTCTTTTGCCAAAACGACACGGGCAGCGACCAAAAGAGGTGAATTATTCGTTAATTTCCATAACGTGCGGTAATTTCTGTAGCAAGTGTTGCGCCTTCGTTACGGTAACGTGACTCTGCACGGACAGCAGCCGCCGTGCATCGTGTATAGACCGACGCGAAAGAGCGATACCCTCTGTTATAGGCTGAAACCAGCCGCGCCTTGCGGCTGGGCTCGTTTGCGGCCTCGGCATCGATCAGCGCCTGCATGGCCTCGCGCCATCCCGGTTCTGCCTCCTTGCTGCAAAGGTTGCGCAGATACTGAACCGCCCCCAGGATCTCCGAAAGGCGCGCCAGACGACTGTCATAGGGCGTCGATTTTTCCGTAGAAACGCCCGGAGCTTCGGTCGAAACTGAGGGCGCCGGGGTCTGGCCATAAACAGGCCACACGACAGCAAGGCAAACGACGAGCGCAGCTCCCATGGCAATTGGCGACTTGCGCGGACCTCGATTGCTTCTCATCTCTCAAACCTTCATCCGCGCAAGCTCTTCAGCCAGACGCAACACACAGGTGCGGACGCTGTCCGGCGTCGGCAACTGCTCTATTTCTGCCGGTGAATACCATCCTGCATCAGCTGCATCGCTTCTTGCTTCCGCCTGCTGATCCGCATCGACCTCTACACGAAAGACACTGAGCTTGAAGTGGCTGCCGATGATCCCTTTCTCCGGCAAGAGCTCGAATTCCTCAAAGAGCTGCGGATTGCGCCCCACCAGGCCCGTTTCTTCCTGAAGTTCGCGCAGGGCGGTTTCCGCAGGCGTTTCCCCCGGTTCGGCTCGCCCTCCCGGAAACGCGAAGAGATCGGTTGCGGGAGGCTTGGTCCGCCTGACAAGCAGGAAGCGTCCGGCTCGCTCGACTATGGCGGAAGAGGCTAGATGCGGCTCTGACATGTAGAAGCAAGACTCCGGGCCTGGATTTCGACGAAGCACCAAGCATGGCGAGACTATTGCCAGAATTATGTCGCACTGCAAGGATTTCGCACCCTTGACCCTTTGCGTGGCCGGTGCCAAGTCTCTCGCATGTGCGGACGTTTTGCCCTGACAGCAAGCCCGGAAGAAGTGCGTGAGATCCTTGGCCTCCTGGAGCTTGAGGACTTTCCCGCACGCTACAATATCGCGCCGACCCAGCCTATTCTTGTGGCCATCGCTGCTGCGAGCCATGAGCCCGGTAGCAACCGGCCCGACCGCAAGGCCCAGCTTGTGCGGTGGGGCCTTATTCCGTCCTGGGTCAAGGACCCGAAAGACTTCGCCTTGCTGATCAATGCACGGTCGGAAACGGCAACCGAAAAGGCCTCTTTCCGCGCAGCCATGCGCCACCGGCGCATCCTCATCCCTGCATCGGGCTTCTACGAATGGCATCGACCTGCCAAGGAAAGCGGTGACAAGCCACAAGCCTATTGGATCAGGCCCAAACATGGCGGCATCGTCGCCTTCGCCGGGCTGATGGAGACCTATATGTCCGCCGACGGTTCGGAAATCGATACCGGCGCCGTCTTAACCGTGGCCGCGAATCAGACCATGGCGCCGATCCATGACCGGATGCCGGTCGTCATCCAACCGGAAGACTTCGCCCGCTGGCTGGACTGCCGCAATCTGGAACCCCGCGACGTGCAGGACCTGATGCGACCGGCTGACGAGGATGTGTTCGAAGCGATCGCTGTATCGGATCTGGTGAATAAGGTCGCCAATGTCGGGCCGGAGCTCCAGACGCCGGTTGCCCCGCGCGAAGAATTGAAAAAGCCCGCCCCGAAGAAGCCGGACAGCGGGCAGATGAGTTTGTTTTGAGCGATCGCTGAAAGGCTGGACCGTAGCTTAGCCTTTAGAAATCACTTCCATAGTTCGCGCCTGGCTGTCCCCGACGATACCGTGATCGCGTCCCAGCTCTTCAGGCGCATGTCCTGGCTCAGGCGATCTTTGCAGCCGGCTTGCGCTTCAGCATGAGCGCCGCTGCGATCACGGCCTTGAGGCCGATCGGGCGGTAATGGTTGTCGAGATTAGGCTGCGCCGGCTTCTGTTCAGCCTGTTGGTTGCTCGTCATCGTCATGTTCCTTGGAGTTTCCTGACCTGATTTGTTTTTGAGCTCTCTCTGCGGAGATCATGACAAAAACGTGGCGGAGCTCTCAGTTCAAATCAAGATTCAAGAAAGCTGATACAGTCCGCGAGCAGGGTAATGCTTCAGTATCTGTCAGACGCCCCGGTCGATCTCGCTCATGCCACGTTCTGCAGCCTCTTCGCCGATCGTCAGCGTCCCGTAACGGCGGTGCCAGGAGCGTGCGCCGAAGGGCAGGGAGACAAGATAGGCAAGGACTGTCAGGACCAGAACTTCCCAGGTGAAGCTCATCAGCAGCGCGACATAGAGAACGACACCGAGAATCAGCGGCAGCACGAGATCGCGCCGCACATGGCTGGTTTCCGATTTGCCGGACCAGACGGGCAGGCGGCTGACGAGCAGGCAGGCGATGATGATGGTGTAGACGGTCGATCCGATGGCGAAGATGCCGAGCGGCGCGACGCCAAGAAAGCCGAGATAGACGGGCAGCAGCACCAGAAGTGCCCCCGCCGGTGCGGGTACTCCAACGAAGAACTCCGACTGCCAGGGCGCCCGTGTCGCACGTTCGGAAATGACATTGAAGCGTGCCAGCCGCAGCCCGGCTGCAATCGCATAGATCAGCGCCGCAGCCCAGCCGAAGGAGCCCGCCTGGTCCAGCACAAAGACATAAAGAACGAGTGCCGGGGCAACACCGAAATTGATGATGTCGGCAAGCGAATCCATTTGTGCGCCGAATTTGGATGTCGCCTTCATCATCCGGGCCACCCGTCCATCAATCCCGTCGAGAAACGCTGCCAGGAGCACCATGCCAACGGCCAGCTCGTATCGGTTCTCGAAAGCAAGACGGATGCCGGTGAGGCCCGCGCAGATCGCCAGCACGGTGATGAGGTTGGGGATGATCAGGCGCAGCGGAATCTCCCGCAGACGGGGTCCACGGGCACCATCATGCGACGGGCTGGTGTTTTCCATCGGTGTCTGCGGGTCCGACATGGGCTTCGTTCCTTAGCTGCGGCGGCTGACGACCGGACCCTTGAGGGATCCGAATTCGGCAATCACGGTTTCGCCGGCAATGGCTGTCTGCCCGACCGAGACACGCGGCTCGGCACCGGCTGGCAAAAACACATCCAGACGGGAGCCGAAGCGGATAAGACCGAAACGTTCACCGGCATCAAGCGGCTCGTTCGGATGTGTCCAGCAGATGATCCGGCGCGCGACGAGGCCCGCGATCTGCACGACGCCGACATTGCCATGGCGTGTCTCGATGACAAGCCCGTTGCGCTCATTGTCCGTGCTGGCCTTGTCAAGCTCGGCATTGAGGAAGCTGCCTTCCTTGTAGGCGATGTTGACCACACGTCCCCGAACAGGCGCGCGGTTCACATGGCAGTTGAACACGTTCATGAAGACCGTGACGCGAAGCATCGGTTCGGTGCCAAGGTTGAGCTCTTCCGGTGGCACGATCATCTGTACGGAGGAGACACGACCGTCAGCCGGACTGATCACGAGGTCGTCGTCCTGCGGGGTGACGCGCTCGGGATCACGGAAGAAATAGGCGCACCACAGGGTGAGCACCAGGCCCATCCAGAAAAGCGGGTCCCAGATCCAGCCCAGGATCAGGGAGGCGATGAAGAACGCAGCGACGAAGGGATAGCCTTCCTTGTGCACGGGCACGATCGTCTTGCGGATGGTTTCAAGCAAATCCATGGGAGTCCTCATCACGTCATTCAAGTGTGCCCGTGACTAACCTGAAAGCGCGTGGCGGGCAATGGCAAGAGGCGTGAGCCGGGCTTTTGAGACGTGGCAGTCACCAATCGCGACGATTTGGTTAACAGTTGATGGCTATTTCGTGTCTACCTTCTGTAAATAATTACCCGCTAAAATTGGCGTGCCGGGCAGGATCCGGCGTTGGTGCATCTCGCCGCACCGGGTTTCGACGGAACAGAGTATTGCATACCGCACGCGCCCAGGGACATGTCAGATCAGAGCCCGAGACAGCATCGTTACTCAGCTGGCTCGCGCTCGACAACACAGCTGTTCCGCAAGCCCTTGAGCCACTTTGCCCCTTGGTGATCCGTCACTTGAAGGAGGTGAGGCCCTCCACCATCTGCTTCCTGCCGCTGTCGCCGCAAACCACGGAATTGATCTTGACGACGATGCGGGGTCAGGTGGGTGACGGCGTCTATCTGGTTATCGTCTCCAAGGCGCCGCTCCCGGCCACCACCGTGAACCGGCTGTTTGCATTCGGTGCGGATGATTACTGGTGCGACGAACAGCCGGACGATCTTCTGCTCTGCCTTGCGCGTGCTGGTCGCAGCATGAAGCGCTTGCGAAATGTGATTGAGGAGCGCCAAAGCCCGTCTGGAGATATGGAATTCCTCAAACGCGGTCTTGATCATTTGCCCGCGCCGATCAGCCTCAAGGATCAGGCCGGGCGATATGCTTATTGTAACAAAGCCTTCCAGACGTTGATGAACCTGTCTCTTGATGAAATCATCGGACGGAAAGTCTGTGAGCTTCTGCCTCCGGACGTCGCACGGCGATATGCCGAGCTCGACGCCCTTCTTCTCGATGACGGGATGGGGCAGTGCTTTGAGACGGAGTTATGTGTCGTAGATGATGCGCCAAAACATCTCCTGCTGCACAAGGTGCGTGTCGAAGATGATGCAGGCGAGGCCCTTGGCATTGCGAGTGTTCTCATCGACATCACCGATCGAAAGCAGCTGGAAAGTCGTCTCGTCAGGGCTGCGGAGCGCGATCCTCTCACCAATGCCTACAATCGTCGCAAGTTCTTTGCGCTGGTGCAGGAGGTTGTGGTGGAGGCCATCGTCACCGCTGAACCGCTGGCCGTCGCCATTGTCGACATCGATCACTTCAAATCGATCAATGACGAATACGGGCATTCGGAGGGCGACCGCATCCTCTGTGAAATCGTGGCCATCCTGGAGAAGGAGGCCAATGACCTCATTGAGGTTGCCCGTGCGGGCGGTGAAGAGTTCTTCCTCTTCTTTCGGGGGCAGGCCGCAATTGATGCCGCCGCAATTCTTGAGCGGATGCGAACGCAGATCGCCCGTTATTGCCGTATGTCGACGTCAAGCGGATCGGCCGGGACGATCAGCGCCGGATATTCCGCGTTCGATCCGGCCAGCCATACGATCGACCAGGCCTTGAGGCGCGCCGATGCCGCACTTTATCTGGCCAAGGATGGTGGGCGAAACAGGGTCTGTTCCGCCACCTGAAATGGCTTTGCCCCGGTTCACGATGCCGGCGGACGGCGAACGATGACGCCCAGTTCGTCGCTTTCGCGGACCTGCCGCAGGTGTTCTTCCGCCTGGATTGCCTCCCACTGGCGATTCCACATCGACGCATAGAGGCCGTTCTGGTCCAGCAAGGCCGCATGGCTGCCCCGCTCGGCAATCTCGCCGCCCTTGAGCACGATGATCTCATCCGCATTGACGACAGTGGACAGCCGGTGGGCGATCACAAGGGTGGTGCGGTTCTTCGAGACGACATCGAGGGCCGCCTGAATTTCCTGTTCCGTTGTCGTGTCGAGCGCCGAGGTGGCTTCATCAAGGATCAGGATCGGCGGAGCCTTGAGTACGGTTCGAGCAATGGCGACGCGCTGCTTTTCGCCACCCGACAGTTTCAACCCGCGCTCGCCGACCATGGTATTGAATCCGGCAGGCAGCGCTTCGATAAAGCTGCGGATCTGGGCGACATCCGTTGCCTGTTCGATATCCGCATTGCTTGCATCCGGTCGGCCATAGCGGATGTTGTAGGCAATCGTGTCATTGAACAGAACCGTATCCTGCGGGACCATGCCGATTGCGGCCCTCAGCGATTTTTGCGTCACATCACGGACATCCTGGCCGTCGATGGTGATCGAGCCCTGCTGGACATCATAGAAACGATAAAGCAGCCGCGAGATCGTCGATTTGCCGGCCCCCGAAGGCCCGACGACTGCCACGGTCTTGCCGGCTGGCACTGTAAACGAAATGCCCTTCAGGATTGGCCGATCCGGATCATAATGGAAGTGCACATCCTTGAATTCGATGGCGCCCTGCGCGATGGCAAGCGGCTTGGCGTCGGGCCGGTCAAGCACCTCCGCCTCGACTTCGAGAAGATTGAACATGTCTTCGATATCCGTCAGGCCCTGGCGGATTTCGCGGTAGACGAAACCGATGAAGTTCAGCGGGATCGAGAGCTGCATGAGCATGGCATTGACGAAGACGAAATCCCCTATCGTCTGATCGCCTCGCTGAACGGCCAGCGCCGACATTACCATGACGATGGCCGTGCCAACGCCGAAAATCACGCCTTGACCGAAGTTCAGCCAGCCAAGCGAGGTCCAGACCTGTGTCGCTGACTTTTCATAGCGCGCCATGGAGGCATCGAAGCGCTTGGCCTCCATCTCTTCATTGCCGAAATACTTGACGGTTTCGAAGTTCAGGAGCGAGTCGATCGCCTTGGTATTGGCGTCCGTATCGCTTTCATTCATCGAGCGGCGAATGGTGATGCGCCAGTCGGAGGCGCGGATCGTGAACCAGATATAGGCCCAGACAGTGAACGCCGTCACGGCCAGGTAAGAAAAGCCATAGGTCCACCAGAAGATCGCAGCCGTGAGCACGAACTCGATCAGTGTCGGGACGGAATTGAGGATGGTGAAGCGGACAATCGTTTCAATGCCCTTGGTCCCGCGTTCGATGATGCGTGACAGTCCGCCGGTCTTGCGCTCCAGATGGAAACGAAGCGACAGGCGATGCATGTGAACGAAGGTCTTGTAGGCAAGCTGCCGAACCGCATGCTGGCCGACACTGGCGAAGAGCGCATCACGCAATTGGTTGAGACCAACCTGTGCGATCCGCGTGACATTGTAGAAAATCACCAGCACGACTGCGCCCAGCATGAAGCTGGGAAGAAGCCCTGGCACATCGAGTTTGCCATTCAGCGCGTCGGTTGCCCACTTGAAGAAATAGGGCACCAGGATCAGGACGAATTTGGAAATCAGGAGGAAGATACTGGCCCAGACCACTCGCATCTTCAGATCGAAACGATCTGACGGCCACATATAGGGCCACAGATTGGCGAGCGTCCCGAGAGGATTGCTGGTGTCAGCCGCTACCGTTCTCGTCTTTTCGGTTGTCATCGGTAGAGCCCCCGTGAATGCAGATCGGGTTGATGCCGGTCAGGTCTTGCGAAGCCCGACGCGAAAGACGGCATCCCGCATAAAAAGATGATGACCAGAAGCATATCCGACGCCCCCGCATCGGTTACCTTCATGGTGTGACGGAAATGAAAGGGCGACAACCCGAACAGGTCGCCGCCCCTTCAGAAATAGGTCCACGGCACCGCGAATGCAATGCCCGCACGTGAGCCGGTGCTTTAGTTGACCGGCTCACCCGTCAGACGCCTGCGGTGAATTTCCTCGGCATTCGGCAGGGCGTCGCGTGGAACAACGAAGATCTGCCCGGGTTCGATCCTGTCCGGATTGGCGATCTGATTGGCGTTGGCGAGGTAGATGGTCGTGTAACGAACACCCTGACCATAGACCCGCCGCGAAATCTGCCACAGCGTATCGCCGCGCCGGATGATGACGCTGTTGTCGCTCTGGGCAAGCGGAGCCTGTTCGATGGTCCGCGGCTCTGCCGTTGCAGCCGTTGGCGCGCTGGCTGGCGGTGAAGCCGCGTCATCACTGGCCGCAAGTGGAGCTGGCGGGTTTGCCGGCTGCATCAACTCGCTGAGAATGTCCGCCAGCTGCGGAAGGATCCGGCCAAGCCCATCGACATCACCGGCGCGCACGGTCTGTAGAAGCGCCATTGCGTCATTCGCCTTTGCGGCACCCGTCGCGGCGCGAAGGACCAGCCTGTCCGGCGCTCCTTCTGGCACACGGAAACCGGCAATCGGCGCAAGCCCGAGCTCCACGGAAGAGCGTGCAGCGGCAACAGCATCCATGGCCGGTGGTTCACCGCCCGCGTAAAGATTCTGGAGGATGGCCACCGCCTTGGACAGCGCAAAACGAAGCCGGTCAAACTCGGCTTCCTCGACACTCGCCTGAAGACCATCGGCAACAGGCGCTGTCTGGGCGACGACAGCGACTTGTTCGCCTTCCGGACGATCAAACGGCACGGAGGCACGAACCAGCACCTTGCCCGTGGCATCCAGCAATTCGACATTGATGATATGATTTCCAACAGGCAGATCGATTGTGCCGCTGACCACATAATTGCCCGACGCGTCCACCGTATCGTCGCCGATCACAATGTCATTGGCATAACCGCGAACCGATGCGCCTGCCGGACCTTTGCCCGCCACGAAGATCCGGTCGCCCTCGATTTCCACGGCCGAGACCTGGATATCCGGTGTAGCAGTCGGCACGGTGGCCGCCGGGGCCTCAGCCTCCGCAGCCGGAGGAGCAGCCGGACTTGCCGCTGCCATCTGGCCGCCGATGACCGGAGCACTGTTCGCCAGGGCTTGAGCATCTGCCGGAAGGTCCGGCGTCAATACGGCGGAAGGTGCGGCAGTGTCGCCCTGCGCGCTGCCGGCCGGCTCTGCCGCCACGGCGACCGTGGTGTCAGCCGGTGCGGCGACTTCTGGCGCAGGTGCGGTCGGCAATGTGATCAACCGGCTTGCTTCACCCGGTTTGGAGACAATGGCCAGAAGTTCGCCTTGTCCGCCTTCGGGGACGGACACGGTTGCCACCTCTTCGGAGGTCACCGTGTTTCCGTCTTCACCTGTCGCACGAATCTGCAACTGATAGTCGCCGGCGGGAAGCGGATTGTCGAGAATGGCTGCAAAATCGCCGCTTCCGTCGACGGTGAGCGATGCAATGACAGTGTCGCCATTGATGATTTCGACTTTCGATCCGGGAGCCGCATTGCCGGCAATCACCGTCGAGCCATCTGGCTCGACGCGCAGAATGTCGAAACGTGGTGTGATGCGGGTATCAGCAGCCGGAGCAGGAGCCTGTGCGACAACCTCATTGCCCATGAAGGCCTGTCTTAGATTGGCAATCATGGCAACGGCTTTTGCCGGGTCGGCAGGCAGAGCCTCGATCAAGGTCAGAGTGCGTGCTGCATCCTCGCGAAGCTTCGCAAGGGACGCAGTCATCGCCTCGTCCAGACCCTGGGGTATTTCTATCTGGGCAGCAGCAGCCATGGCGCCCTGAGCCAAGGCCTTCGCTGCGCTATAGGCCTCGACGCCCGGCATGCGTCCCTCCGCAAACAGGCCTTCCATGCTCGTGAGGGCAGCGTCGGCTTCCGCTCTCAGACGGTCCATCTTTTCGGCGGCACCCTCCGCCAGATTGCGCCCGACCTTGTCTGCCACACCTGCAACCTCCGCCGCTGCATTTGTCGCAGCATCACCAGCCGCAGTCAGCGGAGCCGCCGCATCCTGCGAAAGCCGTGGCATTACGAAAAACACCATCAGCATGGTCGCAATCGCAAACACTATCAGCACAAGCCAGATGGCCCGGTTCTTCATCATCTGTCGTCTCCAGACGCTCAACCCGCAATATCCCTTGAGATTGCTAGCGTTTTAAGGCCTCAGGGACAAGCGCTCCCATCACAATCGATCGATGAACGGCGCGGTTATCTGCCAATTTTGTTGACCTTGCTGCACCTGCGTAGTTGTTTGCCAGCATGAGCACACCGAAATCTCCGATTCGATCCGTTTGCGTCTATTGCGGCTCCCAGCCGGGACGTGACCCCGTCTTCATGAATGCCGGTCGCGAACTGGGCCGCGCGATTGCCGAAAACGGCCTGCGTCTTGTCTATGGCGGCGGCACGAAAGGTATTATGGGTGCCGTCGCTTCCGGCGTGCTTTCCGCCGGCGGGCAGGTGACGGGCATCATACCGCAATTCCTTGTCGATATGGAAGCAACCCGCCATTCCCTCGGTCAGTTGAGCGAGTTGATCATCACCGAGGACATGCACCAGCGCAAACATACCATGTTCGAGCGCGCCGATGCCTTTGTTACCCTGCCGGGTGGCATCGGGACGCTGGAAGAGATCGTCGAGATCATGACCTGGGCGCAGCTTGGGCGCCATGAAAAGCCGATGGTTTTTGCCAACGTGAATCAGTTCTGGCAGCCCATGCTCGAACTGATCGATCATATGGCCGATGCAGGCTTCATTCACACGGCACACAAGGTCAAACCTCTGGTGATTGACAACGTGGCGGACATAATCCCGCAGATCATGCAGCGCTGGGCTGACATCGACAGCCCTGAGGGCGAGCAGGACGTCATCGCCCGGCTTTGATCCTCTGAGGTGCTCGGCTGTTCAGCGCCGGCGGAGCATAGGCAGGGTGTAGATCACCAGAGCCACCCAAATGAGCGGAAAGGCAATCGCCCGCGCCGTGTCAAAGGGTTCGTTGAACACGAAGACGGCAATGATGAAGATCATCGATGGCGGAATGTACTGCATGATGCCGATGGTCGAAAGCCGAAGCAGCTTGGCACCATTGGCGTAAAGGATCAGAGGTACGGCAGTGACGACGCCGCAACCGATCAGCAGCGCGGTATCGGTGCCATTGCCCGTCAGGAAATGCCCCTGGCCCTGAAAATTGAGATAGACCAGGTAACCGAGAGCGATTGGCGACAGGAGCAGCACCTCAAGCAGGAAACCCTGGTTAGGGCCGATCGGCAGGGTTTTGCGGAAAAAGGCATAAAAGCCCCAGGAGAAGGTGAGGCCGAGCGCCACGATTGGCAGGCCGCCGCCACTCACCGTCAGGATCAAAACGGCAATGATCACCAGGCCGAGCGCGGCCAGCTGGGCTGGTTTTAGCTTCTCTTTCAGAAGGACGGCACCAAGGAAGATCGAAAACAGCGGATTGATGAAATAGCCGAGCGCGGTATCGAGCGCCCGACCGGCACCGATGGCCCAGACATAGATCCCCCAATTGATACTGATCAGGATGGCCGTAACTGCGGCCATGCCGAGCATGCGCGGGTTGCGGATGGCTTTCTTCAAATCATCGGTGCGCTTCAGGATGATCAGCAGCAGTCCGGCAATCGGCACAGACCAGAGAATGCGGTGCGCAATGACCTCGGCTGGCGAGATATGCGCAATCGCCTTCATGTAGAAGGGCAGGAAGCCCCAGAGCAGATAGGCGGAAAGCGCAAACAGGAAGCCGTTGAGAGTGTCCCGGTTTTCGGCGGGAGCGGGGACATCGGCCATGGTGTTTCCTAATCTTTTGTTCTGCTTGGAAACGGGCTTACGCCCGCAAGGTTGCAGGCGCAAATTCATTTCGGTGAAGCATGCTTCACTGAGCGCGATCAATGGCTGCCGGCCGAACCTATTCGGCTGCGATCTGTCCGGCCAATTCCCGGTTCTTCATCAGCTTGTAGACGATACTGTCCATCAGCGCCTGGAAGGATGCGTCGATGATGTTTTCGGAGACGCCGACCGTCCACCAGCGGGCGCCCGTCGCATCGGTGGATTCGATCAAGACGCGCGTGATCGCCTCGGTGCCGCCATTGAGGATCCGCACCTTGTAGTCGGCGAGTTCCAGATCGAGGATTTCGGCCTGATACTTGCCGAGATCCTTGCGCAGCGCGATGTCGAGCGCGTTGACCGGGCCGTCACCTTCCGCGACCGACATCACGGTCTCGCCGTCAACCAGCACCTTCACCACGGCTTCAGATACCGTCTTCAGTCGGCCATGACTGTCGAAACGCCGCTCGACCATCACGCGAAAACTTTCGACGGCAAAGAACTCCGGCACCGTGCCGAGCGTCTTCAGCGCCAAGAGCTCGAAGCTCGCATCCGCGCCCTCATAGGCATAGCCCGAGGCCTCGCGTTCCTTGACGACGGAGATCAGCGTGTCGAGCTTCGGATCGTCCTTGGCGACCCGGATGCCGCGGCGCTTCAACTCGTTGAGGAAGTTGGCCTTGCCGCCCTGATCGGACACCATCACCTTGCGGAAATTGCCGACTGTTTCCGGTTCGACATGCTCGTAGGTCTTCGGGTCTTTCAGAAGCGCCGAGGCATGGATGCCGGCCTTGGTGGCAAAGGCCGAGCCACCGACGTAAGGCGATTGGTGGTTCGGCGAACGGTTCAGAAGCTCGTCGAAGGCGCGCGACAGACGGGTGAGACCGACGAGCTTTTCCCGGTCGATCGACGTCTCGAAGCGCGACGCATAGGTTTCTTTCAGACAGAGCGTCGGGATGATCGTGACGAGATCGGCATTGCCGCAGCGTTCGCCAATCCCGTTCAGCGTGCCCTGGATCTGCCGCACGCCGGCCTCGACGGCGGCGAGCGAATTGGCGACCGCCTGGCCGGTGTCGTTATGCGCATGGATGCCGAGCGAGGAACCGGGAATGCCGGAGGCGATAACGGCGGAAACGACCTCGCGGATCTCAGGCGGCTGCGTGCCGCCATTGGTGTCGCAGAGCACGACCCAGCGGGCGCCGGCCTCGTAAGCCTCCTTCGCGCAGGCAATCGCATAGTTTGGATTGGCCTTGTAGCCATCGAAGAAATGCTCGCAATCGACCATCGCCGTCTTGCCCGATTGGACGACGGCCTTGACGCTATCGCGGATGCTTTCGAGGTTTTCCTCATTGGTGCAGCCGAGCGCCACCGTCACATGATAGTCCCAGCTCTTGGCCACGAGGCAGATGGCGTCCGCCTTGGCCTGCAGCAATTGGGTCAGCCCCGGATCGTTGGAGGCGGAGACGCCGGCACGCTTGGTCATGCCGAAGGCGACGAAGCCTGCCTGTTTCGTGCGCTTCCTGGAAAAGAATGTCGTGTCCGTCGGGTTCGCCCCGGGATAACCGCCCTCGACATAGTCGAAGCCGAAATCATCCAGCATCGCCGCGATCGCGATCTTGTCCTCGACGGAGAAATCGATCCCCGGCGTCTGCTGGCCGTCACGGAGCGTCGTATCGAACAGGGTGATCTTTTCGCGTGTCATGCTGTTGTCCTCAGGCAACTCGGTGATGTCTGCCCCTCATCCGGCTGCCGCCACCTTCTCCCCGCGCGCGGGGAGAAGGCCGAAACGGCGCCGCCTTCACTCCCTCTCCCCGCCTGCGGGGAGAGGGTAGGGTGAGGGGCAATTCTCATATTCAATTCTTCCCCGCAAACCGATCCGTCGCCCGGATCAGCTGGTCGAGGATACCAGGCTCGAGATAGGCGTGCCCTGCGCCCTCGATCAGGTGGAAATCCGCCTTCGGCCAGGCCTTGTGCAAAGCCCAGGCATACTTGGCGGGGCAGGGCATGTCATAGCGGCCGTGGATGATCACGCCTGGGATATCCTTCAGTTTGTAGGCATCGCGCAAGAGCTGCCCTTCCTCCAGCCAGCCGGCATGGACGAAGAAGTGGTTTTCGATGCGGGCGAAGGCCAAGGCGAATTCCGGGTCATAGAAGTGGTCGGAATAGTCAGGGTTCGGCAGAAGCGTGATCGTCTCGCCTTCCCAGGAGCTCCAGGCCACCGCGCAGCGTAGCTGTTCCTCGCGGTCGGTGCCGGTCAGCCGGCGGCGATAGGCCGCCATCATCTCGTGCCGCTCATTCTCCGGGATCGGTGCGCAAAAACGCTCCCACTTGTCGGGGAACATCTCGGAGACGCCAAACTGGTAGTACCAGTCAAGCTCGGCCCTGGTCAGCGTGTAGATGCCGCGCAGCACGAGTTCGGAGACATGCTCCGGATGGGTTTCGGCATAGGCGAGCGCCAGCGTCGAGCCCCAGGAGCCGCCGAAGACGAGCCATTTTTCTGCGCCAATCATCTGACGCAACCGCTCTATGTCGGCGACCAGGTGCCACGTTGTGTTGGCCTCGATCGAGGCATGCGGCGTGGATTTGCCGCAGCCGCGCTGGTCGAACAGGATCACGTCGTAAAGCGCGGGATCGAAGAGGCGGCGATGCGACGGGCTGGTTGCGCCGCCCGGGCCGCCATGCAGGAAGACGGCGGGCTTGGCACCCTTGGTGCCGAAACGCTCCCAATAGATCTGATGCCCGTCGCCGACATCGAGCATGCCGGTCTCGAAGGGTTCGATTTCGGGATAGAAGCCGCGCAATTCCGTCGTCATGTCATGTCCTCTTCGGTGGACAGGCCACCGTATCGTGATCGGGATGCTGCCGCGAGGTGGCGGCGATCCCCGCATTGCCCGCCGGAAGATCCGAGCGGTCGGTCTGCTTTTCCGGCAGGCCGAAGAGTTTGTCGAAGTAAGGCACCCGGCTTTCGACACCATCCTGCGAGATGGGCTCGGCCATTTCAGGCTTGTCGAGGCTGCCGATTGTCACGCTGATATAGGGCGAACCCTTGGTGCGGAAGAAAAGCGGCGTGCCGCAGTCCTTGCAGAAGCCGCGCCCGCAAGGATCAGACGACTGGAACCAGCTGGGTTCGCCGCGCATCAAGAGGAAATCCTCCTGGCGCGAGCCGGCCAGCGCCATGAAGAAATTGCCGCTCGCCTTCTGGCACATGCGGCAGTGGCAGATATGCGGATAGCCGAGTTCGCCTGATATCTTGTAGCGGATCGCGCCGCACTGGCAGCCGCCCGAATGCACCTGACGGGTCATTGATCATCCTCCGGCGGCCATACGGGCGTATCGTGGTCGGGATGCTGGAAGCTCTCGACCGAAGCGAAGAATTCCTCCATCGCGGGGCTGGTAAAGGCGGGCTTTTCGAAGAGATGGTCGATCCAGGGAAGGCGCTGGTGGTGGTTCACCTGAACCTGCGGCTCGAAACGCTCCGGATGGTCGAAGGCGCCGATGGCAAGTTCGACACCATCAGGGTGCTGATAGGTGAGCGGCGTCCCGCATTTGGCGCAGAAGCCGCGCTTAACCTTCGCGGACGAGCGGTAAAGCATGGGCTGCCCGCGCGTCCAGGTCAGATGCGCCTGGTCGGCACTGACAAAGGCGCCGAAAAAGGAGCCGAACTGCTTCTGGCACATGCGACAATGGCAGATCGAGGGGCGCCCAAGCTTCGACGCCTGGAACCGGATCGCCCCGCACTGACAGCCACCACTCTCGATTTCACTCATCTCGACGTCCTAGTTACATCGTCACATAAACGGTGACGCCGATGATCACCGCAGCGATCAGGACGCCTTTGGCGATCAGCCCGTAAAGCAGCCATTTCGGCATCTTCGTATTCGGGTTCGGCTGCGTCATGGCTTCGCCTCCGGCCACTGCTCCGTGTCCCGGTCCGGATGCTGGTAGGACACGACATCCGGCAGGAAAGGCGCGTCCACGAGATCATCCAGTGTCGCGTGCGCAGGCAAAGCAGGGATGGCGTCAACGAATGGGAGCTTGCACTCGACCCCGAACTGGATCACTGGCGGAAGCCGCGAGGGATCGTCAAATGCGCCGGCCGCGAGCGACAGCCCGTCCGGTGCCTCATAGGTGAGCGGTGTGCCGCAATCGCCACAGAAGCCGCGCTTGACGAAATTGGAGGAGGCAAAACGCTTCGGCTGCCCCCTGGTCCAGCTGACCTCGGCATCGCCGACGGCAACAAGCGGCGCATAGTAAGCCCCGAAGGCCTTCTGGCACATCCGGCAATGGCAGACGGAAACATCCTTCGGCTGGCCCTGCATGCGAAAGCGGACCGCGCCACATTGGCAGCCGCCGGTGTGGATGAGGGCGGGGGTCATGGGGTTTCCTCCAGCCAGTTCTCGACCTTCAGGCCCGGCACCCGACCGAACTCGCGGACATTCCCGGTCACCAGGGTGACATCAAGCGAGCGCGCATGGGCGGCGATGAAAAGATCGGTCGTGCCGATCGGTTGGCCGATACGTTCGAGGTCGTGGCGGATTTCGGCAAAATGCGACGCCTCCTTGTCCTCGTAGGGCAGGATTGCGATGCGATCGAGAATGGACTCGACCAGATAAGTCAGTCGCTCGGAATTCCGTTTGAGGATGCCGAAGCGCAGTTCCGACGCGACAATCGCACTGATGGAGATCTGGTCATCGCCGGCACGCTCCACCATCGCCGCGGCAGCGCCGTGCGGGTTCCGGATAAGGTCCGAAACGATGTTGGTGTCGAGCATGTAGCGGGGCGTGTTCACAGGTCGACGTCCCGTGCCGGTGCTTCGCGGAGGTCAAATTCGAAGTCTTCATCGAGGGGTCCCTGACGACGAAGCCACCCGATCAGGCTCTCCTGCTTTTTCTTGACAGGTTCCAGGGTGATCTTGTCGCCTTCCTTGCGCATGATCACCTCGTCGCCCGGGAAGTCGAACTCCACGGGAATCCGGACGGCGCGGTTGCGACCGTTCTTGAAGATACGGACATGCCTTTCCAGTTCCATTCGCGCCTCCGTTTGTGGCATATGCCAAGCATATGCCACCCGCTTCTCTCAAGCAACTACCGCTTGACCTCCCAGGTCGTCACCCGCTCGCCGGTCTCCTTGTCCTTGCCGTCCTTCAGCTGGATGCCCTTGGCGGCAAGGTCATCGCGGATCTTGTCGGCTTCGGCAAAGTTCCTGGCCTTGAGCATTTCGAGCCGCATGTCGACCAGCGCCTGGACGGCGGCGGAGAGGTCGTCGCTCACCTCCGCCTTCTTCGGAGCCACACCGAGCAAAGCCGCCGAGGCGACGAACAGCGGCAGCTTCGACGGATCCGCATTCGCCGCCTGGGCGAGTGCATGGACCGCCTGAACGGCAGCAACCGTGTTCAGGTCGTCGGAGAGGGCTTCCACAACGGCTGCATCCGGGGCGGTCTCGCCGGCATCGCCCGCCGGCCATTTCGCCAGCAGACGCTCCGCCTCCTCCAACCTCTTCACCGAAAAATCAATCGGCTCGCGGTAATGCGTCATCAGCATCGCAAGCCGCAGCACCTCGCCCGGCCATGTCCGTCCGCCGAATGTCTCCGTCGCCAAGAGCTCGTTGATCGTGACGAAATTCCCTTCCGACTTCGACATCTTGCGACCCTCGACCTGCAGGAAGCCGTTATGCATCCACACCGTCGCCATCAGGTCACGGTCGAAGGCGCAGCAGGACTGGGCGATCTCGTTTTCGTGGTGCGGGAAGATCAGGTCCAGCCCGCCGCCATGGATGTCGAACTGGTGCGGCTTGGACTTGGCCGCCGGCGAGAGACGATCCTTGATCTCTTCCCAGAGATAGCGGTCGGACATGGCAGAGCATTCGATATGCCAGCCGGGCCGGCCGAAGATTGCATGGGTCTTGCCTTCGAAGGTGAAATGCGCCGGCCAGCCTGGCTCGGTATCGGCCGACTGCTTCCACAGCACGAAATCGGCCGGGTTCATCTTGTGGCTTTCGACAGCGACGCGCGCACCGGCCTGCTGGTCCTCCAGCTTGCGCTTCGACAGCATGCCGTAATCGGCCATCGAGGCGGTGGAAAACAGCACCTCATGCCCCTCGGAACCACTGGCGACATAGGCATGCCCCAAGTCGAGCAGCCGCTGGATGATCGTAATCATCTGCGGAATGTTGTCGGTGGCGCGCGGCTCGACGGTCGGCTTCAGGCAGCCGAGGGATGCCACATCCTCGTGGAACTGGCTCTCGGTCTTGCCGGTCACGGCGCGGATGGCGTCGTTGAGGCTCATCGAGCCATCGGCGATCTGGCTGCCGAAATCGCGCAACGCGCGCGCGTTGATCTTGTCGTCTACGTCGGTGATGTTGCGAACGTAAGTGACCTTGTCGGCGCCATAGGTATGGCGCAGCAGCCGGTAGAGCACGTCGAAGACGATGACGGGGCGCGCATTGCCGATATGGGCGAAGTCATAGACCGTCGGGCCGCAGACATACAGGCGCACATTGTCGGGATCGATCGGCTCGAAGTCGACCTTCTCGCGTGTGAGCGTGTTGTAAAGCTTGAGGCCGCCGGCCATGTGAAACTCCCAGAATGATTGACCCGGCTGGACCGGGTCGTTTGTCATCTGGGGCTATGCAGGAGACGAAAACGGCCAGGCCAGCGAATGCGCTAGCGAATAATGATCCCGCAAATGATGCAGAGGCTCGTTTTCATGGGCGCTGTTATGGCGCGGGTCGCGAATTTGGTCAAGGGGCGGCAGATGCCCGGTGATCCGCCTCACGGATAGACATAGGTGTAGAGCGCGCACATGGTTGCGTCGCTCTCCGGCTGTTCCGGCGTGTCGAAGACGGCAATGGCGGTGACATCACCGTCGATCCAGCTTGCGAGGAAGGTAACCGGCTCGTTGCCGCAGAGCCTGTTGCCATTCAGCAGTTCGGGTGCCGCTGATGGCGCGACACTGTAGACGGATGCGGGTACGCTTTGACCGTCCGCAATGAAACGATCTGCAACCAGTGCGTCGAAGGCCAGCTTCTCGCCGTTTTCAAAGACGATTTCGAAATCATCGAATTTGATGTCGCCCGTGATGGCCATTGCGGTCGTGCTCAACGCTGCGAGGTCGTCGGCCAAGACCGGTTGCGCAAGCAGAAATGCAGTCATGGCGAGAAAGGAAGGCTTCATCATCGGTGAGTCTCCGGCTGGATCTGCAGTTTCTATAAAGCTTTGTCGCAGTGGCTGGGAAGGGTGGACTGCGGCTGAAAGTTCGGTCCTGCCACAATTGGTCCATGGGGCAGGGCGGTGAAACTGCGACCGGCGGGATCGAACTGTCTTGAAAAGTGATCAACCACAATCCGCGCTTTCGCTGGCTTTAATCCAATCTCAACATCCTAAGCTATAGGTTGAGATATATTTAAGGTTATAGCGGACCTGCCCAGCATGGAATCATTCCTGCATTTACCGACCATCATGGTCATGCACACAGGTTCGACCCTTATTGCGACCCTGATCCTGGGGCTCATGTGGTTTCGACGGCGCGACAGCCTTCTGTTGACGATGCTTCTGCTGGCTTCCGGTCTTGGATGCGTCTCAACCTTTTTGCAGATCTTGCGCGGATGGCTTCCTCTCGGTTTTGCTTCGGGATTCGGGCTTGGTCTGGCAGCGCTGTCCCTCGGGCTCGTCTGGCAGGCACAGGCGGTGTTTGACGGTCATCGTCCAAACTATTTCCACGCCTCGGTCGGGGCCCTGCTTTGGTGGGTTCTCAATCTGTTGCCGCTGGTTCATGAATCCCAGATCATGCGAACAGTGATCATTGCGGCGATCCTGGGAACCTATTCGATGCTCAGCGCTCGACAGGTCTGGATCGGTCGCATCGCAGAGCCTCTGCCTACGCGCGGGCTGGCAACAGTGCTTCATAGTCTGCGCTCGTTGATGTGGCTGTCAGCAGCCCCCCTTGCCGTTTTCGTGTCCCCAGCTTATCCGGCGCCCAACGAATTCGCCGGTTGGTTTGTCCTGTCTTCGCTGGTGAATACCTTCCTGGTTGTGCTGACCATCCTTTCCGTGCTCATTCTGGCGATGGAGCGCGCCGAGCGGATACACCGCCTTGCGTCCGAGCTCGATCCACTGACCAATCTCCCCAATCGGCGCAATTTTGTCACCAGGGCAGAGACCATGCTGCGCCGGTCGGAACCGGTGGCGCTGCTCCTGTTCGACATCGATCACTTCAAGGCCGTGAATGACAATCACGGTCATGCGATGGGCGACGAGGTTCTGCGCCGTTTCTCGCGGGTCATTGAGCAGAAGCTAGAGGCCGACTGGCTCTTTGCACGCATTGGCGGCGAAGAATTCGCCTGTCTCATGCCTTGCAAGACAGCGAGCGATGCAGCAGTCGTTGCCGATCTCTTGCGGACGGAGACCTCAGCCATACGGTTTCCAGAGACGAGCCTGCGGCAGGTGACCGTCAGTATCGGGGTCTCGGAAAAGTCACAAACAGCGGTCGGGCTGGATCAACTGCTGGCCATGGCGGATGCAGCACTTTACCGGGCAAAAAGCCGATGGACGCAATTGCGTGCGTTTCTATGAGCCGGTCAGCCTCCTCCAGCTCACTGGCGAAGCGGCCAAGCCGTCTTTGGAAACAAGATGTGAAGCTGCCAAGCTGGCAGGATGACGCGCCATCGAGGTGCTATCCCCGTCGGCTCGCGGGGACCGGCAGGCCGATCAGCCCGAGAACCAGTCCGCAGCCGAGAATGATCACTCCGCCTCCTGCGAGCTGTATCATTGTCAAGGCTTCGTCCAGCACAAGGGCGCCAACGGCAACGGCAACAACCGTAACGACAAACTCGACGCTGATCGCAGCCGTCGCGCCGATGCTTTTCACCAGACCGAAGTAAAGTACATAGGTCAGGGCGCTCATCAGCGCGGCAAGCGCTACGAGATAGAGATAGTCGATTGCCGCGGGCGTGCCGGGGACCGGGACGAGCCACAAAAGCGGCAGCGTCAGAAGGCCTCCGGCGACAAATGAGCCGATTGTCACCTCCCAGGGACCGGTGCCGCTCAGGTATCTGCTGGCATAATTGCTGCCGAACGCCGCAGAAAAGGTCGAACCGATCATGGCCGCGCAGCCGATCAGGAAGGTCGCAGTCATAGGCACCGCAGGAAAACCGACCAGCATGACGATACCGATCGTGCCAAGGACAAGCCCAAGCACGCGCGCGGGCGTTATGCGCTCAAGGCCCCAGACCTGCGCAATGACCATGGAAAAGAGCGGGATCGAGGCAACAAAGATCGCAGCCATCGCCGTTCCGATCAATGGCGTCGCATAGGAAAGACCGATCAATTGACCTGCCACAGTTGTCGAACCGACGACTGAAAAGGGGAGCCAGCCTGCACTGAAATCGAGCCTGCGCCGCATCAGCCGCGCTATGGTGTAGAGCAGGGCGCCGGCAATGAAGCAGCGAAAGGTTACCGCACCGATCCAGCCGAAGGCATCGACGACGTGCAAGAGCAGCAGGAAGGACAGTCCCCAGGCCAGAGACAGATAGGCATAGGCAGCGAAATCTCTGGTAGACATGCAAGCATCCGCGAACTGGTCGATCTAGGCCGCCGCCGGGGGTACCGTGGCGTTATTCCGGCATCCTGTAGTCGACCATCTTGCCCTCGCGGACCTGATAGAGCTTGCCTGTTTCCGTCTGGGCCGGTCCAACGAGCGCAACAAGCTTGGCGGCAACTTCTGAAGGGTGGGGCAAGGTTTCGGGGTTTTCCCCCGGCATGGCCTGGGCGCGCATGGCGGTGCGGGTGGCACCCGGATCAACCGAAAGAACGCGTAGCGGCAGGCGCTGCGTTTCCCCGGCCCAGGTGCGGGCGAGCGCTTCGACGGCAGCCTTGGACGCGGAATAGGGGCCCCAGAAGGGGCGGCACTTGTGGGCGGCGCCCGATGACAGGATCAGCGCACGCCCCTGATCCGACTTGATGAGCAGGGGCTCCAGCGAGCGGATCAGGCGCCAGGTGGCCGTGACATTGATTGTCATGACCTTGTCGAACACCTTGGCCTCGACATGCCCGATCGGAGAGATCACCCCAAGCACGCCGGCATTCAGAACTGCGATGTCCAGCTTGCCCCAGCGCTCGAAGATGTGCCCGCCAAGCTGGTCGATTGCAGCCATGTCCGCAAGGTCGAAGGGAACGAGAGTTGCAGAGCCGCCGGCCGCCTGAATGGCGTCGTCAAGCTCCTCAAGACCACCCACGGTTCTCGCACAGGCAATCACATGCGCACCCGCCTTGGCGAGTTCCAGTGCCGTGAAGAAACCGATGCCGCGCGATGCGCCGGTCACGAGTGCCAGGCGTCCGGTCAGGTCCGGGCGGTCGTTGCTGTCGTTGCTCATGGTCATTCCTGTCGTCCTTTGGCTCAGCCGTTGGCAGCGAGCATGGAGTCCTTGCGTCCGACCCGCTCACCTTCCTTGTCGAGAAGGCGCGTCGGGTAGTCGCCGGTGAAATAGTGATCCGTGAATTGTGGATTGGCTGGATCGCGAACGGCGCCGCCGACGGCCTTGTAAAGGCCGTCAATCGACAGGAAAGCGAGCGAATCGGCCCCGATGAACTTCGCCATGGCTTCCTCGCCCGAATACTGGTTGGCCAGCAGCTTGTCCTTGTGCGGCGTATCGATCCCGTAAAAGTCGGGGTGGAAGATCATCGGGCTGGCGACACGGATATGCACCTCCTTGGCGCCCGCATCGCGGATCATCTGCACGATCTTCAAGGACGTCGTGCCGCGCACGATCGAATCATCGACCAGAATGACCCGCTTGCCCTCGATCATCGCCCGGTTGGCCGAATGCTTGAGCTTGACGCCGAAGGCGCGGATCTGCTGCGTCGGCTCGATGAAGGTCCGTCCGACATAATGGTTGCGGATGATGCCGTATTCGAACGGAATGCCGCTCTGCTGGGCATAGCCAAGCGCTGCCGGTGTGCCACCATCCGGCACGGGCACGACAACGTCGCCTTCGACCGGTGCCTCGATTGCGAGGTTCATCCCGGCATTCTTGCGGGTCGTATAGACATTGCGTCCACCGACAACGGAATCCGGACGTGCAAAATAGACATATTCAAACAGGCACAGCCGCTCGGGCTGTGGCCGGGCCGGCATGCGCGAATCAATCGTGATCGATCCGTCCGGCTGGATTTCGCAGATGATCACTTCGCCATTCTTGACGTCGCGCACGAATTTCGCACCGATGATGTCGAGCGCGCAGGTTTCCGAGCAGAAGATCGGCTTGCCGTCCAGTTCCCCCATGACGAGAGGGCGGATACCGATCGGGTCGCGTGCGGCAATCAGCTTGGTGCGGGTCAGCGCGATCATTGCATAGCCACCCTCCATCTGCCGGATGGCATCAATGAAGCGGTCTGCCGTTGAGGCATGCCTGGAGCGGGCAATCAGGTGCAGCACGACCTCGGTATCGGAGGTCGACTGACAGATGGCGCCAGTGGCAATGATCTGGCGACGAAGGGTCAGGCCATTGGTGAAGTTGCCGTTATGGGCGACCGCGATGCCACCTTCCTCCAGTTCGGCAAAGAGCGGTTGCACATTGCGCAGCGCAACCTCGCCTGTCGTGGAGTAACGCGTGTGGCCAATGGCCATGGAGCCCGGGAGCTTTGCAAGCGTTGCGGGGTCGGTATAGTGGTCGCCGACCAGCCCCATGCGCTTTTCCGTATAGAACTGGCGGCCATCGAAGGAAACGATACCGGCAGCTTCCTGGCCACGATGCTGCAGGGCATGCAGGCCAAGTGCCGTCAGCGTCGCGGCATCGGGATGGCCCAATATGCCGAAAACGCCGCATTCTTCATGAAGCTTGTCTTCCTCACGATCGTACACAACGTCGGATGGGATGAGGTGGTTCATGGCGGTGTGCCTTTGCTCCGGGGACAGTTGCTTGTGCTGAGCCTTTAACAGCCAAGCCGCCGGTCTGTCCCGATCCGGCGGCATAGGGGAATTCTATCTCGGACCTGCTTCGAAGATCCGCGTGCCGCTTAGTTGCTCGCGGCCGGTGCTTCCTCATTCGGGGCAGCTGCGCCGTCTTCTCCCGGTGCGGCTTCTTCGTCACCTCTTCCCAGGATGCGGGCTCGGATCTGCGGCTCGATGTCCTGCGGCAGCACCGCCTCAAGCTTCAGCACCAGGGTATCGAGGAAGGGCTTGGTCTTGGCGTTGTTGACCCAGTCCGGGCGCTGGCGAACGTCGATCAGCCAGTTCCAGAAGGCAACGGCCACGACAAGCAGCAGCAGGCCGCGTGCCGCACCGAAAAGGAAGCCGAGGGTGCGGTCCAGTGCGCCGATCCGGCTGTCGATGATGAAGTCGGCAATGCGCGAGGTGATGAAGGAAATGACGATGAGCGCAATGAAGAAGATGATCGCTGCCGATCCGGCCATCGCGATCCGGTCATCGGTCGTGTAGTTCTTGATGAAGGGAACGAGCAATGGATAGAAATAATAGGCCGCGGCAACCGAACCCGCCCAGCTCGCGATCGAAAGAACTTCGCGGGAGAAGCCACGAACCATCGCCAGCACCGCAGAAAACAGAACGACGCCGATGACGATACCGTCGAAAATTGTGATGGGCATTAATACCAACTCCAAAATCTGCCTGCTCACACAGGCACAATAGTCGCCGCAGTATCACCGGCACGCCCAATGCGCGTCGGAAGGGTCAATCCTCTCCCTGATCCTGGCGCGCCTTGAGCCGGGAACCGGCAATCTGCGCCACGAGATCGGGAAGGCTTTCCACCTCCCGCCATTTGCCCCCCGCACCCTTTGGAAGGTCCGGAGAAAGGGCCGGTAGGACAGCGGCGGAGAAACCGAGTTTTTCCGCCTCTTTCAGCCTCTGAGCCGTATGCGCCACGGGGCGTACGGCCCCTGACAGGCTGACCTCGCCGAAATAGACGCAATCCGCCGGAAGGGCAAGACCGGCAAGCGACGAAACGAGTGCGGAAGCAACCGCCATATCGGCCGCCGGTTCACTGATCCGATAGCCACCGGCCACGTTCAGATAAACGTCGTGTTGACCGAGCCTTACACCGCAATGCGCCTCAAGTACGGCAAGGATCATCGCAAGGCGTGAGGAGTCCCAGCCAACAATCGCGCGCCTTGGTGTTCCAAGCGATGTCGGTGCGACCAGCGCCTGCACCTCGACCAGAACCGGTCGCGTCCCTTCAATTCCGGCAAAGACGGCCGCACCTGGCGCCTTTTCATTGCGTTCACCGAGAAATAGCTCGGAAGGATTGGCCACTTCACGCAGTCCCTTGTCCGACATTTCGAATACACCGATTTCGTCGGTGGGGCCGAAGCGGTTCTTGACGGTGCGCAGGATACGATAGTGATGCCCGCGATCCCCTTCGAAATAGAGCACCGCATCCACCATATGCTCGACGACGCGGGGGCCCGCGATCTGGCCTTCCTTGGTCACGTGGCCAACAAGCACCATGGTCGCGCCCGTCTGTTTGGCAAAGCGGATCATCGCCTGAACGCCCGTTCTAACCTGCGTCACGGTGCCGGGTGCCGAATCAGCGGTATCACTCCAGAGCGTCTGGATCGAATCAATGATGATGAGATCGGGACGCTTGCCCTCGGAAATGGTAGCGAGAATGTCCTCGACATTGGTTTCCGCGGCAAGCAGCACATCCGTCTCGGCAGCACCGAGCCGCTGGGCCCGCAGTCGAACCTGCGCGACCGCCTCTTCGCCTGACACATAGATGATCCGATGCCCCTTGCGGGAAAGAGCGGCTGCTGCCTGCATCAGAAGCGTTGATTTTCCAATGCCCGGATCGCCACCGATCAACACGGCTGAGCCGCGAACGAAACCGCCACCCGTTGCCCGGTCCAGTTCTCCCATGCCGGTCGGGATACGTGGCGCTTCCTCGATCTCGCCGGAGAGCGAAGTCAGCGTGACGGGCCGCCCCTTCTTCGGGGTCTTGCCGGGACCGCCACCAATCCCGCCCATGGGATCTTCCTCGACGATGGTGTTCCACTCGCCGCAACCGTCGCATTTGCCGGCCCAGCGGGAATGGACCGTGCCGCAGTTCTGGCAGACAAATTGGGTGCGCACCTTGGCCATCGCGGCATCTCCCTGGGTTCTCGAGCGAGAACAAATGGTGAATATGCCTCGATCAGGTAAGCGATCAGCGGATCAAAGGCAAGACCGGGACGCGGAATGCAGGCTTAGAGATAGCGCCGCTCATAGCGCAGCCCGAGGCTGGTGAGGATCTCATAGCTGATCGTGCCAGCGGCTTCGGCGAGCTCATTCACCGAAATATTCGGTCCGAACAATTCGATGTAATCGCCGGCAGTGACCGAATCTGTCGGGAGGTCGGTAACATCGAAAATGGTCTGGTCCATCGTGACCCGTCCAAGAACCGGAACCCGCTGACCGGCAACAAAGCCGGAGGCACCAACGGGCAGGGGCTCACGCAGCGCAACGCCATGGCCCGACAGATTGCGTAGATAACCATCGGCATAGCCAACGGCTGCAACGGCCAGGCGGCTGTCGCGGTCGAGTTTGCAGGCCGCACCATAGCTGACGGTGTCTCCGGCCTTTGCCTCGCGTATTTGCAGAATACGCGCCTCCGCCTTGGCCACAGTCAAGGATGCGGGGGTCCCATTCGTTGTCGCCAATCCGCCATAGAGCGCAATACCGGGTCGGGTCATCTCGAAATGATAATCCGACCCCAGGCCGATCCCACCGGACGCGGAAAGACTTGCATCAATACCTTCAAAAGCTGCAGCGACTTCCTGAAAAGATTGAAGTTGAGCCTGGTTCATCGAGGCTTGTGGATCATCGCCGCACGCCAGATGGCTCATCACCAGAACGGGTGAGAAACTTGCAGGCCGCGATACATCGCTTGCGAGTTCCACAGCCTCGCGCATCGACAGTCCGAGCCGGTTGAAGCCGGTGTCGACATGGAGCGCGCAAGGGTGATCGCCGCGTTCGGCGCTTGTCGCCATCCAGAAGGCCAACTGCTCCTCCGAGGCAATCACCGGCACGAGGTCATTGTTGAAGAACGTGGCTTCCTGTCCGGGCCAGATACCGGAAAGCACAAAGATCCGCGCTTCCGGTGCATAGATCCGTAGCGTCTCGCCCTCGGAGGGGACCGCCACAAAGAAATCCCGCACCCCCGCGCCATAAAGCGTCTCGCCAACATCCTCGATCCCGAGCCCATAGGCATCGGCCTTGACCACGGCAGCCGTCCGTGCCGAGCCGGAACGCGCCGCCATCATCCGCCAGTTTTCGGCGATCGCTTCGAGATCAATGGTGAGACGCAAGGGCGCGCTCAGGAACTCTTCGGTGGCGTCTGTGAGGTCATTCAGGGGATGCATCAAGAACCGCGTTATGAACAGATTGAAATTGCGGCGACCCTAGAGGCATTCATTTTCAAATGGAAGTCATTCGACGTGGAGCCCATGGTGTCGGGTGTTCACCTTGTTCTGCAACGGGCGCGGATCGCGACATGGCTCCGTCTAGCCCTACGCAGCGCATCGGGCAGCGGCGGGGCCGATGTCCGACCGCTTGCTGAAGGGCATGGAGGTTTGATCAACCAGCGGCGATCATGGTTCCTCATACTGAATGAAGCTTGGATCGGCGAGATCGGCAAAACGCGTGAATTCCGACTGGAAGGCGAGCTTGACGGTGCCGGTCGGTCCGTGGCGCTGCTTGGCGATGATGACATCTGCCGTACCCTTGACCTTGTCCATCAGCGCTTCCCATTCGGGATATTTCGGATCGCCCATGTCACGTGGCTCAAGGTTCTTCACATAATACTCCTCGCGGAACACGAAGAGCACCACGTCGGCATCCTGCTCGATCGAGCCTGATTCGCGCAGGTCCGAGAGTTGGGGACGCTTGTCTTCGCGGCTTTCCACACCACGCGACAGCTGTGACAACGCGATGATCGGAACGTTCAATTCCTTGCCGAGCGCCTTGAGGCCGGTGGTGATCTGGGTGATCTCCTGAACGCGGTTCTCACCGGATTTGCCGGAACCCGTCATCAACTGGATATAGTCCACCACGAGGCAATCAAGGCCGCGCTGACGCTTGAGACGGCGAGCACGCGCTGAAAGCTGCGCAATCGAGATACCGCCGGTCTGGTCGATGAAAAGCGGTACCTTTTGCATGGTTTGGCTGAAGCCGACCAGCTTCTCGAATTCCTGCTCGGTAATGTCGCCGCGGCGGATTTTGGAGGAGGAGACCTCCGTCTGCTCCGACATGATACGCGTGGCGAGCTGTTCGGACGACATTTCGAGCGAATAGAACCCGACAACGCCGCCGTTCTTGGCCTTGAACGACCCGTCGGGCATGACTTCCGGCTCATAGGCTGCCGCGATATTCCAGGCGATATTGGTCGCCAGCGAGGTCTTGCCCATGCCGGGGCGACCAGCCAGCACGATCAAGTCGGAACGCTGCAAGCCGCCCATCTTGCTGTCGAGCGACATGATGCCGGTGGAAATGCCGGACAGATTGCCATCGCGCTCAAAGGCTGCCCCCGCCATGTCGACCGCTTGCGCGACCGCATCATTGAAGGACTGGAAGCCGCCGTCATAGCGACCGGTCTCGGCCAGCGCGAAGAGCCGGCGCTCCGTATCCTCGATCTGCGCCTGCGGCGGCATGTCGAGCGGAGCATCATAGGCGATGTTGACGACATCCTCGCCGATCTGGATCAGCGCACGACGCAGCGCGAGATCATAGATAGCGCGCCCATAATCCTCGGCATTGATGATTGTGACCGCCTCGGAGGCCAAGCGCGCCAGATACTGGGCAACCGTCATGTCGCCAACCTTCTGGTCGGCCGGCAGGAAGGTCTTGATCGTGACGGGGTTGGCCATCTTTCCCATGCGGATGATTTCGGAGGCGACCTCGAAGATCTTCCGATGCAGGGGCTCAAAAAGATGGTCCGGCTTCAGGAAGTCCGAAACTCGGTAATAGGCGTCATTGTTGACGAGAATCGCGCCGAGAAGGGCCTGCTCGGCCTCAATGTTGTTGGGAGCTTCCCGATAAAGCGGCTCGCTCGGTTGAACCGTGCTCAGCCTGCGTGCTGCGTCGTTCATCATTCTACCCGTTCATTTCCTGATCTGGATCGCACCATAGCGAAGGCCGACATCTTCGAAAGGCCGTGAGGGCCTTCCAGAGGACTTCCCACACTGATTCACAGGCCGCTTCGGAGGGCGAGGGAAAAAGCCCAATGACCTTCGGAATCCAGTTGACAGTGACATCAGCCGAATCGCCTTGCCAAGGGACCATCATAGGTCGCGACAACAAAAAACGCCCGGAAAAATCCGGGCGTTTCCAATAGGCAGCCGTTTCGAAGAATCAGGCTTCGTCGCCGTCGCGATCTTCGTCCGGGTTGAAGAAGTCTTCCGGACGCAGGGCATCTTCATCGACGCCGTAGATGGCGTCAGCCGAGGTGAGGCTCTCGCCCTTGGCCTGGCGCTCAGCTTCTTCAGCCGAACGGGCAACGTTCAGTTCAACAGAGATTTCGACTTCAGAATGAAGATGGATGACCACCTTGTGCAGGCCGATCGACTTGATCGGGGTGTTGAGCTCGACCTGATTGCGGCCAATGTTGAAGCCTTCCGCCGCCAGAACTTCAACCACGTCACGGGCAGCGACCGAACCGTAGAGCTGGCCGGTTTCGCCAGCGGAACGGACGACGATGAAGGACTTGCCGTCGAGAACGTCTGCAACCTTCTGGGCCTCGGACTTGCGCTCGAGGTTACGGGCTTCGAGCGTCGCACGCTCGGCTTCGAAGCGGGCCTTGTTGGCAGCGTTGGCGCGCAGAGCCTTGCCAAGCGGCAGCAGGTAGTTACGAGCAAAGCCGTCGCGAACCTTGACGGTTTCGCCCATCTGGCCAAGCTTGGCGATGCGTTCGAGGAGAATGACTTCCATGGTGTTTTCCTTTCAGTGTGATCTTACGGTTCGTCAGAATCGGTTTCGGATGGAGCAGGGCGGTTCTGGTCAGACGTCCTTGCCGGCGTGAGAGCAACGGTGCGTCGGGTATCCAGAAGGCCGAAGATGAAGATGATGAAGGTTGGCAACAGCATCAGCGACGAGAGATAGGCGATGATGAGAGCCGGAAGGCGCCAGTCCTTGCCCCTTGTGCGCAGATGCAGCGACGCAAAACCGGCCATCAGGAAGCCGGCACCGAATGTGCCGCAGATCGTTGCCCCGATCATCGCGGGCACGCCACCGGCAAAGGTCGCCAGAATGCCCGCGAGAAAGATGAAGGACGCATTGCGGTTCATCCGCAGCGCAGACGGCATGTCTTCGCGGGGACGCAGCGAACGACCCGATGAGCCGACCACGCGCGTTGCGATGTAATAGGCGGCAAACAACAGCATGACCCAGCTTGCGCCCTGCATGAAAGGGATCAGGATCGGCATGATCCCGCGTAACTGGTCCAGTTCTGCCGCTGTAGGCGCCATCGTGGCGTTCTGTTGGGAAAGCGATCCGATCAGCGCGTCGATCATTTCGTTGACCGTCTCCGGACCGAAGCCGATCATGACGCCCAGAATGACGAGAGCAATGGCAACGAGGCCGCAGAGATGCAGCAGGATGTCGGAAAGCGGATACCACGCTACCAGATGGTCCGGCCCGCCGATTTCGCTCGCCGGACGGGCAAGGTTCGCCAGGTGCGATAGCCAAGCGGCGGGGATGAGCGTGAAGATTGACAGCGAGAGCGCAAACATCGGCGATACGCCGGTTGCGCCGACAAAGGCTGCCGTCAACACTGCAGCGATTGCAGCCGTATTACCCCAACCCAGGCCGACGATCAGTATCGGCAGTGCCGAGGCAGGATAAAGGATAAACGACAGCTGAGCCTGCGAGACGGCGCCCAGCGCCAGAAGCGCGGCGGTCACGCCAGCCAACATGCCGGTCATCAGCAATTTCTTGTCCAGGTTTTGCACGTCGCTGTCCTGCCAGTTCAAGCAGTTAGAGGAAGTCGTCATTCCAGTCGATGACGTCCTCCCCAACATGGGGTTTGTTGCCGAAATTCGCGAGCATCGCCGATGTCGCACCTTGCGGCCTGTTGTTCCGATCCGCGCCCAACGCGGAAGGGATGAAGCCCGCCGGAAGTCCGGCAGGCCTCGGATCAAGTTACGCTACGACGTAGGGCAGCAGGCCGAGGAAGCGGGCGCGCTTGATGGCCTGGGCCAGTTCGCGCTGCTTCTTCTGCGAAACTGCAGTGATACGGGACGGAACGATCTTGCCGCGCTCGGAAATGTAGCGCTGCAGGAGACGGACGTCCTTGTAGTCGATTTTCGGAGCATTCGCGCCCGAGAAGGGGCAGGTCTTGCGACGACGATGGAACGGGCGGCGTGCCGGAGCAGAGGATGCATCAGCCATGGTGTTTTCTCCTGTTGCTCGAAATTACGCGCGGTCTTCGCGCGGACGGCGCTCGAAGCCACCTTCACGGGGGCCACGGTCCGGACGCGGACCACGATCGCCGAAGTCGCGGCGCGGGCCACGATCGTCGCCTTCGCGGCGCGGACGGTCGTCACGGTCGCGCTTCTGCATCATCGCAGACGGGCCCTCTTCGTGGGCTTCGACAGCGATGGTCATGTAACGAAGAACGTCTTCGTTGATGCGCATCTGGCGTTCCATTTCATGGACGGCAGCCGCCGGAGCGTCGATGTCCATGAGGGCGTAGTGAGCCTTGCGGTTCTTCTTGATGCGGTAGGTCAGGGACTTGAGGCCCCAGTTTTCGATGCGCCCGACCTTGCCGCCGTTAGCTTCGATGACACCCTTGTACTGTTCGACGAGGGCATCAACCTGCTGAGCGGACATATCCTGCCGGGCAAGGAATACGTGTTCGTAAAGAGCCATGTAAGCTTTGCCTTTTCTTGCGGTTGTCGTCACCCGGATCCGGCGCTAAGCCTCACAGACTGCTCCTGAGCGGCCGGGGCCGCGGCAAGAAAAGTAGTGTGTTCGAGACGGTCGAGAGCGGAGACACGGGAGGCCGGAAACCCTTATGATTCCTGCTGCAGACCTGTTGAGCCTGCCAGCCCTCCGTTCAGCCACCAGCCAGAGGACCGGGTGTTGTGAACGGCGCGCTTATACGCGGATTGGGCATAAAAGCAAGGGCCGCACGGCGTTTTCTGCCGGCGGCCCCTGACGAAACGCTTCTTTGTGCTCTCAGATCTGCACAAGAGCGGAGGTGTAGCCGACATAGGCGACGAGCATTGCGCCGGCCGTCAGACGTTTGACCCCGAAATTGGTCAGAAGCAGGAAGGCAAAGCCCAATGTCACGCCGAGCATGACCGGTACGTCGAATTCACCGAAGCGAGGAGCAACGGCGATTGGCTGGAGCACCGAGGTGACGCCAAGGATGAACAGGATGTTGAAGATGTTCGATCCGACGATGTTTCCGATCATGATGTCGGAATGCTTCTTGAGCGCCGACATGATGCCGGTTGCAAGTTCGGGCAGGGAGGTTCCGACGGCGACGACGGTGAGGCCGATGACCGCTTCCGACACGCCGAAATCACGGGCGAGATTGGTCGCGCCGCGCACCAGCAGTTCGGCACCGACAAACAATGTGGCCAGACCGCCGATGATCAGCGCTGCCATGAAGGCGCCGCTGAGTGCTTCGTGCTTGATTTCATCTTCTGCATCTGCAGCGGCTTCAGCGGTACCTTTGCCCTGCATGTAGGCGTAGCCGACATAGGCAAGAAGGACGATTGTCATGACCAGGCCGGCAAGGCGACCGATCACCTCCAGTTGCACAAGCCCAAGCAGCAGGATCGCGGCGGCGATCATGACAAAGGTGTCGCGCTTGACGCCTTTGTCCCACTGGGTGATCGGGTAGATCATGGCGCATGTGCCGATGATCAGGAGGATGTTGGCCGTATTCGATCCGACGACATTGCCGAGCGCAATGTCCGATGATCCGGTAAGTGCCGCGCGAACCGACACGAGAAGTTCCGGCATGGACGTGCCGAAGCCGACGATCACCAGCGATACGATCAGGGTCGGTATCGCAAGCTTGTGGGCAACGGCGATCGCCCCGCGCAAAAGCCACTCAGCCCCGAAATAGAGGCCTACAAGGCCACCAATGACAAGAAGATAGTCCAACAAACCCTCCAATGCAGTGCGATGCTCACCGCCCCTCGCAAGAACGCTGCCCAAGTGGGGGTACAGGCGTGCCGTTCATAGATCAACGACCGATAACATTTCCGTGATTGGCGTGGTGTCGACTCACATAATCTGAAGGGGAAAAGGCGGACATTTCCATGCCCGCCTTTTCGCCCGAACACCGATGAACTCTGCCTCAGACCTGCACCAGGGCAATTGTGTATCCGAAATAGAGTGCGAGCATCACGCCGGCGACCAGACGACGAACGCCGAGATGCGCCAGCAGCAGAGCGGAGAAGCCAAGGGTGACGCCCAGCATGATGGGGACGTCGAAGCTGCCGAAACGGGGATCGACATTGATCGGCTGGATCACTGAGGTCACGCCGAGGATGAACAGGATATTGAAGATGTTCGAACCGACAATATTGCCGATCATGATGTCGGAATGCTTGCGCAGTGCGGACATGACGCCGGTGGCAAGTTCCGGCAGCGAGGTGCCTACCGCCACGACGGTCAGCCCGATCACCGCTTCGGAAACGCCGAAATCTCTTGCCAGGTTGGTTGCCCCGCGCACGAGCAATTCCGCGCCGAGGAACAGCACCCCGAGACCTCCGACGATGAGCAGGGCCATGAAGCCGGTGCCAAGCGCTTCATGCCGGATGTCCTCGTTTTCGTCCTCGCCGTCATCGTCGCGCCCGCCGCGCGCAGAGAAATAGGAATAGCCGAGATAAATCGCGAGGGCTGTGACCATCAACAGGCCCGCAAGGCGACCAATGGCCTCGAACTGAACCAGACCGAGGAGAAGGATTGACGCACCGATCATCACGAAGGTGTCGCGCTTCACGCCTTTGTCCCAATGCGTGATCGGGAAGATCAGGCCGCAGGCACCAACGATCAGCAGAATGTTTGCCACATTCGAACCGACAACATTACCCAATGCGATATCGGATGACCCTGTCATTGCGGCTCTCAGGGAAACGAGAAGCTCGGGCATGGATGTGCCAAAGCCCACAATCACCAGAGAGACGAGCAAGGTCGGGATAGCAAGCTTGTGAGCCAGCGCAATTGCCCCGCGCAGGAGCCATTCCGCACCGAAATAGAGGCCGACCAAGCCTCCAATGACCAATAGATAATCCAATGCATTCCCCTGTGTTGAACCGTTCCGGAGGTGGGTATTCCATCCCTCCTTTGAAAGTCACGCCAGGCTCAATGAGCGTTTACTGGCGCGTCGTGTGGCGACGCAACGATCCGGATATCACCCACGCCACCTGTCAGATTGGCATCGGGTATTGGCGATGGATCTTGGCGATCTCTTTCAGGACTTCGTCGGAAAGAGTGAGATCGACCGAACCGATATTCACCTTCAGCTGATCCATCGTGGTCGCGCCAATGATGACCGATGCCATGAATGGGCGCGTCAGGCAGAAGGCGAGCGCCATTGCGGATGGGTCCATGCCGTGAGCTTTTGCCAGATCGACATAGGCGCGCGTCGCCGGTTCTTGTAGATGCTGCAGACGACCGCCGAGATCTCCATTGATCGCTCCACGGGAGCCAGCCGGCTTGTGTCCGTCCAGATATTTGCCCGAGAGAATACCGCCAGCCAGCGGCGAATAGGCAAGAAGGCCAACATCCTCGTGATGCGAGAGTTCTGCCATGTCGAGGTCATAGTGCCGGTAAAGAAGGTTGTATTCATTCTGAACCGTTGCGACCCTGGGCAGGCCTTTGGCCTCGGCAAGTGACAGATATTTCTGCGTGCCCCAGGTGGTTTCGTTGGACAGTCCGACGGCGCGGAGCTTTCCCGCCTTGACGCATTCTCCCAGCGCTTCGAGGATTTCGGCAATATCGGCCAGCGCCTTCGCCTTGTCCTGCTTGAACGGGTTGTAGCTCCAGGCGCCACGAAAGTGGAAATGCCCGCGATTGGGCCAGTGGATCTGGTAGAGATCGATGTAGTCCGTCTGTAGACGCTGAAGGCTGGCGTCGACCGCCTCGCGGACTATAGCGGCGGTGATGGGCTTGCCCTCGCGAATGTAAGGGCGACCGGGCCCGGCAACCTTGGTCGCAAGAACGACCTTGTCACGCTTGCCAGTCTTGGTGAACCAGTTGCCGATCAGCCGCTCGGTTGTGGCATAGGTCTCTGCAGACAGGGGGGTGGTCGGATAAAGCTCGGCCGTATCGAAAAAATTCACGCCGTGCTCAAGCGCGTAGTCCATCTGCTCGAAAGCTTCCGCCTCGGTGTTCTGGGTACCCCAGGTCATCGTACCGAGGCAGATTTCGGAAACATGGATATCAGTGCGGCCAAGGCGGTTCATCTTCATGGTGTTGAGCTCTCCGTGGACAAAGTCGATGCAATCGGTTTCTGCGGTATCTGTTTTGCGGCGCTGAAGAAAGGCCAGTTCGGCGCGAATCCGGCCTATTCGGGCTTGTTGTAGGACATGACAATGTTCTGCCCGCCGGATCCGACATAGCCCCAGTAAGAGCCATTCACCTGTCGTAGCCTGTCTGGCCGGAAGGCGGTCGGCCTGCCATTCGGGTAGGTCTTGGGAAGTGCGGACCGAAGGATGTCGGCCCAGAAATCGACGCTGAGATATTCGTGATAGACACCGGCATAAACGGTAGGGCCGTGTGCCGGCATCACCTGGCCCGGAGGGAGGGGCAGGTAGGTCTGCCGCTCCGGTAGAAGCCTCCTGACCGGAATGCCGAAGAAGGACGCCTCAATCAGAGTGCCTGAACTGAGGCTGACCAGCTCTTTGAAGCTTCCGGTTGCCAGCAGGCGGTACATGTCGGATTTGCTGTCGGCAATCCCGATGCAATGGCGCATCAGTAGATCACGAAGCGCAGGCACCGGCTCCGGTGAGAAGGGATGGGGTCTATAGCCAAGCCTTCCCTCCCTTGCGAGGCTTGCAAGAACAGGCTCATAGGCATCCCAGGTCGCAATCTGCCCCTCGTGGATGAGCGAACTGTCAAACGGGGTCTGGCCGATCAGCATAGTTTGATGGTCGCTGGCAGGGTCATTGATGCCGCGCCGACGGATCGCTGCGGCCTGATGCATGCCGACATGGGTCATCACTTCATCTGTTGTCAGATGATAGGCCTTGATGGCTTCGACAATTTCTGGGCGGTTGCTGTGAAAGCCGAAGAAAATGTCATCAAGGAACCGCAACGGATGCCAGCGCGCGTCGACAAAGGGAACGCCAAGGGCATCGAGCACCCGCTGGACAAACGGAGTCAACTCGAAACCGATGACAAGCGATCCTTCCACATGGGGTGCGAAGGCGGCAATCGCCGCTTCGTTCGGCTGCGCGTCATAGAGTTCTGCCCAACCGGCCGCATTTGCAGGCAAGTCCATGGCTTCGTAGACCTTAAGGCCATCGAAGCGACTGGTCTCATCCCATTCGAGCAGAGAGATCGGCATTCGGGTGGCCGTTCTGACTTGGGCGCCAAGAAGTGCCAGAAAAAACTCTGTATTTGCCTTGAACCCGACCCGGGACTGGGCTTTGCCTGTCACGCGAAGCAAATCGGAGGTAACCAGGAGGCGTGCCAGTTTCATATTGTCTTTCGATCTCTTTATGGTATGGCGGACGCGTCCAGCTGGACCAGAATATCGGGTTCCGCCTGAGAAGTAATAAGAAGGGTCGCCCCGGAAATAGGGAGGCAATTATTGCTGTCTAGGCTGGAATGGCAACAAATTGATGATGCGTCCGGCGAGCAGGTTTATGTCCGGAACAAATTTACTGCAACAGGAGACCCCACTCGATGACAGTCGCTTTCACCTTTCCAGGACAGGGCAGTCAGGCGGTCGGAATGGGCAAGGATCTTGCCGACGCCTTTCCGGAGGCGCGCGCTGTCTTCGAGGAAGTCGATGAGGCGCTGGGTCAGAAGCTTTCCGAAATCATGTGGAATGGTCCGGAGGAGACCCTGACCCTGACCGCCAATGCTCAGCCTGCCCTGATGGCCGTGTCAATGGCTGTCGTCCGCGTTCTTGAGGCCAAGGGTCTCGATCTCAAGTCCAAGGTTTCCTTCGTCGCCGGTCATTCCCTCGGCGAGTATTCGGCGCTTTGTGCGGCCGGCACCTTCTCCATCGCCGATACCGCCCGTCTCCTGCGCATCCGCGGCAACGCCATGCAGGCGGCGGTTCCGGTTGGCGAGGGCGCTATGGCTGCCATCATCGGATTGGAGCATGGAGACGTTGAGGCTGTCTGCGTAGAGGCAGCCGCGCTCGGTCCCTGCCAGATCGCCAATGACAATGGTGGTGGTCAGCTCGTCATTTCCGGCGGCAAGGCCGCTGTTGAAAAGGCCGCAGCCCTTGCCTCCGAAAAGGGGGCAAAGCGCGCCATCATGCTGCCGGTCTCCGCCCCTTTCCATTCGGCCCTCATGGGTCCCGCTGCCGATGCCATGCGGGACGCGCTGTCCAAGGTCGAGAAACAGGACCCGGTGGTGCCGCTGATCGCCAATGTGCGCGCGGCCCCGGTGACCTCCGCGACCGAAATCGCCGACCTCCTCGTTGAGCAGGTCACCGGGCAGGTCCGTTGGCGCGAAACCGTCGAGTGGTTCGGCAAGAACGGTGTGACGACACTTTATGAACTTGGCTCCGGCAAGGTTCTGACCGGTCTAGCACGGCGCATCGACAAGACCGTCTCCGGCATTGCCATCAACACGCCTGCCGATATCGACGCCGCGCTTGCGGCATTGAACGGCTGAACGGATCATCCAGAGATTTATAAGGAACACATCATGTTTGACCTGTCCGGCCGCAAGGCCCTTGTTACCGGCGCCACAGGTGGCATTGGCGAAGAAATCGCCCGTATGTTGCATGCGCGCGGCGCCATCGTCGGTCTGCACGGCACCCGTGTCGAGAAGCTGGAAGCGCTGGCCGCCGACCTTGGCGAACGCGTCAAGATCTTCCCGGCCAACCTGTCTGATCGCGATGAGGTCAAGGCGCTCGGCGAGAAGGCGGAAGCCGATCTCGAAGGTGTCGACATCCTGGTGAACAATGCCGGCATCACCAAGGACGGTCTGTTTGTCCGCATGTCGGATGCCGACTGGGATGCTGTCCTGGAAGTGAACCTCACCGCCGTTTTCCGCCTGACCCGCGAACTCACCCACCCGATGATGCGCCGCCGCTATGGCCGCATCATCAACATCACTTCCGTTGTTGGCGTTACGGGCAATCCGGGCCAGGCCAATTACTGCGCATCCAAGGCCGGCATGATCGGCTTTACCAAATCGCTTGCCCAAGAAATCGCGACCCGAAACGTGACGGTCAATTGCGTCGCGCCCGGCTTCATTGAAAGTGCCATGACCGGCAAGCTCAATGACAAGCAGAAGGAAGCGATCATGGGGGCAATCCCGATGAAGCGGATGGGAACGGGCGCCGAAGTTGCTTCCGCAGTTCTCTATCTTGCTTCAACAGAGGCATCTTACATGACCGGCCAGACGTTACATGTGAATGGTGGCATGGCGATGATTTAAGCGGGGAGGGTCCGCGCGCAAGCCTTGAGCAATTGCATGTTGAGCAAGGTGAGGCTGTGATTTTCTGGCTTTGCGCCGCGCACAAACCGTGTTAAGCGGGCCTTGACTGTAAGAAGTCGCTCTGACTTATGAGGCATGGCTTATGCTCTTGTAGGTAAAGCAAGTTCTAGGTCGGAGCCAACGGGTTTGCCAGTGAGGAAGAAAATCCATCACCGGCGTTAATGCAGGGTAGGGAAGCCATTACGGCAGCCCTGAGATTTTAAGAAGGTCGAGGAAACCGACATGAGCGATATCGCAGAACGCGTTAAGAAAATTGTAGTTGATCATCTCGGCGTTGACGCTGACAAGGTTGTCGAAGGCGCGAGCTTCATCGACGATCTGGGCGCTGACTCGCTCGACACCGTCGAACTCGTCATGGCTTTCGAAGAAGAATTCGGCGTGGAAATCCCGGACGACGCTGCTGACTCGATCCTGACTGTCGGCGATGCCGTGAAGTTCATCGAGAAGGCCCAGGCCTAATCGATTGCAATTCTGCGGAAGGGGCTTCGGCCCCTGTTCCGCTTGGGCCCGCGCTTCGCGGGCCTTATTGTATGAAGAATGAGTATTGGCATGACTTCGGTCATAACCGCGGGGTGGACTACGGGCGATGAGACGTGTCGTTATCACCGGTACCGGCATGGTATCTCCTCTGGGATGTGGAACAGAAGTGACATGGCAGCGGCTTCTGGCAGGCCAAAGCGGTGCACGCCTGGTCACTGAATTCGAGGTCGAAGATCTTCCGGCGAAGATTGCTTGCCGCATCCCAACCGAGGGCGAAGGTGCTTACAGCGCCGACGACTGGATGGAGTTGAAAGAGCAGCGCAAGGTCGATCATTTCATCATTTACGCAGTTGCCGCCGCCGACATGGCTCTGAAGGATGCCGGCTGGGAGCCTAAGACGGACGACGATCAATGTGCGACCGGCGTGCTGATCGGCTCCGGCATTGGTGGCATCGAAGGCATCGTTGAGGCAGGCCATATTCTGCGCGACAAGGGACCACGACGCCTGTCGCCGTTCTTTATTCCGGGACGCCTGATCAACCTTGCCTCCGGGCAGGTGTCGATCCGCCACAAGCTGCGCGGTCCCAATCACTCCGTCGTGACGGCCTGCTCGACCGGGGCACATGCCATCGGCGATGCTGCCCGTCTCGTCGCGCTCGGTGATGCCGATGTCATGGTGGCTGGTGGTACGGAATCGCCGATCAGCCGCATTTCGCTCGCCGGCTTCGCCGCCTGCAAGGCGCTTTCAACCGCTCGCAACGACAATCCGACCGCAGCCTCGCGTCCCTACGACAAGGACCGCGACGGCTTCGTCATGGGCGAAGGCGCGGGCATTGTGGTGCTTGAAGAACTGGAACATGCCAAGGCGCGCGGCGCCAAGATCTATGCCGAGGTTGTCGGTTACGGTCTCTCTGGGGATGCCTTTCACATCACCGCTCCGTCGGAAGACGGCGATGGCGCTTTCCGCTGCATGACCATGGCTCTGAAACGCGCAGGGCTGACGCCGGCTGATATCGACTACATCAATGCGCACGGTACGTCGACCATGGCCGATACGATCGAGCTTGGCGCGGTCGAGCGACTTGTCGGTGAGCATGCGTCAAAGATCTCGATGTCGTCGACAAAGTCTGCAATCGGGCATCTCCTCGGGGCGGCCGGTGCCGTTGAAGCGATCTTCTCGGCGCTTGCCATTCGGGACAACATCGCTCCTCCGACGCTCAATCTCGACAACCCCGATGTGGAGACCGCAATCGACCTCGTTCCCCACAAGGCCCGCAAGCGAGACATCAACGTTGCCCTGTCGAACTCCTTCGGTTTTGGCGGGACAAACGCGTCTCTGGTCTTGCGCCGCTACGAAGGATGAGTAACCGGCGCCCGGCTTCATGCATTGTCCTGAAGCGCGCGGCTGAATGCGCCTTGGATGACGGCCATATGGCCTTGCTCACAAGGCTTCCATACGCTTAGAAATCGATCAGCGATGCGGGATCACTTCCCGCACGCAAACCCGGATTTTGCCGCATTGCTGGTCGAAAGAACAGCGACAGCGAAACAAAGAAGGATTGCCGGTGACCGACAGCAGCCAGAACGGCGGTAGCCAGAACAACGGAACTCCCTTTGGCCGTGATGCCGACGCGAACGGACAGAAGGGCCCGATCATTCCGAAGTCTCCAACCGAAGCCTTGCGACCGGAAAAGGTTCCCGAACCTCCGCGCCGTTCGCGCAAGGCCCGCAGCCAGCTGGTGATCTTCCTGAATTTTGTAATGACGATGATCGTCTTTGTCATGGTCGCGGCTGTTGCCACGTTCTTCTATGTCATGAATTCCTTCCAGGAGCCCGGTCCGCTGCAGACCAACACCAACTTCACCGTGCGTGAAGGTGCAGGTCTTGCCGAGATTGCCAACAGTCTTGAGCGAAACGGAATTGTGTCCGACGCACGTATCTTCCGTTACGTTACCCAGACCTACAAGCGCGATGCCCGTCGTGACAGCCTGAAGGCGGGTGAATATGAGATCAAGGCCGGTGCGTCCATGAAGGAGATCATGGAACTGCTCCAGTCCGGTAAGTCGATCCTTTACGCGGTGTCCTTGCCCGAGGGGCTGACAGTCAAGCAGATGTTTGCGCGCCTCGCTGCTGATCCTAACCTCGTGGGTGACCTGCCGGCAGAACTGCCTCCGGAAGGCAGCCTGCGTCCGGATACTTACAAGTTCAGCCGTGGCACGACGAGAGCTGAAATCGTCAGTCAGATGATCGCCTCGCAGCAGCGTCTTGTTGAGCAGATCTGGGAAAAGCGTGACCCTGATCTTCCCATTCAGACCATCGAAGAATTCGTGACGCTGGCCTCTATTGTCGAGAAGGAGACCGGTCAGGCTGATGAACGCGCGCATGTCGCTTCTGTCTTCATCAATCGCCTGAACAAGGGCATGCGTCTCCAATCCGACCCCACCATCATTTACGGCCTGTTTGGTGGTGATGGAAAGCCGTCTGATCGCCCGATTTACCGCTCGGACATCCGCAAGGAGACCCCTTACAACACCTATGTGATCCGCGGATTGCCGCCGGGACCGATAGCTAATCCCGGGCGTGCAGCCCTCGAGGCCGTAGCCCATCCGTGGAAGACCGATGATCTTTATTTCGTCGCCGACGGCACAGGTGGTCACGCCTTTGCGCAAACGCTGGAACAGCATAATGCCAATGTGCGCCGCTGGCGTGAGATCGAGGCAGAACGTCGTGAGACGCCTGAGGCGACCCTCGATGAGGCGCCGGAAGTCGACCCGGACGCTGCCAACAACTGATCACGCGCGGAGGGGGCGGCATGACATTGCAATCGATGACGGGCTTTGCCCGCAGCGAAGGATCGACAGGCCGCTACCGCTGGGCATGGGAGTTGAGATCGGTCAACGGCAAGGGACTTGATGCCCGCCTGCGGCTGCCCACGGGCCTTGAGCACATCGAAGCCGATGTTCGGCGCCTGCTCGGCGAGCGTTTGACGCGCGGGAATATCCAGGCAGGTCTCAGTCTTGCCGTTCAGGACAACCAGGTCGAGGCGGTGCTGAACCGTGATGCGCTCAATGCAGTCCTGAAATTGCGGGACGAGCTGGGACCCGAAATCGTCGACCCGTCACCGCTCCGTCTCGACAGCCTTCTCTCCATTCGCGGCCTGGTCGACTTTCGCGAAGCGGCTGATGACGAGGCGAGCGTCCAGCAAAGGGACAAGGATGTTATCGAAGGGCTGAAGCAGGCCGTCGACGCGCTTGTCGCCATGCGTGAAGCGGAAGGCCGCGCCCTAGACGATGTGCTGCGTCAGCACATCAGTCGGATCGAGACATTGGCATTGGCTATCGAGGCAGATCCATCCCGTTCGGTTGAAGAGATTGTCAAGCGCCTCGATGCGCAGGTCAAGGCGCTGATGGAGACCGGGCAGGGCTTTGACCGCGACCGCCTTCATGCGGAAGCAGCGCTGCTTGCAACAAAGGCAGATTTGCGAGAAGAGCTTGATCGCTTGAAGGCTCATGTCGTTGCCGCGCGGGATCTTCTGACCAAGGGAGGTCCCATTGGCCGAAAGCTTGATTTTCTGGCGCAGGAATTCAACCGAGAATCGAATACCATCTGTTCCAAGTCCAATGCGGTCGCCGTGACCGCAGCAGGTATCGAACTGAAGGTCGTGATCGACCAGTTCAGGGAACAGGTCCAAAATCTGGAGTAGAGCATGGCCGCCGCAACGTCAGCATCCGTGAAAATCGCCCGCCGTGGGCTGATGTTGGTCATCTCGTCGCCGTCAGGCGCGGGCAAGTCGACGATCGCCCGCACTCTGCTGGATATAGACAAGCAGATCAGCCTTTCGGTCAGTGTCACGACACGAGCGCGCCGCCAGAGCGAGATTGAGGGTGTCCATTACCGCTTCGTCTCCCAGCGCGAATTCGAGCGCATGCGCGACAGCGACTCCCTGCTCGAATGGGCCGAGGTGCATGGCAATTTCTATGGAACCCCCCGCGAGGCCGTTGAGACGGCGATGGGCGAGGGCCGCGACATGCTGTTCGACATCGACTGGCAGGGTGCCCAGCAGCTGCAGGAAAAGATGTCCGCTGACGTCGTATCGATCTTCATTCTGCCGCCGACCATGGCAGAGCTTCAATCAAGGCTTCATCGTCGGGCCGAGGATAGCGAGGATGTCATTCAGACGCGCCTTGCCAATTCCAAGGCCGAAATCTCCCATTGGCGTGAATATGACTATGTGATTGTCAACGACGACCTGAATACGGCCTTTGATGCAGTTCAATCCATCGTCAAAGCCGAGCGTTTGCGTCGAGACCGTCGCCACGGTCTTTTTGACTTTGTCGAGACCCTGGTCAGCTAGGCTGAAAGGCGAACGAGAACAGGGTTGCGCGTGCAAGCTGTGAGTTCATCGCGACCCCAAGGGGTATTCGCTGTCGTGTGTGGCAGGCAACCTTGAACGGCGTTCCGAACCTGTTGCGTCTCTGGCTCACTTCATCGGAATAATCGCCTATAGGCAAAAGTTGTTATTTTTGTTTGTCTAATGTTTAACCGCCTCAGATTGAACATCACGGTGTCGTGATGGGCAGTTGATCGGGATCATTCATCTGGGCCCGACGGGAGAGTGGAAATGCGCTTGACGGATGTTTCGGTAACATGGCGGCTAGCCATGGCCCTTGCCGTGCCGCTGATTGCTGTGGCCGGACTTGGATATGTGGAAGTTTCCAATACCTATCTGGCCTACGCCCATGCCCGCCACCTTGGGGAGGTGAGCACTGACTTGGGGGTAATCGGGGACGTGGTTCATGCTTTGCAGTCCGAGCGGGCTGAGGTCGTCGGATTGCTCTCCAGCCAGGGCGCCGAACACCGTGCAGAACTTAATGAAGCGATTGAGCAGTCCACGCCCCTTCTCGCGGCCATGCAGAAGGTGATGGCAGACATTCGCGCGGAAAATGATCCCCGGCTTTTGACGCATGAGAAGAAGCTGAACGCCACTCTCGCAACGCTTCCGGACGTTCGCTCTCGCGCTGCTGCCCTTTCGATTTCGAATGCCGATGCCTTTGCCTATTACACGGGCCTCATTCATCAGTTGATGGGCGCGTCCCGCGAGTTTTCGCTTGCCGTTGGTGCCAAGGGCGTTGTCGGCAAGATGATGGCCTATAGCCTTCTGATGAATGCCAAGGAGATTGCAGGGCAGGAACGGGGACTGGGCCACAAGTTCATCGCAAGCGGTCAGATTGACCCTAGCCGCTATCTGGAATTTGTCGGCATGTATGGCTCCCAGAACTCCCTGATTGCTCAATATCTGGAGCTTCTGCCGGACGAAATGCGGGACGACTACCGAAACACGCTGCATACCGATGACTCAGCTGCCGTTGAAGCCATTCGGGCGGCCATGCTGGAAGGTGGTCGGAGTGCCGACCTGAATGGGCTTGATGATCAGGAATGGCTCTTGCGCTCGGCGCGGCGTATCGAGCGACTGAAGGAACTCGAAAACGAGACTCTGGCAAACATCCTGTCGGACAGCAAGGCCATGGCAGATGCGGAATACCAGCACTTGCTCAAGGTCGCCGGTGCCACCAGCATGGCTGTCGTGTTCGCCTCCTTCTTTGGCATCTCGCTGTCGTTGACGGTGGTACGCCCGTTGCGCGCGTTGACCGGCACGATGCACAAGCTCGCAGCCGGTGAGGTCGATGTCGACTTGATCCGGACCGATAGCAAGGATGAGATCGGGCAAATGGGGCACGCTGTTCAAGACTACATAGCTTTGGCCAAAGCACGCATGGAAAAGGAGCGCCTTGATCAGGAGGCGGCCGAAGCCCTGAAGCGGGCCAGCGAAGAGGCGGAACAGCGCGAACGGGCAGCACGTGCGGCTGAAATTGCCTTCGCCGTGGACCATCTCGCAAAAGGTCTTGAAGCACTTGCCGCAGGCAATATCGGTTTCCGCCTTGGTGAACCCTTCGCGGGTCACCTCGATGCGCTGCGCACCAGCTTCAACGGCTCCATGGATCGCCTTTGCCAGATCATGAGCAACATCCGGGCCAGTACGGCCCAGCTGCATGGCGGCTCCCACGAACTACAACTGGCCGCAAATGACCTTGCCAAACGAACGGAGCGTCAGGCTGCTGCCTTGGAAGAGGCGGCTGCGTCGATCAGCCAGATAACGACGTCCATCGAAAGCGCTGCCCAGAGGGCGCAGGAAGCCGGAGGACTTGTCCGCGATGCAACGCTCGCAGCGCAACGCTCGGGGACTGTTGTCGATGAGACGGTCAAGGCGATGCAGCATATCGAACAGTCCTCAGGTCAGATCGGGCAGATCATTTCCGTAATCGACGAGATTGCGTTCCAGACAAACCTGCTGGCGCTCAATGCCGGGGTCGAGGCCGCCCGCGCCGGCGAAAGCGGACGGGGCTTCGCCGTTGTGGCCCAGGAGGTTCGCGAACTGGCCCAGCGTTCGGCCACGGCCGCACGAGAAATCAAGTCACTGATCGTGCGGTCTGCCCAGGAAGTCGATGCGGGCGTCAAACTGGTCGGACAGACGGGTGACGCGCTTCGCGGCATTGAAGATCACGTGCTGCAGATCAATCAGCAGGTTCTGGCAATCGCCTCTGCCGCCAACGAACAGTCGGCAGCGCTCAAGGAAATCAGCCAGGCGGTGGGGCAGATGGATCAGGTGACGCAACAGAATGCAGCCATGGTGGAAGAGGCCAGTGCGGCAACAAGCGGTGTCGCAGCGGAAGCCGATCGCTTGAATGATCAGATCGCGATGTTCAAGCTCCCGGCCACCAATACCGGTAACAGCGCCCGTCAGGCAGCCTGATCAGAGCAGGTTGGCGATCCTGCAGAATTCCTCGACGCTCAGCGTTTCTGCCCGGCGTTGAGGGTCAATCTCCGCTCGGGCCAGCAAGGCCTCTCCGCCAACTGGCTTCAGGCTCTGGCGCAGCATCTTTCGCCGCTGGCCGAATGCAGCCTGCGTTACCTTCTCCAGCCTCTCGGGATCGCAGGGCAGGGGCGTTTCGATCGGCACAAGATGCACGACGGTCGAGGTCACCTTGGGGGGCGGCGTGAACGCCTGCGGCGGGATATCAAAGGCCATATGCGCCTCCGTCCGCCAGCCGCAGAGAACGCCAAGCCTGCCGTAGTGGTTGTCGTCCTGACGCGCCACGATCCGTTGCCCCACTTCCTTCTGGAACATCAGCGTCAGGGACTGCCAGAAGGGCGGCCATTGGCGTGGCAACAGCCAATTGACCAGCAATTGGGTGCCGACATTGTAGGGCAGGTTCGCGATGAACTTGACCGCCTCACCTGGCGCGAGGCTTTCGAAATCCGTCTTCAGTGCGTCGCCTTCAATTACCTCAAGCTGGCCTGGATAATGGTCGGCAATTTCCTTGAGCGCCGGCAGACAACGCGGATCACGCTCGATGGCAATGACCTTCTTCGCGCCCAGTGCCAGGATTGCTCTGGTAAGACCGCCCGGACCTGGCCCAACTTCGATCACCGTCACCCCTTCGAGCGAACCGGCATTGCGAGCCACCTTCTGGGTCAGATTGAGATCGAGCAGAAAGTTCTGTCCAAGCGCCTTCTTGGCGTCGAGACCATGACGCGCGATCACCTCGCGCAGCGGCGGCAAGCCGTCGAGCGCGGCCATCAGGCGACTGCCCGATGACGGGTGGTGATCCGATCAGCGAGACGAAGTGCCTCAATCAGACTGTCAGCACGGGCGACGCCGGAGCCGGCAATGCCGAAGGCTGTCCCGTGATCGGGTGATGTTCGAACGAATGGCAGCCCGAGGGTGACATTGACTGACTCGTCAAAGCCGAGAGCCTTGACCGGGATCAGGGCCTGATCGTGATACATGCAGATCGCAACATCATAGCGGCGGCGTGCCTCGTCGTGAAACATGGTATCGGCGGGAAGGGGGCCAAAGGCATCGATACCCTCATCCCTCAAGTGCCGAATGGCCGGGTGAATGATCTGATCATCTTCCTTGCCAATGCTTCCGCCTTCGCCGGCATGCGGATTGAGCCCGGCTACAGCCAGTCGCGGCGCCTCGATGTCAAAGCGATCCTGGAGATCATGCGCCACGATCCTGCAGGTTTCGATGATGGCTGCCTGAGACAGGGCGGTCGGTACATCTTTCAGGGGAATATGGATGGTGACCGGCACCGCCCGCAACTTGGGTCCGGCAAGCATCATGACCGGTGTGACGGGATTGCCGGTTCGACGCGCTGAAAGGTCCGCCAGAAATTCGGTATGGCCTGGAAAGCCGAAACCGGCCTCGTAAAGAACAGACTTTGCAATCGGATTTGTCACGACGGCACGAATTTCGCCCTTGAAGCAAAGATCAACCGCCATCTCGATGGCCGATATTGTGCCGCGGGCATGCGCGACATGCGGCTTGCCGGCAGCAACATCCACTCCTGTGGGAATTGGGAGAACAGGCAGGGCGGTCTCAAACAGCTTCACCGCATTCGCGACGGTGGATTCCTCGATATTGGCGTCCAGGCCAAGTTGCCGTGCCCGAACGGCGAGCACGGCGGGATCGCCGATATAGACAAATGCAGGCACATTGGCCTCGCGACGCATCACCCATGCAAGCAAGGCGATGTCGGGGCCTATGCCTGCGGGATCACCTTGGGTGAGACCGAGAGCAGCGACGGCATGATTGAACTGGGTCAAGAAAGCCTCGCGGGCACGATCACCGGACTACGATCTGCGCCTTCGAACGCAGTTCTTCGAGATATTTATCCGAATTCTCGTTGCTCCCGGACTGCTCCTTGCCAAGGTCTTCTGCACGGAACACGATTTCGGCAGCGACGTCATCCGACACCTGGCGCTGGTTGCATATCGCCAGATATTCCACACCGCGATCGGTTACCCGGGTCGCTGTTGTTCCATTCTTGGCCTTTTCAATCAGCGGCTTCCACTCCGGCGGCAATTCCGGCTCCATCACACGACCGAGGTTGCGAATGGAGACATCGAGATAATTGCGTGCAAATTCCATGGAACCTTCGCAACCGGGGAATTGGCTGCGAGACTTTTCGGCCTCTGCCTTGCGCCGGTTGGTAATGCCTTTCTTCGAGGCGGGTACCACGAAGATCACCTGCTGAAGGAAGTATTCCGTGGTGACGGGCTTTTCCTTGTTTTCAAGCAAACGCGTGACCAGTTCCTGATTGGTAAGACGGCCTCGTGAGCCTGCACCATAGCGCGCATTGACCAGACGCGGCCAACTCATCGACACGGCGATGAATGCCTTGAAGTGTTCCGCGCCAACGCCGGCCTGATTCAAGACGCCCGTCAACTGGCTGGCCGACAGATTGTTGGACTCGGCAAATCGATTAAAGGCTGCGTCCACCTCCGATACGCTGACGGACATGCCGACTCGGGAAATCTCCTGCCGCTTCAGCGCTTCCTCGATCAGTTCTTCCCTGGCAATGGCCTGAAGATTCCCGCTTCGACGCTGCAGCCGCAGAAAGGCTGCGCGACGATTCACGTCGCTATTGGTAATCGCGGATTTGTTTACAACAGCGACCACCTGAGTTGCAGCTTGCGCTGGCATTGTCGCAGGGGTCGGGCCAATGCTGAAAGACAAAGCAATCACAGTGGCGATCAGAATGTGCTTAGCCTTGTAAACAGAGGCCATCTGTCGTCCTTTCCCTCCGGCAGCGAGTGGCTGACGGATGTGTGTCGTCTCAATTTCGTTGCTTGGCCGAGAAATTGCACAATCCATACGGCAAAACAATGGCCCTGCGATCACGCTATTGCGTTCCAAGCTGTATGTCACCCAGGGTCCGGAAGGTCAGGCGACCCATGACCGTCCAGTCATTCGCGGTCTTATTGGCCGGATCATAGGTGTCCGAATAGGAGATCGACAGGACCGTGCATTCATCGGCATAGGAGATACCGATTGCCCGACTGCTGAACTTGTTTGCGTCGATATCATAATTCACGCCACCAAACACCGACCAGTACTCGCTGACCTTCAGGGATGAAGACGTCGAAACGGACTGGTTGTCGTTCGTGAAGCCGTATTGCGGTTGAGCTTCAAGCTGCGTGAATGTCACGCTTGCCTGATAGCGGTCCCGCGAAACCGATGCACTGACGTCTGTGCGGCGCAGTTCCAGGGACTTTTCGTCAAGCCTGACGCTGGTGCTCAATGAAAGGCCCATCGGTGTGTCGAGGCCGGCCATCGCAACAAAATCCGAGACATCCGTTTCAAGTCCGGAATTCACACCGATATTGAGAAGGTCGGATGTCGCAAAGGAGTTCACACCACCGATATGGTAGGACTGCCCCAGCAGAGCGCGCACACCGAAGCCATTGTCGAAAGTTCCGGTGTAGCGGACACCAAGATTGGCCCTTGTGCCGCCTTCGACACGATCGAAGCCTGAGAACTTGTCGCGCTGGAACAGGTTTGTCGCATCGAACACGAAGCTTTGAGCGTCTTCGTTCGGCAGTGAGCCTGCAAGCTGCTCATTGTTGCGCACGAAGATCTGCCCGATCGGCTCAATGATATGGCTGCTGTTGTTGGTCGTGATCAGCCACGGATAACGCGCCTCGAGGCCCGCCGTCATCATGTAGCGTGTCTCGCCATTCTCGGTCGTGAAGTTGCCGGAATAGCCAACAGGTCCGTCATCGATCGCAAGTCCGAACGCATCGCCCCGCGCGGCAAGAATTGGCGTGAGTTCGAGGCCACCGGGCGCAATGAAGCTCCGTTCCCATTCGAGTTCACCGGTCAGACGGTTCACATTGCCCTTCACGCCATAATAACGTGTCAGGTCGTTCACGCCGTCCCGGTTCGTATCAATCCCGACAAAGTCGGTGCTGAAGCGAGACAGTGACGTGAAGTTCAAAGTGCCTGAAAGCTGGCCGCCGAAGATCGGTTCCGGCGCGTAATAGCTGTAATCGAGAACAGGCATAACCGTCGCCTGCTTCTTTTCGGCTGTATCGTTGAGATCCGCATCCTGAACATCGAAATAGTAGCCGCGGATGTCAAAGAAATTCCGCTCGCCAATCCCGGTCAGGTAGACCTGGTTGGTGTTCGTGGATGCGCTGTGACCTTCGATTTCATAAGTCTTGGCGAAGTTATTGTCGGTCTGGAGCATCAGATCCCAGCCGAATGCCCAGCGGGGATTGATCTTGAAGTCACCCTTGGTGGCCACCATGCCGCGGAAGTCACGGTTCGAATCACTCGTATTGGCCGAGAACCGATCCGAGTTCATCTGGTTGATGCCGGCAAAACGCAAATTCGCATCGCCCGTTTCAAACCGCTGGCGAATTTCTGCTTCCAGCAGCACGCCCTGAGAGGTGTAGCCGGTCGCTGTGATGGTGGCGTCGCGCGTGTTGGAAATCGCGATATAATAAGGAACCGAGATGCCGAAGCCGAGGTTTTCCGTGGTCTTGAATGACGGGAAGAGGAAGCCGGTCTTCCGCTTCACGGTGTGATCGGGAACTTCGACAAAGGGCAGGACAGCCAGGGTATGGCCGAAGAGCTCGAACCGGGCCTTTTCCAGCCGGATCGTCTTCTTCTGGCCGTCCTGGATCACCCGCTCTGCCTTGACCTGCCATAGTGGCGGCCGTTGGGGGTTCTCGGCGCAGGGCAGACACGCGGTATAGACGCCGCGGTTCAAGATCATCTGATTGCCGGCAACACGCTCCGCAGATTCTGCGGCAAGACGTGTGTTGTCTGTCGTCTCGACCCGCAATGCACTGACAAAGCCGTCTGAGAAATTGTCGGTCACGTCGAGTGAGTCCGCATAGATGCGGTTTCCGGTCGGCTCGATCAGTTCGATGTTACCAGACGCAATCACGCGCCCACTTGCCTGGTCATATTCGACCCGACGGGCGACCATTTGGTAGCCGGCATAGTTGATCTGCACGGCACCGGTCGCAACAACGCGATCCTGATCGCGATCATAAACGAGTTCATTGGCCGAAAGCAGCAGTTTCTGGTCTTCGGTCGTCTGGGGGAGAGGAGACGTCAAAGAATTGGATTCCTGCGCGCGTGCCTCTGGTGCGGTTGCAAGCAACGCACACACAGCAACGCCGGTCAGCAGGGCTCCAACGAGCCTTCTGATATTCTCGCGGTCACTTGCCGCCACTAACCATCCTCCTTGTGAAGCAGAATCGTTGCCCCCAGAGCCATGGCTACGACAACTGGGACCCAAGCCGCAATATACGGTGGCACAACACCGCTGCTTCCGAATGCTTTGACAAGCACTGTGGCAACATAAAGCACGAAGCCCGAAACGATTCCACCAAGAATCACAGTTCTCGACTGGTTAAATCGGCTAAATTTGATGGACACGGTAGCAGCGATGAGGGTCATGGCAACGAGAAGAAAGGGCAGGGCGAGCAGCGTATGCAACTGCGTCTCCAGTGCCTGGGTTGGAATCCCGAAGGATCGGGCAACTTCAATTTTCTGAAAAAGATCATAAAAAGCAACGGTTTCGGGCTGAGTCAGTCGCTCCTGAACGAAGTCCTTTCGCAAATTTGTCTCAACCCTCGCTGTGGCGAGGCGTTTCTGGACCTCTCCGGGTCGTGTCTCCAGGACATCGGTAAGGAGCCAGTAACCATCTTCCAACTTTGCCGACGCTGCGTCCTGTCGCAAAGTGATGCGCCCTTCCGCATCAAAGTAGATGAGGATGGTGTCGACCAGCAGCGTCCCTTCCTCAAGGACGGTCTTTGCACCGATAACGACATCCGTGCTGCCGCTGATCTGACGAAGCCACGGCACGGTCAAGGTCGTTGTTCTTGCTTCGCCTCGCCAATTGGCCTGGATTTCAAGAGCCTTGCTCTGTCCGTAAGCCGCAAGTGGATTGATGATCAGGGTCGTTGCGATGCCAACGAGTATAGCCCCCAGCACAAAGGGTATCATGAACTGCCAGGCCGAAATGCCGGCAGCGCGCGCAACAACAAGTTCAGACTTGCGGTTCAGGCCGATCAGCGTGGTCATGCCAACAAAGAGACCGATGAAAGGGACGGTCTGCTGGAGGATCAGTGGCAGACGCAAGGCCGTCAGCGCGAGAGTTCCTGTCACGGTCGCGCCGGGCAGTGAGCCAAAACGACCCGAGGATTCGGTGAAATCGATCAGAAAGACGATTGAGACGACACCAAGAAAGAACCAGAAGGCCGTCAACAGATAGCGCTTCAGGAAATAGCCACCGAGAGTCCAGATCATGGCGAACCTCCTTGCTGCCCCGCCAGTCGATCCGTCGTCATGCGCCGAATGTTCGACAGCATCTGCGCCAGCAGATTGGACACGGGTCTGGGGAGTCTCGGGCGCTTACCAGTCATCAAACTGAACACGCAGACAACGATGATGCCGATCGGCAAGAGGTAAATCAGAAGCGTCAGGTTCGGTTGGCGCTCAGCCAATGACACCGTGTAGTTCGACAGGCCGAAGAGCGCAAAGCCGGACACCAGCGATCCGACCATGGGGTGCACCCGGGCCTCTCGATGTGAGCGTGCGTCCCCGCAGATGACCAATGCGATGAGGGCAAAGGCGAGAGGAAACAGCCAGATACTCAGGCGCCGATGTAGCTCGGCATGGAATCTTTCGGGTCGTTCGCGATATTGCGGCTCATCCGGATCGGGGTTCAGCAAGAATGTCAGATCCCTGTCGCGGTAGGACAGGCTCGCCTGACCGCGGTTGGCAGTCAGCTCGGAGAGGTCGAAGGAATAGGAGTCGAACCGAATGACGGTAACATTGCCTTCAAGCGTCTTCCGCTGCACTTCGCCGTCATGCATGAGCAGCGCATCGCCACCCTCCTCAACCGCGCCCTCACGCGCGTAATAAATGAAGGATGAGTTCGGATCCCGCGAATCGGCGACCAGCAATCCTTTCAGGATACGGCCCTGACGCTCGGAGATCTGGACATAGAGCCCCTCACCCAACTGCCGGAAGGACTTCTCTTCAATCACCGTCGACAACAGGTCGGCATAGGCTGATGCGATCATCTCGCGAACACCAACACGGACCTTAGACTCGACGAAATTGACCATGAAGAATGAAAAGATGCTGAGCAGAATCGCGAGTCCAACAATTGGCCTTGCGATGATGCCACGAGGCGCACCGGCGGCATCGATGACTGCCAGCTCTGAATCATTGTTCATCGTCGTCAGGGTCTGGGTGATGCCGATCACCAGCGCAAAAGGCAGGACCGCGGAAACGAGAGTCGGCAGGATCAGTGTCGCCAGCATCATGAACGAACCGACCGACTGGCCACTATCCGTGACCAGGTTGATCCGCTGCAGAACCTGTGTCGTCCAGATGATCGCCAGAACGGGCAACAGCGCCGTCAGAAACATCTGGACTACCCGTCGCAGTATGTAGCGTTCAAGAAGCTTCATTCCGAGTCCTGTAGAAGACGCAGTCGCATCCCCACCGATTGAGCATGCCGTTCTCTACGATGCTTGTGACCATTTGGCGACCTTCGGCGAGCGCTTTTCCGCATCGGCGCTGTGCACTTTTTCAAAAGGCGCGATATTTGCAACACGCTCTCGGCGCTTCTGGGGCGATCATGAAGGACGTGATGAATCAATTGCAGGCAGATTGATTTTGCTCGCACTTCGCCCTTGCATTGACGGATTTGAAATGGGCATGATCGCTTCGACTTTTCATGACAAGCGTTCAAGGACAGATCATGGCCTCCAAGCTTTCCATCAGCTTCACCAAAACACACACTCTGAAGTCGGGACTGGCGATCCTGCTTGTCGGACAGGGAGGCACCAAACCGGCGGGGGCTTCCGAAGCTGATCCTGCCTCGGTCTTCGAGCGCGCGGCAAAGGTGAGCAAGTTTACCGGCAAATCGCTGTCCACAATCGATATTGTCGCTCCCTATAATTCACCGGCAGACCGCATCGTCGTTCTTGGACTGGGCAAACAGGAGGACATGACGGCGCATGACTGGCTCACAGCGGGCGGCACGGCCGCTGCAGCAATCAAGGGGGCCGAGCATGTTGCGGTCTATCTCGATGCTCCGGATGTGCCCTTAACGGCAAAAGCGGCTGCCGATTTTGCTCTCGGCATGATCCTGCGGGCCTACAAGTTCGACACATACAAGACGACCAGGAAGTCGGACGACGACGATGCCAAGACAGCGGACAAGACAATCAAGGTCACCCTCGTCACTGAGGAGGCCTCTGCAGCGAAGAAAGCCTTTTCCGATGCCGAGGCCGTTGCCGATGGTGTCATCCTGGCGCGCAATCTCGTCAATGAGCCTGCCAATGTGCTGGGTCCCGTTGAGTTCGCCGACCACGCAAGACAACTGGAAAAGCTGGGCGTCGATGTGGAGATCCTGACAGAGAAGCAGATGGCAGATCTCGGCATGCGGGCGCTTCTGGGCGTCGCCCAAGGATCTGTTCGCCCCCCGCGCCTCGCCGTGATGCAGTGGAAAGGCGGCAAGTCGAAGGACAAGCCGCTCGCTTTCATTGGCAAGGGCGTGGTCTTTGACACCGGCGGAATCTCGATCAAGCCAGCCGGTGGCATGGAGGACATGAAGGGCGACATGGGCGGGGCCGCTGCCGTGATCGGTCTCATGCACACGCTTGCCGCCCGCAAGGCGAAGGTCAATGCTGTCGGCATCCTCGGACTTGTGGAGAATATGCCGGATGGAAACGCCCAACGCCCCGGCGACATCGTGACGTCGATGTCGGGTCAGACGATCGAGATCATCAATACGGATGCCGAGGGCCGGCTCGTTCTGTGCGATGCCCTCTGGTATTGCAATGACCGCTTCAAACCACGTCTGATGATCAATCTTGCGACTTTGACCGGAGCGATCATGGTTGCTCTTGGTACGCAGCATGCCGGTCTCTTCAGCAATGATGATGAACTGGCTGAAAAGCTTCTGGCGGCGGGCCTGGCATCGAACGAGCGACTGTGGCGCATGCCGCTTGGCAAGGACTACGACAAGCTGATCGACAGCAAATTCGCCGATATGAAGAATACCGGAGGGCGCAATGCCGGCTCCATCACCGCAGCTCAGTTTCTCAAGCGGTTCGTCAAAGACACTCCCTGGGCGCATCTGGATGTGGCTGGAACGGCAATGTCCTCGCCGTCTGATGAAATCAATCAGTCCTGGGGGTCCGGTTTCGGCGTTCGACTGCTTGATGAACTGGTCAGGTCCAATTACGAGGGCTGAGGTCTGTGCTGGAGAAAGCCCTTGGCTGAGGTTCTTTTTTACCACCTGACAGAATCCAAATTGCAGGACGCGCTGCCGCCTTTGCTTGAGAAAAGTCTGGAGCGAGGTTGGCGGGTTGCGGTCCAGGGCGGCGATGCCGACAGACTGGCGTCGCTCGATGCCCATCTGTGGGTCTATCGTGATGACAGTTTCTTGCCGCACGGTCTTGATGACACAGACCATGCGGCTGAGCAGCCTGTTTTGTTGACACTATCGGATCAGAACCGCAATCAGGCGACCGTGCGCTTCCTCGTTGATGGAGCAGCGCCACCAACGAGCCTTGAATACGACCGGGTGGTTTTTGTCTTTGATGGTTATGACCAGTCACAGGTCGAGGCGGCGCGCGGACACTGGAAACAGCTCAAGGCCGATGGCCATCAATTGACCTATTGGCAGCAGACGCCAGAAGGACGGTGGGAGAAGAAGGCGTAAGGTCGCTGCAGTTGAAGCTCATTGCGCCTCAGCCGGCCATTGCCTCCTCATACTCGGCCGACAGTTCCAGCCACTGTTCTTCCGCGTCTGACAGCTTTGCGGCAGCCTCGCCGCGCTGTTTTGCCTTTTCGGCGGCTTTTGCTGGGGTCTTCTCATACAGAGCTGGATCGGCCAGCTCCCTGTCGAGCGCTTGAATCAAAGTCTCCAGCTTTTTCGTCAACGTCTCGATTTCGTTGATTTTTTTCTTCAGTGGCGCAAGGCTTGCACGCTTGTCCGCAGCCGCCTTGCGCTGCTCCGCCTTGTTGACCGTGTCGGCGCCGCTGTCGCTCTTGTCCTTCTCAACCGGCTTCTTGCCGGATGCGATTATCAGCGAGCGATACTCCTCCATATCGCCGTCGAAGCTTGTCACCGTGCCGTTGTTGACCAGCCACAGCCGGTCGACGGTCGCCTCGATCAGGTGGCGATCATGGCTGATCAGGATGACGGCGCCCTCGTAGTCGTTGAGTGCCTCGATCAGTGCCTTGCGGCTGTCGATGTCGAGATGATTGGTCGGTTCGTCGAGGATCAGGAGGTTCGGCGCGTGGAAGGCCGCAAGCCCCATCAGCAGACGTGCCTTCTCGCCCCCGGACAGGTCCTTCGCTGCCGTTTCCATCTTCTCGGTCGCAAGCCCCATCTGGGCCACACGGGCGCGCACCTTGGCTTCCGGCTCTTGGCTCATCAACCGGCGGACATGATCAACGGGGCTCTCGTTCGGGATCAGGTCGTCGAGCTGATGCTGGGCGAAGAAGCCGATTTTCAGATTTGGTGCCGTTTTCAGTTCTCCGCCCTGCGCCGCCAGCCGGTTGGAAATGAATTTGGCGAAGGTTGACTTGCCGTTGCCGTTCGAGCCGAGCAGGGCAATGCGGTCGTCATTGTCGATCCGGAGATTGAGGTTCTTCAGGATCGGTTTGCCCGGCTCGTAACCCACCACGCCGCCCGAGATCGCAACGATCGGCGAGGCCGGCTGCTTTTCCGGCTTCGGGAAGGTAATCGGATGGACATGGTCCTCGATCACGGCGGCAACCGTGCCCATCCGCTCCAGCGCCTTGATGCGGCTCTGGGCCTGCTTGGCCTTGGTCGCCTTGGCGCGGAACCGGTCGATGAAGCTTTGCAGATGCTTGCGGGCGGCATCGTTCTTCGCCTTGGCCTTCATCTGCAATTCGTCGTTCTCTGCCTTCTGACGCTCGAAGCTGTCATAGCCGCCGCGATAGAAGGTCAGCTTCTTCTGGTCGAGATGGATGATGGAGTTGACGGCGGTGTTCAGAAGGTCGCGGTCATGGCTGATAATAATCACGGTATGCGGATAGCGCCGTACATAGTCTTCAAGCCACAGCGTGCCTTCGAGGTCGAGATAGTTGGTCGGCTCGTCGAGCAGCAGAAGGTCCGGCTCTGCAAACAGCACCGAGGCAAGCGCCACGCGCATGCGCCAGCCGCCAGAAAAGGACGAGGCCGGGCGCTGCTGTGCCTCATGGTCGAAACCGAGGCCGGACAGGATGGTCGCCGCGCGCGCCTCGGCTGAATGGGCGCCGATATCGGCAAGCCGCGTCTGGATCTCGGCAATGCGATGCGGATCCGTGGCCGTCTCGGCTTCCGCGAGCAGGGCCGCCCGTTCCTTGTCGGCGGACAGGACGATGGAGATCAGCGACTCTTCCGTGCCCGGTGCTTCCTGGGCGACCTGCCCAATCCGGGCATTTTTCGGGATCGAGATCGAGCCACTCTCGGCGGCGAGATCGCCGGTGATGATGCGAAACAGCGTCGATTTTCCGGCACCATTCTTGCCAACAAGACCCGCCTTCGTGCCTGCTGGCAGCGAAACACTGGCGTGGTCAATAAGCAGGCGTCCTGCAATACGGGCGGAAACATCGGATATCGTGATCATGGCCGGGTTTTGGCCGATGTCCGTTCCGAACGCAAGCGGTCACTTTATCACGCTGCCTGCCGCGATCCCGAACGATGGCCGATGATCGGCTGCCGGGGATTGGTGGCTGCCAGATGCATCGCCGCGCTTGCCAGTTCCAGAAGTTTCAACGGATCGGCTGCGTCATCGCTCTGGGCATGTCCAATCGCCAGCGACAGGCCTCCCGTATGTTGCGTCTGATGCTCTGTCGCAAAGACCAGATTGTTTTCTGCAGCCTCGTAGAGACGCTCGGCAATTGCATGGGCGTCATTGGCATCGACATCGGCAAACAGGAAGCCGAAGGAGCCCATGTCGATCCGGGCAATTCGATCATTCTTCTTGATGGTCTTGCGAAAGATGGCAGAAAGCCGTTTCAGGATCTTCATCACTGCCTCGTCACCATATTGGTGTTGCAGCCCGGTCAGATCCGGAATTTGTACAAGAACGAGAGCGTATCCGCTCGGACTTGCCTCCTCGCTGTAGACGGCATCCAGTTGATTGAGGAATGCAGCCCGATTGGGCAAGCCCGTCAGGCGATCCTTGAGCATCATGGTCTTGGCCGTCTGGCTGGCGGCCTCTGCTTTCGCGATCGCCGAAATGCCAGCTTCCATTTCCTCGCCCAGAAGCGTTTCTGCACGGATCAAGTCGGTGGCCGACGCCGACAGGAAATCAAGTTCAGCCAGGAATTCCGCCAGGCTCTGTCCCTCGTCCTCTTTCACAGCCCTGACAATTGTCTCGACGGCGCGCACGAAAGTCCGCTTTTGGATGAGACTGAGCGACACCTGATCGCGCAGTCTTGAAACACGCGCAAGAACTTCTCCCTCGAGCCGTTCCGCCGTCATGCCGCAGTGACCTGGAAGTCGATAGCGAAGGCCAAGCTGGTCGAGCGCATTTTGACTTGGATGCGGTCCCAGACCAGCCAGTTCTCGCGCCAGTTCGGCGTTTCCGGCGGTCAGAGCTTCATGGACCAACTCGAAATTGCGAGGCAGGGGAGCCATGTGATGACGTGTCATGAAGCCTGCAATCTTGTTCATGCTATCAGAGCCGGTCGGACCGACACGCTGTGCCGCTGATCGGTGATTGCTATCCATGGTTTCGCCCCCAATTTCGTTTTGACGCTGTGTCAGAAACGGAACCATTGGCGAGATGTTTGTGAAAAGCGTTAACCTGGTGGTTTGAAGCCAATTTCGGTTAACCGATCATTGGAGTGCACCCCGTTTCACCGGACATGTCGGCTAGTTTGATTTAGCCCTGATGAACTGCCGTGGAGAAGCCATCTTGAGCGCGGAATGGGGATGGATTTCGTTATAGTCCTCGATCCATCCGTCGATGAGCCGGAGCGCTGTTTCGGCGTCCGGTAGAGCTGAGATGCGGATATAGTCCCGCTTCAAGGTTTTGACGAAGGCCTCCGACATGCCGTTCGACTGCGGACTGGCCACCGGCGTGAAGCAAGGCGTCAGATTGAGCGCCTGGGCAAACAGTCTCGTGTCCCTCGCGGTGTAAGCCGAGCCATTGTCCGAGAGATGCTCTATTGCGTGCGGGGCTCTCGTTGCTGCGAAGCGCTTCTCGACCGCCTCCAGCATCATGTCGCGCACGTCAGAGCCGGAGATGCCGCCGTTGGCGACCGCCGTCCAGGCGATGATCTCGCGGTCGAAGGCGTCGATGATGAAGGCAAGACGAATGACCTCGCCATTCCAGCAGGTGAACTCCAACCCGTCCGAGCACCAGCGCAGGTTCGAGCGCATGACCATCACCTTGCCGTCATGGAGGCGGCCCTTGCGAACGGCGGTGTGCTTCTCCAGCAGCATGGCGTGGTTGCCCATGATGCGATGAACCCGTTTGGCGTTGACGACAGGCTTATCGGCGGCTCGCCTCTCGCGATTGAGGAGCGCGGTGATCCGCCGATAGCCATAGGTTGGCCTTTGATCCACCAGCCTGCGGATGATGGGCAAGAGGTCTGCATCCTCGGCCTTGTGATAGGAGCGACGCGGCTTCGATCTGCCTTTCAGCCGCTCGATCAGGTTGGAACGGGATACGCCAAGCGTGTCGGCGACTGATTTCATCGGGAACCGTCCTTCGGCAACAAGATCGGCCGCGATATCCGTTTTTTTGAGTCTGCTTTGGACAAGGCTTCGCGGAGAATTTCGACCTCCATCGTCTTGCGACCGAGCATGCGCTCCAGCTCGCGGACACGATCCTCCAGCTTCTTCACTTCCGAATTGCCGACAACCGGCTCGTCCGAATCCACGGCTGCAGCACCTCCCTCACTCAAAAGCCTGCGCCACCGGTAAAGCAGATTGGGCGCGACGCCATGGCGGCGAGCGGCCGAAGACACCGTCTCGCCTGGTTCGAAACTCTGCTCGATGATTGTCAGCTTCTGCTCGGTTGTCCAGCGCCTGCGGCGGACATCACCCGTCAGCAATTCAACATGTCGATACTCGTTAGACATAAGCCTGTCCTCAAGCCCGTGCTTGAGCCTTTCTGCTTATGCCGACTGTCCGGTCGAAATGGGGGGCAGTTCAGGTTAACCGATCATGTTCAGATATATTGCAATTACAAGTTATGTCGTAGTGCTAAAATTCGAGTTTTCGTTAATCTGATATTAGCCCTGCTTCACCTAGGATTTGTGACATGGGTCACTGGTCGCGCAAAAAGAATCCGGCGTGTCGGGTGATCCGGGCACCTGGGGGAAAGCGGTTACTGTGGTATCGGTTCGGACGGCGATAGCGGCCTATTTCTTGATGACATTGCTGCTTCTGATCGGGGTGATTTCTCGCCCCGACGGCTCTTTCGTACTGGTCGTGACAAGCCCCTCAGGCGATGCGGCAGAGAACATGGCAGTGATTTCAGAGGCGGGCGGCGCGTTCGTCTGGGCGGGTCGCTATCCCTGGATCTCGGTCGCGCAGTCTGACGAACCTGGTTTTGCAACAAGGTTGTCGAAGGCCGGTGCCTACCTGGTGCTCAATCATAGTCTGGCAGTTGGCTGCCTTGAGGGATAACGGAAATGAACGAACTGCAGAAACTTAGGGAAAAGGCATCGATCGGCATCGTGGCGCTGCTTTGGGTCAATTTCGGCCTGATAGTCGTCCGCAACCTGTTGCGACCAGAAGGGATGGACTGGTTCTCCCTCGTTGCAACAGCACTGGTATTGGCGCCGGCGATGTTTGCATGGATGCAGGACCGCACAGGTCAGACAACACGTATCCTGACGTCGATTGCCCATGCGGCAACCGTTGCCATTCTCGTTTACCTGTTTTCAGGCAACGGGCTGCAGATCGACATGCACATGTACTTCTTTGCAACGCTCGCGTTGTGCGCTGCCTGGATCGACTGGCGCGCAATCATTGCCTATGCAGGCCTGGTGGCCGTTCACCATCTGGTCCTCTATTTCGCCATGCCCTTCGCCGTTTTCCCGGGTGAATCGGACTTTTCGCGCGTCATGATCCACGCCGTCATTCTGGTGTTGCAGGCCGGCGTCCTGATCACGCTGACTGCCGCTGTCGTCCAGGCCTTCATGGCTTCGGACAGGGCGGTGACAACTGCAACAGCCGCACGCGAAGAAGCCACCTCCATGGCCGACCATGCCAAGCGCGCTGACGAGGCTGCACGAGTTGAACGCGAGCAGCGCGAAGCTGAGAAGACTGCTGAATCGCAAGCCATCCAGACGGCAGTCACGGAACTTGGGCTGGTGCTCGGCAAGCTTGCCCAGGGCGACCTTTCCTGCCGCATCGAAAAGCCGTTCCCCGGTAAGCTTGACGAGTTGCGCACCTCCTTCAACAGTTCCGTTGATAATCTCGAGGCCGTCATCGGTCAGGTCGGCCAGGTCGCGCAGACCATCCGTCATGGTACCGCGCAGATCGGTCACGCCAATCAGGATCTCTCGGCCCGAAGCGAGCGCCAGGCGGCGTCGATCGAAGAAACCGCCAGTGCCCTTTCGGGGATCGCAACCACGGTCAAGCAAACGGTGCAGGTTGCCGAGAATGTTGGCCGCATGGTGAGCGACGCCCGTACGGGCGCCGAGCGCTCGGCGTCCATCGTGACCGAGGCGGTCTCCGCCATGAGCGCCATCGAGCAGTCATCCCAGTCGATCTCCAGCATCATCGGTGTCATTGACGAGATCGCCTTCCAGACGAACCTTCTGGCACTGAACGCCGGCGTTGAAGCCGCACGTGCCGGTGAAGCGGGCAAGGGCTTTGCCGTCGTCGCGCAGGAAGTGCGCGAACTCGCCCAGCGCTCAGCCAATGCCGCAAAGGAAATCAAGGCTCTGATCAGCGCCTCTGGCGAACAGGTCCAGCATGGTGTTTCTCTGGTGGACCAGACCGGCGAGGCATTGAGCAAGATTGCCAACGAGGTCAATTCCATCAGCGACCAGATCGGCAAGATCGTCGATGCAGCCCGCGACCAGTCGTCCGGGCTTGCCGAGATCGACGCCGCGATCGGCCATATCGACCGCAATACGCAGCAGAACGCCGCCATGGTTGAAGAGTCATCGGCTGCCATCCAGCAGCTGGTGCAGGAGACAACCAATCTGGATCAGTTGATGGCGAGATTCGCCGTTCGCTCACCAAGCGCCGCCACACGTCGCGCCGCCTGACCGAACCCCTCCAAATCATCGAAAGCCGCCACGCGTCACACCTTGGCGGCTTTTCTTATTCTCACAGATAGGTCTGTCCTTCGCTTCTGAGAAAATAGATGAGATCGAGCGCGAGGCTCGGTTTGCCAAGGGCGGTCAGAGCCATATGCATCTGCCCCCGGTGATGGGTCTGGTGGTTGAAGAAATGTGCAACCGCTGGACCCAGCCTGTGTTTGATCGGCGTTGGATTGGCTATGGGCGTGTATTCCAGAACACTGTCCAGTTTTTGCGGTGTCAGTGTCTCCGCAAAGGCGATGATCCGCTGGTCTTCCTCCTCACGGATCTCTCTCAGGTCCTGAAGTTTAGCGCAGGGCCTTTCATCAAGCGATGCGGGCAGGGGGCCTTCTCCGGTGAAGCGGTTCAGCCAGATCCGGTCAGCCGTCACGACATGGCTCATCGTGCCGAAAAGGGAGCCGAAGAAGGCGCCTGAATCGCGGTTCAACTCTTCTTCTGTCAATTCCGCTGCAGTGTCATAGACCAGCCGGTTGGCCCAGGCATTGTAGGCGGCGAACATGCGGTAATGTTCCATTCGCAAACTCCGTGTTTGATCCTGCTGGTCAACCTATCGCGGTTTATGGTCAAATGGGCTTATGCGTTCCATGAATTATGCTGATTTGCCTGGAGCGCAATAATCGGCTTTTCTGCGTGCTCGCTGATCAGATCGGCCTAGCAGAGGATATCCATGACCCGCACGCTCTACTCCCTTTGCGGCGAAGACATCGCCCGCCCATTCTCGCCCCATTGTTGGAAAGTCGTGATGGCCTTGCATCACAAGGGCCTCGACTTCGAAGAGCGGCGATTGGCCTTTACCGCAATCCCGAGTGCCGAGAATGGGGTGTCGAAAACCGTGCCGATCCTGCGCGACGGTTCCGAAGTGGTGGCCGACAGTTTCCGCATCGCAGCCTATCTGGATGAAGCCTATCCGGAGGCTCCGACCCTGTTCGGTGGCGAGGGAGGCGTTGCCATGGCGCGTTTCGTCGAAGCCTACAGCAATACCGTCCTGCATCCGGCCATCGCGCGCATCGCGCTTCTCGATATCCATGCGCTGCTGGGACCGGAAGACAAAGCCTATTTCCGCGAGAGCCGCGAAAAGCGCTTCGGCAAGACCATGGAAGACGTGGTCGCCCGCCGGGAGGAGGAAATTGCCGCTTTTCCAGCCAGGTTCGAGCCCGTTCGTCACCTGGTCAAGCAGCAGCCCTATTTGGGAGGCGAAAACCCGCTCTTTGCCGACTACATCATCTTCGGAGCGCTGCAGTGGCTTCGAGTTTGTGCCGGATCGATTTTTATGGCGAAAGATGATCCGGTCACGCTCTGGTTCGAGCGCTGCCTTGATCTTTACAACGGCATGGCGCGCGAGACTGCTTGAAACGCCGCTGATTGTGACGTCGGCGTGAAATTCATGAAGCCCCCTTGTTTTCGTGATTCGGGGCGGTTAGATACCGCCCACTTTCCCCATGACACCAACAAGGATGAGACTGATGGCGATTGAACGCACCTTCTCCATGATCAAGCCGGACGCAACCAAGCGCAACCTGACCGGCGCCATCACCAAGATGCTCGAAGATGCCGGCCTGCGCGTCGTTGCCTCGAAGCGCGTATGGATGAGCAAGCGCGAAGCCGAAGGCTTTTACGCCGTTCACAAGGACCGTCCTTTCTTCGGCGAACTGGTTGAAGGCATGACCTCCGGCCCGACCGTGGTGCAGGTTCTCGAAGGCGAAAACGCCATCCTGAAGAACCGCGAAATCATGGGCGCGACCAACCCGGCCAATGCTGAAGAAGGCACGATCCGCAAGACCCACGCTCTCTCGATCGGCGAGAACTCGGTTCACGGCTCGGACGCTCCGGAAACCGCTGCCCAGGAAATCAAGTACTGGTTCTCCGACACCGAAATCGTCGGCTGAATCAAGGTCTGAGGCGAAAGCCTCAAGCCATTGACTTGAATACGAAAAACCGGAGTGGTAACGCTCCGGTTTTTTGCTTCTGGGCAATCAGACAAGGGAAAAGGAAAGGAAGCGCTCAGGCTTTCTTCCAGCGTTCAAGGGCCTGGTCATCCGCATCCTTGGCGGACACCCAGCTTCCGCTTGTCCCATCTTTCAGATGTTCCTTTTTCCAGAAGGGAGCGGATGTCTTCAGATAATCCATCATGAAATTGGCGCCATCGAAGGCGGCTTGCCGATGGGGTGCCGCTGCAATGACCAGCACGATCTGTTCGCCGGCAGAAATCCGTCCATGGCGGTGGATCGCTGTCAGTCCCATAAGTGAGAAACGCTCGATAGCCAGCTCTGCAATCCGCCGGATTTCGGCCTCAGCCATGCCGGGATAATGCTCAAGCTCGAGGGCGTCGAGCATGCCCGCCTCATCGCGGCAAAGACCGACAAACGAGACGACAGCACCAATATCCGCTCGTCCACCTGTCAGTCTGCGGCTCTCGACACTGGCGTCGAAATCCTCCGGCTGAACTCGGACGATCGGTGCCGTCATCGGATCAGCCCCCGGTCATCGGCGGAAAGAGCCCGATCTCCCGCGCGCCGGCAATCGGCTCATCATGCTCGACATGTTCCTGGTTGATGGCAACACGGATGGCTTTGGGATATTGCAAGGCAGCCGCATATTGTTCGCCCAGGGTGGCGAGATAGGCGATCAAGTCGCCAGCGGTCTGGACGGAAGCCGGTAGATTCAGCTCCTCTTCCCCCTTGCCGATGCGCTCGCGCACCCATGCGAAATAAACGAGTTTCACCATGTCAGTCGACCATATGCTTGGCACCGGCCCGGAAATAGTCATAGCCGGTATAGATGGTCAGGATTGCCGCGATCCAGAGAAGGGTAATCCCGGTCTCGGTAGTATAGGGCAGGATCTTGTCACCCGCGGGACCCGCCAGCAGGAAGCCGAGCGCAACCATCTGCGCGGTGGTCTTCCACTTTGCGATACGAGTGACGGGCACACTCACCTTCAGCGCCGCGAGATATTCCCTCAGCCCCGAAACCAGAATTTCCCGGCACAGGATGGTGATTGCCGGCCAGATTGACCATCCGGCAATTGTTCCGTCAGCGGCCATCAGCAGCAGGATGGAGGCGATCAGCAGCTTGTCGGCAATCGGGTCCAGCATCTTGCCGATATTGGAGGTCTGGTTCCAGATCCGCGCCAGATAGCCATCAAAGTAGTCTGTGATGGAGGCAACGATAAAGATTGCCAGTGCGGCCCAGCGGGCAAAATCGGAGCTCTGGAGCCGCCCTTCAAGAAAGAAGCAGACGACAATCAGCGGGACGGCGACAATGCGGGCGTAAGTCAGGAGATTGGGTATGTTGTATGCGCGCGAAGCCATGTTGCCCTGTCAATTTCCGGATATATGGACGCAATTGACGGCTTTCGCAGCGGGCCGTCAATGCAAGAATTCTGAATGCTCCTATCATGTCTCAGGGCCAAAATACGGGCAAATGCGTCAATCACCACCATTTTCGTGAAAATGGTTGTAGATTTGCCGGGCGACAGCCTCTGAAATGCCATCCACAGCCATGAGGTCATTGATTGCGGCGCGTGAGACGGCCTTGGCTGTGCCGAAATGCTGCAGCAGAGCCCGCTTGCGCGTCGGGCCGATTCCGCCGATCTCATCCAGCGGGTTCTTGACCATCTCCTTCTTGCGGCGTGCCCGATGCGAACCGATGGCAAAGCGGTGCGCCTCGTCGCGCAGACGCTGAATGAAATAGAGCACCGGATCGCGTGGGGGCAGGGTGAAATCGGGCTTGTCGCGCATGAAGAAGCGTTCGCGGCCGGCATCGCGGTCGGCACCCTTGGCCACCCCGATGGCGATCACGTGATCTGTGATGCCGAGTTCTTCAAGAATGGCCCGCACCGCAGTCATCTGCCCCTGACCGCCATCGATCAGGATCAGATCCGGCCAGGCAGGGAAGGGAGTGTCTCCGGCATCGTCTGCCGGGGCGGTGCGATCCGGCAGACCTTCTTCCTTGATCAGTCGGGAAAAACGCCGCGTCATCACTTCCCGCATCATGCCGAAATCGTCGCCGGGCGTGATGTCGGTCGATTTGATGTTGAACTTGCGATACTGGCCCTTCACGAAACCTTCCGGCCCCGCGACCACCATGCCGCCGACCGCATTCGTCCCCATGATATGGGAGTTGTCGTAGATCTCGATGCGGCGTGGCACATAAGGGAGGCCGAAGGTCTCAGCCAGGCCGGTCAGGAGGCGCGACTGCGATGCCGTTTCGGCAAGCTTGCGGCCATGGGCTTCACGCGCATTTCCCGCGACATGGTCTATCAGGTCCTTCTTTTCACCCCGCAGCGGCACAGAGATCTGGATCTTGTGGCCGGCCTTTTCCGCAAGGGCAGTCGACAGCAGTTCCTGCTCCTCGATCTTTTCCGAAATCAGGATCAGCCGGGGAACCGGCTTGTCATCATAGAACTGCGCAAGAAATGCATTCAGCACCTCTGCACTGCTAAGCTGCGGATCTGCCTTTGGAAAATAGGCCTGATTGCCCCAATTCTGCCCGGCCCGGAAGAAAAAGACCTGGATGCAACAGAGCCCGCCTTCGTGGTGGATGGCGAAGACATCCGCTTCTTCAACCCCTGCCGGGTTGATACCCTGATGGCTCTGCACATGCGACAGACCCGCAAGACGGTCACGATAAACAGCGGCGCGCTCAAAATCGAGATCTTCGGCCGCCTCGTTCATCGCCTGCGCGATCGCCTCTTTGACATTCTGGCTCTTGCCCGAGAGGAAATCCTTCGCCTCTCGCACGAGCCCCATGTAATCCTGATCACTGATCTCATGCGTGCACGGACCCGAGCATCGCTTGATCTGGTAGAGCAGGCAGGGTCGAGTGCGGCTTTCAAACACACTATCGGTGCAGGTGCGTAGCAAAAACGCCCGCTGCAGCGAATTGATGGTCCGCCCGACGGCGCTGGCTGACGCGAAGGGTCCGAAGTAATCACCTTTCCTGGCTCGCGCTCCCCGATGCTTGTAGATCGCAGGCGAACGGCTGTCGCCGGTGATCAGGATATAGGGGAAGCTCTTGTCGTCACGCAAAAGCACGTTGAAGCGCGGGCGCAGACGCTTGATCAGGTTGGCTTCCAGCAGGAGCGCCTCAACCTCCGTGCGTGTCGTGACAAACTCCATATGGGTCGTTTCGCGCACCATCCGGGTCAGCCGGTTCGAATGCAGTCGCCCCTGGGCGTAATTGCTGACGCGTTTTTTCAGGCTGCGGGCCTTGCCGACATAAAGCACATCGCGGTCGGCATTCATCATGCGATAAACGCCCGGTGCATTCGGTAGCTGCTTCACGAACTCCGCGATCAGCTCCGCACCGGCCAAACCGGCTGCATTGTGACCACCTTCATTCCAGTCGATATCGGAGAGCGAATGGGATTGTACGGCATCGCCTTCAACGGTGATGCTGTCATCGTCGTCTTCGCTGCCGTCGTAAAGAATTCCGCCGTCAGGCAGATTCCTTCCCGTCATTCAACAATCTCCGCGCCGTCCGAACCCGGCCAAATCAGATGCTGTCCCCCGTCCAGGGCAATCATTTGGCCGGTGATCGACGGTGTGTCAAAAAGAAAGCGGATGGTGCGACCGAATTCCCCAAGCTCTGGACCGCGCTGGAGGGGCAGGGTCGTGAGTTGCGTCCTGAAGTCTTCCTCTGTCTGGCGATCGGAGGGCAGGGTAGGGCCAGGCCCGATCGCATTGACGCGGACCCTCGGCGCAAAGGCCTGTGCCATGGTGCGGGTTGCCGTCCAGAGAGTGGCCTTGGAAAGTGTATAGGAGAAGAAGGTGGGTTTCAGCGCCCATACGCGTTGATCAATGATGTTGACGATCAGTCCCTCCTGTCCTTCTTTCAGATATCGGACGAAATCTGCAGCGAGGATCGCCGGTGCCTTCACGTGAACATCGAAATGGCGCGAGAAGAGTGCCGCATCGAACTGATCTGCATGGTCTTCCTCGAAGATCGAGGCATTGTTGACCAGAAGTCCTATGGGGCCGAGCGCAGCGGTTGCAGTTTGAATCAGTGACTGTGTTTCGTTCACATTCGTGAGATCGGCCTTCACGGCCACGGCACGGTGTCCCCGATCACGCAACGAAACGGCGAGGTTCTCCGCTTGCTCAAGCGAATGATTAGCGTGCAGTGCAACAGAAAAACCGTGTTCCACAAGATCCTCGGCAATAGCGCGCCCAAGTCGTTTGGCCGCTCCCGTAACAAGAGCCACTTTCGGGATCGCTGTTTGCATCATGTCTGGTCCTGCCTATTGCGCGGTGTTTCGCCGATATATGGCGTCTGATTCAATTTTGAACAGTGGATATCTTTCCAGGCAATTGGCGAAGTCTGCACGTATTCTTGGATAAACATAAATATATAATCTGATTAACTGGGAGATATTTTTTAAACGTTCTGTTAGGGTTAATAAAGTTTCCGTGTCTGGCAAGCAACATCGCAATTCAGCCGTCAGTATGCCACAATCAATTCACATTTTGGCTCTTTGAAATCCCCAATTACAATCCATCTATTCGGTCGGAACGGGCAGGGAATACCCCGATAAACGTTCGGGTCGCCGTTGGTTATTAGTAAGCGCGATCTGATACCGAAAGGAGAATAGCATGCGTAACTTCAAGATCCTTCTTCTGGCTTCGGCCACCGCAGTCGCGGGTTTTCAGGCAGCAAATGCTGCTGACGCCATCGACCAGATCCCGCAGGCACCGATTGTCAGCGAATCCTTTGCTGCTCCGGCAGGCGACTGGTCAGGCGCCTATATCGGTGGTGCTGGCACTTACGACTTCGGCAAGTTCACGGGCTCGAATAACGGTCGCGATGCAAACGGCCTGGGAGCGTCCCTTTACGGCGGCTACAACATGCAGAACGGCCAGCTCGTTTACGGTGCTGAAGCCGATATCGGCTACAATGGCGAAGACGGTTCGGCTGGCGCTGGCCTCACTGGAACCCAGGGCGTGAACGGCTCTGTCCGTGGTCGCGTCGGCTACGACCTGAACCCCTTCATGGTTTATGGCACGGCCGGTCTTGCTGTTGCCAACCACGAACTGGAAGGTCTCGGCACGAATGACGAGCGCATCGCTGCCGGTTACACGGTTGGCGCCGGTGTTGAAGCCTTCGTGACCGACAACATCACCGCTCGCGTCGAATACCGCTACAGCGATTATCAGAAGCGTGACTTCAACCTGAATGGCACGACCATTTCGCGCGGCTTCGACGACCACTCGGTCAAGATGGGTGTCGGCGTCAAATTCTGATCCTGCGATCAGTCCGCTTGATCAAGAGCCGGGGTTCGCGCCCCGGCTTTTTGCGTTTGGCAAACTGTTCAGGCTTTCGGGCGTAGCGCCGGATAGGGCTCGAAACGCTTGGCGAATTCCGAAGGCCATTCTGTCAGTGCGGCGCGTCCCTGTTCCCATTCGCCTGGGAAGCGGAGCATCAGATAGCCAAGCATGGCAGCGAGCGCGAAATGACCGCCATGCAGCTTCTTGCCAAACTTGGGGAGGTTCTTGTCGAGATGATCAAGGCTCCGGTTGATCTTTTCCCATTGGCGCTCCATGGCCGCCTGGCTCACAAGTTCCGGTGGCCGGAATCGCTTTTCGTAGACGATTGCAAGAAGGCAGTCACAAATGCCGTCGGAAAGCGCCTCGAGCACCTCCGCTTCGGTCCGTTTATGATCCTTTTTCGGATAGAGTTTCCCATCACCAAGCCGGTTCAGGTGCTGCATGATGGCGCGGCTGTCGAAGACGGCTTCTCCCTCGTCTGTCAGCAGGCAGGGGATCTTGCCAAGCGGGTTGGCCGTCAGCAGTTCCGGCGGATTGTCGGCTGTGTTGACCCGTATGTCCTCAAGCGCAATGCCGAGATGGCGTGCGGCCATGCGAACTTTCGATGAGTAAGGCGATGGAGGGGAAAAAAGCAGCTTCATGGACGTTTCCTATCGCTGTGGTCTGACAAGGGCTTGCCGAAGCCTATCGGCTCAAGACCTCACGGCACCGGTGGTATGGTAATCTGCGAGCGGCGGCAACTGCGGCCATCGACCTCCGGACAGGCACGAAAGCCAAGATCCGTAGTAAGACAGATCCGGACTTCATCGAGCCTTTCCCGATCACAGGTGACAGCCACGCCCGAGCGCGTCAGGCCGGGATTGTTCTTGATGAAAGCTGCTTCGATGGCCTCGGGCGAAGTTCTGGTTTGGCGGTTAACGTCATCGAAATCTGGTGGAATCCGCACTGTCTGGCGGGCCTCTCGCACCAGATCGAAGTAGTCGCGCATGGCAAGGCCGGAGCAGGTGCCATGCTTGCGCCACTGGTGACCGATCAGCCCCATGCCGGGCATGATGTCCATGACCCGTCGCCCGACACCTTCCGGCACCTGACGCGGCTGGCTCGTATCACAGCTCTCCGGGTAGCCTTGCTCATATTGTGGCCAGAGCCCATGCACAACCCACCCGAATTGCTTGTCGCGCCCGCATTGATACCTGTTTCGCCCGGCGCCGGCATCCTGGCAAAAGGTCGGCGACCAGGAAAGCGCAAGGACGTAGAAATCGAAATCGGCCTGGGGCGCCGGTTTCTCGGATAGGCCTTCCCGCGTGGATTCGGAATTGGACGCAACCGAAGTGGACGCCGATGGCTCCGCACGATTGGTCGTGTCTCCGCTAGACCCCGGCATGAACCCGTAAACCGCAGCACCGACGAACAGCACACCCAGCGCAATGAAGCCGATATGTCCTCGCATGGATATCTCCCCCGTGGTCTGCTCACTTTTCCCCGCGCAGCCAGAAGCAGCGATGCGAGGCATAGCGATCCTGCGCCATCAGTCGCTTCAGTTCCGGCAGCACCAGATGCATCTCGTCCTTCAGGGTGAAGGGCGGGTTGACGATGATGAGGCCGGTGCCGGACAGCCCTGTCTGGTCCCGGTCGCTTTTCACATTGAGTTCGGCGCAAAGCACCTTCGGGATCTCCAGCGCCTGCAGCGCCTCGTGAAATTCCTTGATCGGCGCGCCCTTCTTGATCGGATACCACAGGCAATAGACCCCGTTGCTGAAACGCCGGTGTGCCTTGGCAAGCCCGTCGACCAGCCGCTCATATTCGCCCTCCTTCTCGAAGGGCGGGTCGACCAGCACAATGCCGCGCTTTTCCTTCGGCGGCAGATGCGCATTCAGCGTCAGCCAGCCATCGAGTTCGGTCACGCGCACCTGGAAATCGCCTTCGAACAGACGGGAAAGCGTGCGGCAGTCGTCGGGATGCAGTTCCATCGCCGAGAGGCGATCCTGCGGACGGAACAGGTCTCGCGCGAGCTTCGGCGAGCCCGGATATGTCTGCAAGGGACCGCCGGTCTCGCGGCCCGGATTGAGCGCCTTCACCGCATCGAGATAGGGCGCCATGATCTCGGCGACCTTTTCCGGCAGTTCCGCATCGATCACCTTGCCGATGCCTTCAAGCCATTCGCCGGTTTTCTGTGCTTCTTCGGAGGATAGGTCGTAGAGCCCGATCCCGGCATGGGTGTCGAGCACGCGAAACGCCTTGTCCTTCTGCTGCAGGTAGACGATCAGCCGCGACAGAACGAGATGCTTCAAGACATCGGCAAAATTGCCCGCGTGATAGATGTGGCGATAATTCATGAAGGCTTCCGATGGCAGTGATGATTTCTTTGAATGGGGCTTTTGAGCATCCGGGCCTTGGCCTATAACGGCCCCATGAACATCCAGAGCCCCATCCGAAACCGATCGCTCGGTCATACGGCCTGTCCGCATGACTGTCCATCCACCTGCGCGCTTGACGTCGATCTGACCGAGGACGGCCGCATCGGCCGTGTGCGCGGGGCCGCCGAGAACAGCTACACCGCCGGCGTCATCTGCGCGAAGGTCGCCCGTTATGCCGAACGGCTATATCATCCCGACCGCCTGATGAAGCCGGTGCGCCGGGCAGGGGCCAAGGGGGCAGGCCAGTGGCAGGATGTCACCTGGGAGGCCGCCCTGGATGAGATCGCCGATGCCTTCGTCAAGGCCGAGCAGCGCCACGGCTCGGAAGCCGTCTGGCCGTATTTCTATGCCGGCACCATGGGTCTCGTGCAGCGCGATTCCATCGAGCGCCTCCGCCACGCCAAGAAATATTCTGGCTTCTTCGGCTCGATCTGCACCAATATGGCCTGGACCGGCTATGTCATGGGCACCGGCACGCTGCGCGGCCCGGACCCGCGCGAGATGGCCGTCTCCGACTGCGTCGTCATCTGGGGCACCAACGCGGTCGCCACCCAGGTCAATGTGATGACCCACGCGATCAAGGCGCGGAAAGACCGTGGCGCGAAAATCGTCGTCATCGATATCTACGACAATCCGACGATGAAGCAGGCCGACATGGCCTTGATCCTTAAGCCCGGCACCGATGCGGCACTCGCCTGCGCCGCCATGCATGTCGCTTTCCGCGATGGCTATGCGGACCGCGAATACATGGCGAGATTCGCCGACGATCCGGCAGGACTGGAGACGCATCTCAAGGACAAGACGCCGGAATGGGCGTCTGCCATCACCGGCCTCTCGGTCGAGGAGATCGAGGCCTTAGCCCGTCTCGTCGGCCAGACGCAGAAAACCTTCTTCCGCCTCGGCTACGGCTTCACCCGTAGCCGCAATGGCGCGGTGTCGATGCATGCGGCCCTGTCGCTCGCAACCGTGCTCGGGTCCTGGCAATATGAGGGCGGTGGTGCCTTCCATTCGAACAGCGACATCTTCCAGCTCAACAAGGCCGAGCTGATGGGCACGGCCATGGTCGATCCCGAAATCCGCATGCTCGACCAGTCGCAGATCGGCCGCGTCCTGACCGGTGACGCCGAGGCGCTTCGCGATCGCGGCCCGGTCGATGCGCTGCTCATCCAGAACACCAATCCGGTGAATGTCGCTCCCGAACAGCGGCTGGTGAAGCAGGGCTTCCTGCGCAACGACCTCTTCGTTGCCGTGCACGAGCAGTTCATGACCGAGACGGCGGAACTCGCCGATATCGTCCTGCCCGCCACCATGTTCGTCGAGCATGACGACATCTATCGCGGCGGTGGCCAGAGCCATATTCTGCTCGGCCCGAAGCTGGTCGACGCGCCGCCTCTGGTGCGCACCAATCTCTTCGTCATCGAGGAACTGGCAAAACGCCTCGGCGTCGCGGATCGTCCCGGCTTCGGCAAGACCGAGCGGGAGCATATCGAGCACATGCTCGCGGTCAGCGGCAAGCCGGACTTCGACACGCTGATCGAGGACAAGTGGCTCGATTGCCAGCCGGCTTTCGGGGACGCGCATTACCTGAAGGGCTTTGCCCATCCGGACGGCAAGTTCCGCTTCAAGCCGGACTGGGAAAATACGCCAGCCCCAAACAAGCCGCCGGCAAGGCTCGGCTCTCTTGGCCCCGTGAAGCAGCTTCCCGTCTATCCCGATCAGGTCGACCTGATCGAAGTGGCCGATGCCGAACATCCCTTCCGGCTCGCGACCTCTCCGGCACGCAGCTTCCTCAACTCCACCTTCGCCGAGACCAGGACCTCGCGCGACAAGGAGGGGCGTCCGGAAGTCATGGTCAACCCGGCCGATGCCTTGAGCCTCGGCCTCACCGATGGCGATGTCGTACGCCTCGGCAATGGCAGGGGCGAGTTGCGCATCCATGCCAGGATCACCGATGCCGTAAAGCAGGGCGTGCTGGTGGCCGAGGGCCTCTGGCCGAACAAGGCCCATCTCGACGGTGAAGGGATCAACGTCCTGACCGGCGCCGACCCGGCAGCACCCCATGGCGGTGCAGCCTTCCACGACAACAAGGTCTGGATGAGAAAAGCCTGAAGATATGAGCATTTTCGACAAGGCCCGGATCGTGATCCTGGAAGACAAGACGCTGTTCAAGGGCTGGAGCCACCTGCGCGGCATCACCTTTGATTTCTTCCGCGAGGGCAGGGCGCCACATAGGCTCTCCTGGGAGGTTTTTGATCGGCGCGAGGCGGCAGGCATTCTCCTGCACAATGTCGAGCGGGACACGGTGACACTGGTACGCCAGTTGCGTATCCCCGCCCATCTGATGGGTGATCACCCCTATCTGCTCGAAGTGCCCGCCGGCTTCATCGACGAAGGCGAAACCGCATTGCAGGCTGTGATCCGCGAGGCGCTGGAGGAAACGGGTTATGCCGTCACCAAGGCCTCCAATGCCTTCGCGGCCTATATGTCCCCGGGCTCGGTCACCGAGAAAGTTCACTGTTTCTACGGCTCCGTGACGGATGTGGATCGCGTCTCGGCGGGCGGCGGGCTGGACGACGAGCACGAAGACCTCGAGGTCGTCGAACTTCGCTTTGCTGATGCTCTCAGGATGGTTGAAACAGGCGAAATCGTCGACGCCAAGACGATCATGCTCTTGCAATGGGCAGCATTAAACAGAAGTTGACGCGAAAGGTCAGGCGCTGATCAGCCGCGCGCCAGCATCCGTTTCGGACGACAGCCGCTCGACGCTTCCATCCTTGCGCATGGAAACGCCACCCGAAGCGACGAGTTTCAGCGCGGCGGCATAGGTCCGGTGCTCCACCGTCAGAACCCGGGCCGCAAGCGTCTCTGCCGTATCGTCGATCATAACAGGCACCACGGATTGCGCGATAACAGGGCCTTCGTCCATGCCCTCGGTGACGAAATGCACGGTACAGCCGGCCACCTTCATCCCGGCCTCGATCGCCCGCTGATGCGTGTTGAGGCCCGGGAACAGCGGCAGAAGGGACGGGTGGATGTTGAGGATCCGGCCTTCATGCGGGCGAATGAAGTCACCCGACAGCAGGCGCATATAGCCCGCAAGACAGATCAGGTCCGGACCGATTTCGGCAAGCGCGGCGAGGATCGCTGCCTCGTGCTCGGCCTTGGAGCCATAGCTCTTCCGCTCGAAAACGCGTGTCGGAATGCCCAGCGCTTCGGCCTTGGCAAGTCCACCGGCCTCAGGCTTGTCGGAAAAGACTGCGACGATCTCGGCCGGGTAATCGGCCGCCTCGCAAGCCCTAGCCAGCGCCAGCATGTTCGACCCGCCGCCGGAGATGAAGGCGACGACGCGTTTGCGTGGTCCGCTCATAGGGCGAGCGTACCCTTGTAGGTCACGCCATGCGCACCCTCTTCGCGGGCAATCATGCGACCCAGACGGGCAACGGTCTCACCTTCGGCTTCCAGCACCTTGGTGACCTCGTCCACCTTCTCGGCGGAGACGACGACGATCATGCCGATGCCGCAGTTGAAGGTGCGCAGCATCTCGTTCTGGACAACGCCGCCGGTCTTGGCGAGCCAGGAGAAGACAGCCGGAACCTGGAAGGACGAGAGATCGATTTCGGCAGCCAGATGCTTCGGCAGTACGCGCGGAATGTTTTCCGGGAAGCCGCCGCCGGTGATATGGGCGAGCGCCTTCAGCGCCTTGGTTTCCTTGATCGCCTTCAGGAGCGGCTTCACATAGATGCGGGTCGGGGTCAGCAGCGCTGCACCGAGCGACTTGCCTTCGGCGAACGGAGCGGGCGCATCCCAGGCAAGCCCCGAGAGTTCGACGATCTTGCGCACCAGCGAGAAGCCGTTGGAATGCACGCCCGAGGACGAGAGGCCGAGGATCACGTCGCCTTCGGCGATGTCGCCTGCCGGCAGCAATTCGCCGCGCTCGGCAGCACCTACGGCAAAGCCCGCGAGATCATAGTCGCCCTTGGAATACATGCCCGGCATTTCGGCGGTCTCGCCGCCGATCAGCGCACAGCCTGCCTCGCGGCAGCCGGCAGCGATGCCCTGAACGATCGCCGCACCCTGGTCGGGGTCGAGCTTGCCGGTGGCAAAGTAGTCCAGGAACAGCAGGGGCTCGGCGCCCTGAACGACGAGATCGTTGACGCACATGGCAACAAGATCGATGCCGACGGTGTCGTGGATATCGGCGTCAATGGCGATCTTCAGCTTGGTGCCGACGCCGTCATTGGCGGCAACGAGGATCGGGTCCTTGAAGCCGGCGGCCTTGAGGTCGAAGAGGCCGCCGAAGCCGCCGATCTCGCCATCCGCGCCCGGACGGCGGGTCGACTTCACGGCCGGCTTGATCTTCTCGACCATCAGGTTGCCCGCGTCGATGTCGACGCCCGCATCGCTATAGGTCAACCCGTTCTTGTCAGCCTGGCTCATGCCTGCCTCCGATCTTGCGAGAATTTCGGCTGGCCATGGCATGAAGAGGCCGGATATGCAAGCGGCGAGCCGGTCTTGTGCCCGATTTCCGCTTCATGCAGCCTTATCCCGCGCTGTCATCTCTTCTTCTTGACCGGCTCTTCCGGCCTCGCCTATCTCTTGCTACCTATAACGAGTTTGCGTCGCACAACAGTGAGTGGCAACAAGCTAGGAAAAGATTATGGCAAAGCATATCAGTGGAACAGGTCTTCGACGTCAGGTCATGTTCTGGACCGCCGCGCTGATCATTTTCGTTCTTTTCCTGATGACCTTCAGCTCAATTCTTCTGCCCTTTATCGCGGGGATGGCGCTTGCCTATTTTCTCGATCCGGTGGCGGATCGACTGGAGCGCCTCGGCCTCAGCCGCCTGATGGCGACAGTGGTCATTCTCTTCGCCTTCCTCGTGGTCTTCGTGCTGTCGCTGATGATCATCATTCCGATCCTGGCGAGCCAGCTCAACGATTTCATCCAGCGCGTTCCGGGCTATGTGTCCCAGCTGCAGGTCTTCATCACCACATCCAACGCTGCCTGGTTGCCTGAGTGGCTGAACGGGCAGATGGACACGATCAAGAGCAATTTCTCGCGCTACATCAGCGAGGGTGTCGGTTTCGTTGGAACGCTGATCGGCCAGATCTGGAGTTCCGGCAAGGCGCTTGTCGATATCGCCGCTTTGCTGATTGTCACGCCAGTCGTCGCCTTCTATCTCCTGCTGGATTGGGACCGGATGATCGCCAAGGTGGACAGCTGGATACCGCGCAATCACCTCGGCACCATCCGGGGCCTTGCGACCGAACTGGACAACACGATTGCAGGTTTCGTTCGAGGGCAGGGTTCCCTTTGCCTCATTCTCGGATTGTTCTATGCGATCGGCCTTTCGCTGGTCGGGCTCAACTTCGGCCTGTTGATCGGCTTCTTCACCGGTCTGATCAGTTTCATTCCCTATGTCGGCTCGACCGTTGGTCTTGTGCTGGCCGTGGGGGTGGCGCTTGTGCAGTTCTGGCCGGATTACATCTGGATCGCGCTCGTGGCCGGCATCTTCTTTCTCGGCCAGTTTATCGAGGGCAATATCCTGCAGCCGAAACTGGTGGGCAAAAGCGTGGGCCTTCACCCGGTCTGGCTGATGTTTGCGCTCTTTGCTTTCGGTGCTCTCTTCGGTTTTGTCGGCGTCCTAATTGCCGTACCGGCAGCTGCCGCAGTCGGTGTGCTTGTGCGTTTTGCGCTCCAGCGGTATCTTGATAGTGACCTTTATCATGGCGATCCGCCGCAACTGGCCGAACCGCCTCGCACCCTGTCGCAGAATAGCGATGTCTGACACCAGAAAAACCCAAACCCGGCGCACCGGCGCCGAGCAGTTGCCGCTTCAATTCGATTACGCTGCGGCATCTGGTCGTGACGACCTTCTCGTTTCGGAACGTCTGGCGGCTGCCGTTTCACTCATCGACAGTTGGCCGGACTGGCCGGCCCCGGTTGTGGTTCTGACGGGGCCGCCCGGTTCGGGCAAGTCGCATCTCGCCCAGATTTTTCGGGAGTTGAGTGGTGCGACCGATATTGACGCTCGCGCTGGCTCGGGGTCGCAGCAAATCGCGATTGACCATTCCGTCGTGATTGAAGACGCCGACCGCGCGGGATTTGACGAGGTCGAACTCTTTCACGTGATCAACAATGTCCGGCAGCACGGGCGAAGCCTGCTGATCACCGCCCGCAGCTTTCCGCCATCCTGGAATGTCGAGCTGCCCGACCTGCGTTCGCGCCTGAAGGCAGCCATGGTCGTGGAGATTGGGCCACCGGACGAGGCCCTTCTTGCACAAGTGATCGTGAAGCTCTTTGCCGACCGTCAGCTTTATATTGATGATAAGATTGTGAGCTACATCGTACAGCGCATGGAGAGATCCTTCTCGACGGCACAGGATGTTGTTGACAGGATAGACAGGCTGGCACTTGCGCGCCGCACAAAGATCACGAGGGCGCTGGTCTCGGAAGTCCTTGAGACTATCGAGGAGTTCGAACGGCAGGAGTGAGTGTCACAGACCTGTCGTCAAACTGTTATAGTCGGCATGTCGCCGACAAAGGGATGGAGAGACATGGATTCTGCGGTCAACGAGAATGTGGAGCTACCAGCGCCGGACGCGGAGGCTGCTGAAGATCTGCTTGAAAGCCCTTTGCGCTTCATAAACCGGGAATTCTCATGGCTGCAGTTCAACCGCCGTGTTCTCGAGGAGACACTGAACACTGACCATCCGCTGCTTGAGCGCGTCCGTTTCCTGTCGATCTCTGCGGCCAATCTCGATGAATTCTTCATGGTGCGCGTTGCGGGTCTTGAGGGCCAGGTACGCCAGGGCATTACCGTACGCAGTCCCGACGGCAAGACGCCGGCGGAGCAGCTTGAGGATATCCTGAAGGAAATCGACAATCTGCAGATGGAGCAGCAGGCCTCGCTGGCGGTCCTGCAGCAATACATGGCGCAGGAAGAAATTCTGATCGTACGGCCAGCGGCGTTGTCAGACGAGGACAAGCTGTGGCTTGAGAATACGTTCGAGGATTCCATTTTTCCTGTCCTGACACCGCTGTCCATCGACCCGGCACATCCGTTCCCCTTCATTCCCAATCTCGGTTTTTCCATGGGGTTGCAGCTGTGCAGCAATCGCACGGGGGAGCCGATGACGGCGCTTCTGCGTCTGCCTCCCACGCTTGACCGCTTCATCCGCCTGCCGGACGACAAGACGACCATTCGCTACATCACCCTTGAGGATGTCGTCGGGCTGTTCATCAATCGCCTCTATCCGGGCTATGAGGTGAAGGGATATGGCACATTCCGGATCATTCGCGACAGCGATATCGAGGTCGAGGAAGAAGCCGAAGATCTCGTGCGCTTCTTCGAAACGGCTCTCAAGCGCCGTCGTCGCGGTTCGGTCATCCGCATCGAGGTGGATTCGGAAATGCCGGTCGCACTCCGCCAGTTCGTGGTGCATGAGCTGGCTGTCCCGGAAAATCGCGTTGCCGTTCTCCCCGGTCTCCTTGCCCTGAACACGATTTCGGAAATCTGCAAGGCGCCGCGTGATGACCTTCGCTTCGAACCCTATAATGCGCGCTTCCCGGAGCGGGTTCGCGAGCATGCAGGCGATTGCCTGGCGGCAATCCGCGAAAAGGACATGGTGGTCCACCATCCTTACGAGAGCTTCGATGTTGTCGTGCAGTTCCTGCTGCAGGCTGCGCGCGACCCTGATGTGCTCGCGATCAAGCAGACACTCTATCGCACCTCGAATGACAGCCCGATCGTGCGTGCCCTGATCGATGCCGCCGATGCCGGCAAGTCGGTAACGGCGCTGGTCGAATTGAAGGCGCGTTTTGATGAAGAAGCCAATATCCGCTGGGCGCGCGATCTGGAACGTGCAGGCGTGCAGGTCGTATTCGGCTTCATCGAGTTGAAGACACACGCCAAGATGTCGATGGTCGTTCGTCGCGAGGATGGCAAGCTCAGGACCTACTGCCATCTTGGAACGGGCAACTATCACCCCGTCACGGCAAAGATCTATACGGATCTGTCCTTCTTCACCTGCAATCCGAAGATCGCCCATGACATGGCCAATGTCTTCAACTTCATCACCGGCTATGGCGAGCCGGAAGAAAGCATGAAGCTGGCCGTCTCACCCTATACGCTGCGCCCGCGCATTCTGCGGCACATCGAGGAAGAGATCGAACATGCCAAGGCCGGTCGTCCAACCGGTATCTGGATGAAGATGAATTCGCTCGTCGACCCGGAGATCATCGATGCACTTTATCGCGCAAGCCGTGCCGGTGTGGAGATCGACCTCGTCATTCGCGGGATTTGCTGCCTGAGACCCCAGGTGCCAGGTCTCTCCGACAACATCCGCGTAAAATCGATCGTCGGTCGCTTCCTGGAGCACAGCCGCATTTTCTGCTTCGGCCATGGACACCGCCTGCCATCCGAAAAGGCGCTCGTCTATATCGGTTCTGCCGACATGATGCCCCGCAATCTCGATCGTCGCGTCGAGACGCTGGTGCCACTGATCAATCCGACTGTGCATGAGCAGGTCCTGTCCCAGATCATGCTCGGCAATCTCATTGACAACCAGCAAAGCTACGAGATATTGCCCGATGGCACCTCAAGGCGCATGGAAGTGCGGTCGGGCGAGGAACCGTTCAACGCCCAGCACTATTTCATGACCAATCCGAGCCTTTCCGGACGCGGAGAAGCCTTGAAATCGAGTGCCCCGAAACTCATCGCCGGTCTGATCTCCGGCAGGAAACGATAAAACTGGGACTTCATGACACGATCTGAAGCGCAGGGGCGGCTTCCCGGCATTGCCCCTGTTTCCGTGGTTGATATTGGTTCGAATTCGATCCGTCTCGTCATCTACGAAGGCCTGTCGCGTGCGCCGACGGTATTGTTCAACGAGAAAGTGCTTTGCGGTCTGGGCAAGGGATTGGCCACGACCGGCAAGATGGATGCCGCTGGCGTCGAACGGGCTCTTGCAGCGCTGCGTCGCTTTCGGGCGCTCTCCGAGCAGGCCCAGGCGACCCGCATGTACATCCTGGCAACCGCTGCCGCGCGGGAAGCCTCGAACGGGCCCGATTTCATCGAACGCGCAGAGGCCATTCTTGGCCAGCATATCCAGGTTCTGACCGGTGAGCAGGAGGCTCTTTATTCGGCTTACGGCATCATCAGCGGTTTCTATCATCCCGATGGAATTGCAGGTGATCTTGGCGGTGGTTCGCTCGAACTCATCGATATCCAGGGCAAGACAATCGGTCCCGGCGTGACACTGCCGCTCGGCGGATTGCGCTTGTCGGAAACGGCGGACGGATCACTGCTGAAGGCCAAATCCCTGTCGAAAACGCAGATCGCTGCCGCGACCCTTCTGGAGAAGGGCGCCGGACGGATCTTTTATGCGGTTGGCGGCACATGGCGCAACATCGCCAAGCTGCACATGGAAATCCGCAAATATCCGCTGCATATGATGCAGGGCTATGAACTGCCCTATGATGAAATCGCCTTCTTTCTGGACGAGATCATATCCGGCGCTAATAGCCGCGACCCGGCCTGGTCGACCATCTCCAAGAACCGGCGGGCGCTTCTGCCATTCGGTGCGGTCGCCATGCGCGAAGTGATCGAAGTGATGCGCCCGAAGTCGGTCTGCTTTTCCGCTCAGGGCGTTCGCGAAGGCTATCTCTACTCGCTGCTTTCCGAAGAGGAGCGTGGGCTTGACCCGCTGATTTCTGCGGCGAACGAGCTTGCCATCCTGCGCGCCCGCTCACCCGAGCATGCGCGAGAGCTTGCTGACTGGACAGGACGCATGCTGCCCTTCTTCGATATCGAGGAAACGGTTGAAGACAGCCGCTACCGGCAGGCGGCCTGCCTGCTGGCGGATATCAGCTGGCGTGCCCATCCGGACTATCGCGGTCTGCAGGCACTGAACCTCATTGCCCATTCGGCCTTGATCAGCATCACCCATCCGGGCCGCGCCTTTATCGCGCTGACCAATTACTACCGCTTTGAAGGCCTGCATGATGACGGCAGGACCGGCCCGCTGGCAGCCATTGCCACGGAACGCCTGCTGGAGCGGGCCAAGCTGATCGGCGGATTGCTGAGAGTGGTCTACCTCTTCTCCGCCTCCATGCCGGGGATCGTCAATGATCTGACCTTCCGTCGGACAGACAATCCAGACATCGATCTCGAATTCGTCGTTCCAAAAGCCCATGTCGATTTCGCCGGCGAGCGGATCGAAGGTCGCCTCCAGCAACTGGCGAAACTCACCGGCAAGCGTCTGGCCTTCGTCTTCGAATAGCCGACCGCCTTGAAGCCCCGCGCCAATTGGATGACGCGGGGCGTTTGGCGTTTACTTCGCAGCGAGAAACTCGCCGACTTCCAGCAGCACGAATTCGTTGTCGTCCACGGCATTGAGAGAACGGCCTGCCGAATAGGGCAGGTTGTTGTCATTGCCGACGATGATGTGGGTCTCATCGACGATATCGACATTTTCGATCGTTACGAAGGGCATGTCGTAGAAGCCGTTGCCGCCACCCTGACGCTTCCTGTTGTCCGGGTCCTCGATTTTCATCAGGTCGATATAACCGATCTTGCGGACAGACCGGCCGGCATTCTCATCGGTCATCTCGATCTTGTAGATGCGCTTGTGCTTGGCTGGGTTGGCAAAGCAGTCTGCAGTCGGAGCCTTGGGGTCCGCACAGGCCTTGTCAGGCGTTCCGGCACCATTGTCGCGTTCGATGACGAGAGCCGTCGTGTCGTCGATCATGTTGAAGTCACCGATTGCCACACCGCCTTCGGTCAGCGGATACATCCAGGTGCGGCCCGTCCAGTTCTTAGACGTGGCATCGAGTTCGATGATCCTGAGCGCCGTCATGCTGTCAACCATTTCGACAGTGCCGTCCTGCTTGTAGAGCGGCCCCTCGAGCATGGCGTAGAGCTTCGTGCCGTCCTTGGAGATGGCAAGACCTTCATAGCCACCCGAACGGCGCAGGTTGAAGCTTGGCATGCTCGCGGTCGGATTGGCCGGTACGACGAGGGTCGGATTATCCGGGGACTTCACCTCGATATCACCGGCCTTCGTGGCGATCACATCAGTGAGCTTGCCGTCACGGCTGAACTTCAGCATGTAGGGACCGAATTCTTCACCGATCCAGAAGCCGTCCGCCACCGGCTGGATGGATTCAACGTCAAAATCTGCCCCCGTGAGGTAGCGGCTTCCGGCACCCTCCATGGCAATCGGGAAGGGGGCCTTCTTGTCGGGGTCGCTGAGGAAGACGGTTTCCTTGACCTCCATGGCGCCGGCATCCCAGTCAAATCCGACATGGTGGATCATCAGCATGGCGTCGCTGGAATTGATCTTGGAACCAAAGCCGTTGTCGGAGAGCGTCCAGAACGTGCCGTCCTCCATGCGCTTGATGCCGGAGAAGCCCTGTAGCGGCTGGCCGTTGAAGGGCAGGGCGAGACCGGTCTCGCGATGGCCATCCTTGCCCATGATGGTTCCGAGCCCTTCGGCGCGCTTGCGGTCGGGCGTCGTGAACTTGCCGGACGTCTTCAGGTGCTCCGGCGCGTCTGCAGGCGCCGAAATGATCGTGTTGCCGGGCACGACGACGTGGGAAACGAGCTTCGACGGGAAGACGGTTTCACCGGCCAATGCAGTACCGGCAACAAGAAGGCAAAGGGAAGCGGAGGTCAGAACAACCTGTTTCATGATGTCACCTTGAAAGGGATAGTTGGAACGCCGCCTGATTAGGCGGACATGATGTCGCGCCGATATCCGTTCGGTGAAACTTTGGTGACGGAGAGGTTTTTTCCCAGTTGGGTTAGGACAGATAGCCGGGCAGATGCCCGCGACACTCGCCTGTGACTGCGGCCTCGACGCAGTCCGCTAGGCTTCCAAACCGCATGTCCCGTCCGGATAGACCGGGACCGTAATGCGCATATTTGCCCGAATTCGTCATGATGACGCGGGCAGCGGGCGGGATGATTGGTTCGCCTATCATGCACCAGCAGGTGTCGGTGACAAAGGACACGCCAAAGCTTTCAAGCTCGGCTACATGGCCGGCCGCAATTGCCTCATCGAGGACCGCACGCCCGCAGGTGACAATGATGCTTGAAGTCGCCGCCGTCTTTCGATCCTCGCAGATTTTGGCCAGCGCCGCGATCTCCGAAAGAGAGAAATGCGGATTGCCGAGCGAAACGAGATCTACGGGACCGATCGCTGCACCATTCAACTCGTCCCAGGCTGCGCGAAGATCGTCGATGGTTATCTGCACCGTTTTCAGGGAGAGCGCCGCGAAAGCTGCAGGCTCCATTGCCTCCGGTGTCACGCCGGCAACATGGAACATCGGGGCCGCCGAACTGGTGGCGAAGGCTGCGCCAAAGGCTTTCAGATCATCCGATGAGGGCATTGCCCTTTCAAGCCCCTCGATCAACGGGATCTCGTCGGTCGCGATCGAGCCGATCAGATAGCCGAGGAGCGGATAGAAACTGTCATCAAGGCCTTTGAGCTCGGGAACCTGGACGTGCAGCTGCGGCTGCCGTCCGCTGTCGAGGTGACAGCCTGCCTTCGGCGCCCGCCCGGTCAGCGCAATACAGATATCCAGGTAATCGGGATATTTCATCGTCCGGGCGCCGAGCACGCTGTTGGCATAGACGACGGCATTCGACTCGGCCCAGACGATCTGTTCATCACGCTTGGGAGCCGTCTGGAGCACATAGGGAGCACAGGTGAAGCTTGGCTGCGCGCCCATTGCCACATAGGCATCCGCCAGACGGCTCGCAGCGCTGCCGAATGCTTCGTCGACGCCCTGTTCGCGCCACCGCCTCTGATCGACGGAAATTGCATTGAGCGTGGTTGGCACAGCGACCTTGCCCCCGAGCTCTTTGAGCCTTTCGGCGAAGGCAAGTCCGCCGGGTCCGGTATAGATGCAGCCGTCGATATGCGCCTGCGTGACATCCAACAGTTCGCGAGCGCCCTCAAGGGCCGCCAGCCGCAGCACGATCTGCATGGCGATCCGCGCTGCCTCGCCATGCTCTCCCGCCTCGATTGCCCGGTCATGATCCGACAGTGCGATCTGTGCGCCTTGTTTTTTGTGAGCAGGCTCAAGGGATACATGGTCGACGTTGCAAAGGGCGGCAAAACCATCCGGCCCTAGTATTCTGACAGGGATCGACTGCCCGAACATTTCTTCAGCCACGATGACGCCGAGAGAGATGATCGCTTCCGGTCGCTCCAGCAGGATCGCCGAAGGACCGCACCCATTCAGGACGAGTTCCAGAACGACCCCGCTTCCGGAGCAGGAGCCACGGCTGGTCGGCACGGCGAGCACGCAGCCGGTCAGTGACCGACCTTTAAGTGGATGATGCTGGTCGATCACCCGCCCAGTTTCAGGGTCGACCCCACCCCAGAAGCTCAAGGGGACCGTGCTGTAGACGAGAGGGCCGGAAGCCTCGCCACCGACAACAACGTCACCGCAGATCCTGGCAGCACCCGTCATCGCGGCTCCGTCATGGCAAGGACTGCGAAACTCGCCAGCCAATGTTCGCCCATATAGTCGCCGGCGACATGCTTGAGACCGGCAGCAAGGTGCTGACTGGCTGCGGCTTCGAGAGATGCCTTGGTCGGGGAATTCTCGGGGTGAGTCGTCGCAAGCACTGACAAGCACCAGGCCCGGCTCAGATTGAGGCCATCGAGATGGGCAATCTTGCCGTCCGAGCGGTCAGACACGCGCGCCGGGGCGAAGAGGCAGGCAGGTTGTCCTTGGTCGAGCTTCGGCAAGAAGCGGGGAAACCAATCCGAAAAGGCGCTCGGCTGCATGAGCCGTCGCATGCATTCGGCTTCGATCAGGGTCGGGGACAGAAAATCGTCGCCGCTCGGCTCGCCCCAGGCGGGACAGTCCTCGTCCGTGCCATACCACCGTTGCGCAGTCTCAGTTAGCAGACGCAGCAGTGCCTGGTCATCGGCGGTCTCGGCATAGTCTGCAGCAAGCCGAAGCGCAAAGGCGGTGTTGTAATGGGTGCCGACGCGGACCGGATAGGTGGCAAGCGGCAGGAAATCCATGAAGCGCCTGGTGATCCGATCGGTCAGCGGCTGAAGGGCCTGCCTCCATCGATCTTCTTCATGGGCATGGAGTTCTGCGGCAAGCTTCAGCAGCCAGCCCCAGCCATAGGGGCGCTCATAGCCCCGCGCCAGTGGCCGGTCGAAATAGTCGCATTCGCCAGCGACCTTTTCCGGGACCAGTGCCCGCTCGAAAAGGACGCGGATCGCCGGTGCTGCATCCATCTGCGGGAAAAGCCGCAAGAGGCGCGCCAGCATCCAATAGCCATGCACGCAGGAATGCCAGTCATAACTGCCACAGAAGACAGGATGAAGCTCACGGGGTGTCCGTGCATCGTCGGGCCCCTCCAGAGCATGCAGGATATGGTTCGGATATTCCCGCTCAACATGGCCCAGCGCAATCCGCGCAAACCGGTCGGCCATGGCCTCGTCAAGTGTCGTCATGTTTCGATCTCCAGGGCCAGCCCATCGCCCCAGTCGGCACGTCGCGCGACGCGGAAGGCATCGCCCTGGCGTTTGCTGATCACCGCCTCGGTAATGCGACCATCCTGACGACAGAGCTTTAGTCGCGCAACCCCGCCGGAGATGCGAGGCGGGGAGAGAACCCGCGCTTGAGCCGGTTCAGCGACCATTCGGGAGGCGGCGATGAAGATGTATTTCTCGTCCTCCCACGGGACCTCCGCTCCCTTGGCCAGCCGATGCACACGCGACCGCGCCACACGTCTGGAGAAATGGCACCAGTCCGGCGCAACAATCGCGCAGTCCCTGGCATGGGCACAGGGTGCAACGAGATGAGCGCCGGCCTCGATCAGTGTCTGTCGGGCAGCAAGGATCCTCTGCCATCCGGCGGTCGTGCCGGGCTCGATGATGACGAGCACGCCCTTGGTGAGGTTCCAGAAGCGCGAGACCAGAGGGGCAAGGCTTGTCGGCGGCAATTCGTCGAGCACATAGGTCAGCGTGACCAGATCAGCCGCCGCAAGATCCGGGATGCGGAGCGTGACGTCTCCGGCATGCCAGCGGCTCTGGGCGGATGCCTCTTTGGCCAAGGCTTCGCCGACCCTGCGGATGGCGGGGCTCGCCTCCACCATGTCGGCCTCGGCAAGGCTTGCCCAGGTGTCCTGAGCCGCCCAGAAGGCCGTGCCCGGTCCGCAACCAAGGTCGATCTGGTGATGCGGTTGAAAATCGGGAAGGCTCTCCTCGACCATGGTCATGGCAGCGCGAACGGCGGCAAAGGTGGCGGGCAGGCGGGTGGCAAGATAGGCCTTGGCCGCAAGCGCATCATCGATATGCAATCGTCCGTCACGCACCTCGCGTCGATAGCGATCCGACAGAATGGCACTTGCCTTGGCGAGCCGCTCCACCGGCTCACCGACAAGCATCTGATCAACGGCAGCTCGAAGGGCGGCGGGAAGCTCCATGATCGCTACTCACCCATGCCGCGCCGCCCATTCCGGGCGTAGGATGGACATCAGGATCAGGTCGGTGCGTTCGCCACTTGGCAGACAGGCGCATTGGCGCATGATGCCCTCTTCGGAAAAACCTGTCTTGCGATAGACCTTTCGGGCGCGCTCATTGCCCGGAACCACATCCAGCCACAGCCGATAGGTTTCCGCGTCGCGAAAGGCAAAGTCGACGGCACCTGCCAGAAGAAGGGAGCCATAACCGGCCTCAGGCTTTGCCACCGCGATACGCTTCACGCAGACATTGCCTGCCGGATTGTCGAGATCCTTCAGGATAACGAAACCCGTAGGTACACCGTCCTCATCCTCTCCAACCAGATAGGCAAAGGCTGGATCGCGCAATTGCGCATGATGCGTAAGCTCGGAAAAGCGTCCGATGAAGCTGTCATAGCCGGGCAGACGTTCGGTCGCCATGATGAACGCAATGTCTTCCGGCACGGCGCGGCGCAGGGAAAGCGCCGGCATGGCTCAGAACTCCACCGCTTCGACACGCTTGTCGACGAAACGCAGCCCGACGCCGCCGGAGATGAGCTTCAGGGCAAGGTCGCCGAAAAGCTCACGGCGCCAGCCGGAAAGGGCAGGAACCTGAGCGGCATCACCTTCAGCCGCAATCTTTTCCAGATCATCGCTGTTGGCGATCACCTTCGAGGCAACACCATGCTTCTCGCAGGTGAGCCGCAGAAGAACCTTCAACAGTTCGACGGCAGACTGAGTGCCTTCCGGCGCGTGGGTATGGCGCTGCACATGCGGCATTTCCGACTTGGGCAGCGCCAGCGCAGCATTGACCTGCTCGACAATCTGCGCACCCGAGGCCGAGCGCTCCCAGCCCTTCGGAATGGTTCTGAGCCGACCCAGCGCTTCGGTGTCCTTCGGCTGCTGCTGGGCGATTTCATAGATCGCATCGTCCTTGAGCACCCGCGAGCGCGGCACATTGCGGGAACGCGCCTCACGTTCGCGCCATGCGGCGACATATTGCATGACGGCCAGTTCCTGCGGCTTGCGCAGCCGCATCTTCAGCCGCTGCCAGGCATCATTGGGATGCAGGTCATAGGTCTCCTGGGATTCCAGGATCGCCATTTCCTCCGTCAGCCATTCCGCGCGTCCTTCCCGCTCCAGCTCCGCCTTCAGCTTCAGATAGACGTCGCGAAGATGGGTCACGTCGGCGAGTGCATAGTCGAGCTGCTTCTCGGAAAGGGGACGGCGGCTCCAGTCGGTAAAACGTGATGTCTTGTCGATATGAACGTTTTTCACCTTCTGCACGAGTTGGTCATAGGAGACCGAATCGCCGAAGCCGCAGACCATGGCTGCAACCTGCGTGTCGAAGATCGGATGGGGGATCAGCTTGCCGAGATGGAAGATGATTTCGATATCCTGTCGGGCCGCATGGAACACCTTGGTCACCGCAGGATTGCCCATCAAAGCAAAAAAGGGAGCGAGATCGAGACCCTTTGCCAGCGGGTCGACAATCACCTCATAGCCGGGGCAGGCCATCTGGATCAGGCAAAGCTCTGGCCAGAATGTCGTTTCGCGGAGGAATTCCGTGTCGATGGTGATGAAGTCGGATTGGGCAAGGCGGCTGCAAGCCTCCTCAAGCGCGGCAGTGGTTTCGATCATTTCGGCTCGGTCTTGGCAGATATCTGATCAACCTTAGTTTCCCTTATCGCCAAGGATGTCAATACGACTGTCTGGATCACGCACCGTCGTCACCGGCTTTGTCGAGAAAGGCGCGATAAACCGCAAGCGCAGTGTGAGCCCGCCTGCCTCAAACGCCTCGTCCTAGCGATCGTCACGTTTGGCGGGCGGGGTTGCGAGCTTGGAGAAGAAGAAAGAGGTTCGCAACAGGCTGCGGAAGCGCATGCGCCGTTCTTCGACGGGCACGCCCTCCCGGATCGTGATGCGGAACAGCGTGTAGATCATAAATGTGCCAAGCACGACGATGATGTAGACGAAGAGCGCATGTGGCCCAAAGAGATCGATCAGGAAGGAGGCAAAGAGCGGGCCGATCACGGCACCGAGCGACCAGAAGAACAGGGTGCCTGCGGACACAAGGGCATGCTGGCCGGGTGCGGCATGATCATTCGCATGGGCAGAACACAGTGAATAGAGCGGCAGCGCAAAGGCGCCGAAGGCAAAGATCCCGATGAAGTTCGCAAGCTCTCCATCGCCTGCAAAGAAAGCGAGATAGGCCGAGGATGCCGCAGCCCCGAAGGTTGCTACAAGTATGATGACGCGCCGGTCGAGCTTGTCCGAATAATGGCCGAGCGGATATTGCAGCACGATCCCGGCAAAGATGCCGATGCTCATGAAGGTGGCAATCGCCGTCACCGACATGCCAATGCCATCCGCATAGATCGGGCCGAGCGAGCGGAAGCTTGAATTGGTCAGCCCGATAACGATGCAGCCGATCGTCGCCAGCGGCGAAATCGACCACAGCACCTTGACGTCGAACTTCACATCCTCCGGAGGGGCAGGGCTGGAGCGGTCCGCAAAGGAGATCGGCACCAGCGAGAGCGTCAGGATCATCGAGATGATGGCAAAGAGATCAAAGCCGCTGAGGCCGACCAGCGGGATCAGATATTGTGCCATCGTGACGGCGCCGAGATCGACGAAACGATAGACCGAAAGCGTTCTCGCCCGCGTCGCATTCGTCACCCGCGCATTGAGCCAGCTTTCGACAACGGCAAAGAGACCGGCAAAGCAGATGCCCTGCACGAGGCGCATGAGGAACCAGGAGAAGGGATCGATGACCAGGGCCATGGCGATCGAGGCAGCCGATGCGATGGCCGCCAGCGCCGAGAAGGTGCGGATATGGCCGATCGCCCGCATGATTTTGGTGACATAGACGCAGCCGATGACAAAGCCGAGGAAATATCCGGTGCCGATGACGCCGATCACGGAAGCGGAGAAACCTTCTTCAAGGGCGCGGAGCGAAACGAAGGTGCCTTGAAGCCCGTTGCCGCCAATCAGAATGCCGGCGGTGACGAGGAGGGGAATAAGCGGACGGATGTCATGCATGATGGGCCTGCTGCCCGCCGCAGAGAATGTGAGTCGGAATGGCGGCGTAGTGAATTACTAGACCAGCAAAATGGAAGGCGACAGAGGCCAAAATTGACCTCCCGCCGCATTTTTCTCAACGCCGGGGGCAGCACCGGCTGCGAGCCGTTTGCGCCGCCGCTGGATCTGGCGAGCGTGTTGTTGCGGGGGTGAGTGACTGTGCACTTGATCAAGTGGTCTTGGTCGCCATAGCTGGTTCTCGCGGACCATTGCGTTGAGGGGGGCGGGTTTGTCTCAACAACGCACATTGTGAGTGCGGTGACCCTGCCTTTTCTGCGATTGCGAACGCCAGAAATACGACTGTCTTACTACTTAGGATCGTTGAAAGACAGGATCATGCGGTCTTTAGGCCGCAACGTGAAGATGGCGATGCCGGTCAGCGCCAGCGTGACGCCGCTGACAATTGTGCGAATAGTGTTCCAGAACTGCCAAGGCCCCGAATAGTTTTCCCAGATGCGTTGTGCTTCGGCTGCATCCTGCGGAATGGCGACGGCGGCAAGCGCTTCGTTCATTGGCACGTTTACGCTCATCGTGAGCATCATTCCGCCGAGTAAGTAAATCAGACCGCCGATCCCAAAGAGCAGGCTCGCAGCCTTCATACGCGAGAACCAAGCAAGCAAGGCCGTCGCGAAAAGGATAAAGGGTGTCCCAAAGAAGGCTGGCGCAAACACCATGTTTCTCACCGACGCGTTCATGGCCTGCATTGCGCCAATCGCAAGCGCGGGATTGGCCGCATCGAGACCCCACATCGTCGAACAAATCCAAGCATAGAAGAAGCCGAAGATCGCGCCGCTCGACAGAAGCGACAGGATTGAAAACGGATAAAGGAAAAGGAAGGGTGTCATTGTGAAGGTCTCGTGTGAGCGGATGGCAAAGAACGCGCGCCACCGGCGGGCGCATGGAGTTGCAGGAATAGTGTGACGGCTTGGCTCGCGCGTCGCTCGATTTCCGAGGGCGGCAGTTCGTCCACGGCGCCGATGACCCGGCGAACCTGAAGATCGCCAATCAACAGGCGAAAATAGATGTCGGCGGCAGAGGCTGGGTCGTCGCAGGCGATTACCCCGGACCGACTCGCAGCTTCTAGCAAGTCGCGGAGCAGGGGCGCGATGGTATCGCGCCCGAATTTTGCAATCGCCGGGCCGAGTGTTCTCGTATCGCTGATATCACCAGCCGCCGCGCGATTGAGCACGATAGCTTTTTCGCCGGTGACGAGGGACAGCAGGATGGGGCCGAGTGCGACAAGCGTATCGACCGGATCGCTGTTGGCTCGAAGCGCAGCTTCCAGCAGATCCTTGGTCTCTCTGGCATTGGCTTCGACCAAGGATCGAAACAGTCCCTGCTTATTGCCATACCATTTGTAGAGCGTTTCATTGGAAACCGACGCGCGCTGCGCGATAACAAGCAAGGATGCGGCCTTGTATCCGACCTCCTTAAGCACCGTATAAGCGGATTCTTCTATGCGTTCGCGCCGAGCGATCTGTTTGGGTGTAGCCATGGTCCTACCTCACTAACAAAAACGTACAAAAATTTACGGATATGTCAATGAGGTATGACGAAACAGGATCGGCCGTGTGGAGTGTGTCACGGAGTTTCTGACTTTCGCCACCACCAGCGTTTCCGCAGTGCATATTAGAATTGCATCGCAGAATTGGCGGTATGGTAGCCGAATTCGCTGATGCCCATCACCGGTTTGGGCAGATGACGGTCATCGGCGGATGTGTCTGTTCGGGCCGCTCCCGCCATTTTTACCGAAATTGCATTCATTCCGCCGCAGCTCTCCGGTTTGATTAGGCGCTCCACCTAACCGGAGAAACTAACCTCGGCTCCCGCCACACCACGCAGCCTTGACAAATCAGCCACACCATGCGCTTTTCCGCCCGATTTTCTATCGGTCGCGCGCCTCGTCTGTTGGTGCCTTTTCGACCGTCACATTCGGGATACCTGATCATGCATCGTTACCGCAGCCACACCTGTGCCGCTCTTCGCAAGTCCGACGTCGGATCGACCGTTCGCCTGTCGGGCTGGGTCCATCGCGTTCGCGACCATGGCGGCGTGCTCTTCATCGATCTGCGCGATCACTATGGCATCACCCAGGTCGTCGCCGATCCGGATAGCCCGGCCTTCAAGCTGGCCGAAACCGTGCGCGGCGAATGGGTCATTCGCATCGACGGCCTGGTCAAGGCCCGCACGGAAGACACCGTCAACAAGACCATGCCGACCGGCGAGATCGAGCTTTACGCTCAGGAAATCGAGGTTCTCTCGGCCGCCAAGGAACTGCCGCTGCCTATCTTTGGCGAGCCGGACTATCCGGAAGACGTGCGTCTGAAATATCGCTTCCTCGATCTGCGCCGCGACACGCTGCACAAGAACATCGTCAAGCGCACCCAGATCATTTCCGCCATGCGCACGGGCATGGCCGAAGCCGGCTTTGCCGAATACACGACGCCGATCCTGACGGCCTCTTCGCCGGAAGGCGCGCGCGACTTCCTGGTGCCGAGCCGCATTCATGAAGGCAAGTTCTTCGCGCTGCCCCAGGCGCCGCAGCAGTACAAGCAGCTCCTGATGGTCGCCGGTTTCGACCGTTACTTCCAGATCGCCCCCTGCTTCCGCGATGAAGACCCGCGCGCCGACCGTCTGCCGGGCGAATTCTACCAGCTCGACGTCGAAATGAGCTTCGTTACCCAGGAAGATGTCTGGGGCACGATGGAGCCGATGATGACCAAGGTCTTCGAGCAGTTTGCCGAAGGCAAGCCGGTGACGAAGCAGTGGCCGCGCATCCCCTATGACGAAGCGATCCGCAAGTATGGCTCCGACAAGCCGGACCTGCGCAACCCGATCGTCATGCAGGCCGTCACCGACCATTTCCGCGATTCCGGCTTCAAGATCTTCGCGAACATGATCGCCTCCAACCCGAAGGTCGAAGTCTGGGCCATTCCCGCCAAGACCGGCGGTTCCAGAGCTTTCTGTGACCGCATGAATGCCTGGGCGCAGTCGACCGGTCAGCCGGGCCTCGGCTATATCTTCTGGAAGGAAGAGGATGGCAAGATCGCCGGCTCCGGCCCGCTCGCCAAGAATATCGGCGAAGAACGCACGGAAGCGATCCGCACACAACTCGGCCTTGAAGCGGGCGACGCCTGCTTCTTCGTCGCCGGCGATCCGGCAAAGTTCTACAAGTTTGCCGGCGAAGCCCGCACCCGCGCTGGTGAGGAACTGAATCTCGTTGATCGCGACCGTTTCGAAATGTGCTGGATCGTCGACTTCCCGTTCTACGAATGGAACGAAGACGAAAAGAAGATCGATTTCGCCCACAACCCCTTCTCCATGCCGCAGGGTGGTCTGGAAGCGCTGGAAAGCCAGGATCCGCTGTCGCTGAAGGCCTATCAGTATGACGCCGTCTGCAACGGCTTCGAAATCGCTTCGGGCTCGATCCGTAACCAGTCGCCGGAACTGATGGTCAAGGCGTTCGAACTGGTCGGCCTGTCGAAGGACGATGTCGAGGAACGCTTCGGCGGCATGTACCGTGCCTTCCAGTACGGCGCCCCTCCGCATGGCGGCTGCGCCTTCGGCATCGACCGTGTGGTCATGCTCTTGGTCGGCGCAAAGAACCTGCGCGAAATCTCGCTCTTCCCGATGAACCAGCAGGCCCAGGACTTGCTGATGAACGCCCCGTCGCCGGCCACCCCGACGCAATTGCGCGAATTGGCGCTGCGCGTGGTGCCGCAGCCGAAGAAGGACTGATCCCGACATCGGATCGGAAAAATCATCGAAGGCCGGGAGCAATCCCGGTCTTTTTTGTTGCAAGCGGACAAGAAAAAAAAGCCCGGTCGCTCTCGCAACCGGGCCTTGCTGGTTCGATCAGTGTCGATCAGTCGTTCGCGGTGACCTTCAGCCCGATCAGGCCCGGAATGGTCTCCGGTGCACCCATGGCCGCACCCATGATCATCGGGAAGGCAACCGGACTGGCCGGGGCAGCGGCAATGGTCAACGATTGCGGATTGTCGAGATAGGCATTGATCGCTGCCGAGACTTCGTTTTGCAGGGCGCCGAGTTTTGCCTGGGCGAGCATCAAGGGGACCATGCCCTTGATCATCTGCGCCATCTGCGCGCCATCGGTTCCCTGGCTCTTGCCGGCATAATCCAGACCACGCTGCGTGATGCCGTCATCTTCAAAGCGGATTTCTGCATCAATGAGAGACAATTGCTGGATCAGCCCGAGCATCATCAGACCCGCCGCCTGCTGCGCCTGTTCGTTGTCCGGCTGTGCCTGCATCATGCGGGCTTGCTCCTGCATTTGTTTGACAAGTTCAAGCGTGTAACCGGACATGCCAAAGGCAAGGCTCAGCTTGCCGACATTGGCAAAATCGATCGAATAGTCTTCGATGTTGATCGTTCCGCTCTCGATTTCCCAGCTGCCGGACATGTTCATGTCACCGTTCAGCATGGTCAGTCCCAGCGCCTCAATGGTCTCCTTGCTGCTCTGGTCTTCGACAGTGCTGAGGTCGGCCTTTAGGCCGGTGACGGATCCCTCAAAGGTGATCGTGCTTTCGTCATCCGAAAGACCCATGGTGCCGACTGCCTTGTCCATCGAGAAGACCGACTTGCCGTCAACCGACACCTCGACCATGCCGCTATGGGCTTCCTCATAGAACATCATCGAATCAATGCCCTCGGCATTGGCGTCGCCCGGCACATAGACACCGGCCAGATAGAGATCCTGCACCGTGAAGACTGAATTCTCTTCGGTGACGTTGACTTCCGGAAAATCGACGCGCTCGATGAAGTAGGCGCCTCCCTCCTCTTCGCTGACACCTTGAAGCGTGATCTGTTCAAGCGTCAGGGGCGACTCATTCGGCGCGCCTTCGACGCTGAGCTTCAGTCCCTTGAGGATCACGTCCGAACCGTCGACCTCCACGCTGTCGGCTGAAAGCGCCGTGCCGCCGGTTGCGAATGAAGCATTGATCTTGTTCAGCAAATCCTGTCCGTCCAGGGCGAGGGCAGGGCTTGCCAAGGCGCAGAGTGCGGCGCTCGCAAGAAGAATTCGGGTGGAGCGGTACAAGGTCATATCAAAATCCTCTGTTGCTGGCAGCCCTTGGGGCGCACCGAAAAGCTGGCTTCATTTATAAGAAGGATTGGAAAAACTTCCACCGCTTTTCGTGGGCGGAAACATGGAGGGGAATTGTGTCACAAGCCCGGACACAATCCCTTAATCCACAGGGAGAATCCTTGGATTCCTTGCCGTTCAGGGCCTTCTCGTCTAGGCAGGACGCATGGGCAAAAATCTACTTCCCCCCGAAGATGGTGGCGACAATATACAGCCGGTCGACCTGAAGGCGGCGCTCGAGGAGCGCTATCTCGCCTATGCCTTGTCGACGATCATGCACCGTGCGCTGCCAGACGTGCGCGACGGATTGAAGCCTGTGCATCGCCGCATCATCCATGCGATGAGCGAAATGGGCATCCGGCCCAATTCGGCCTTCAAGAAATGCGCCCGTATCGTCGGCGACGTGATCGGTAAGTTCCATCCACATGGCGACCAGTCCGTCTATGACGCGCTCGTGCGACTGGCGCAGGACTTCTCCCAGCGTTATCCGATCGTCGACGGGCAGGGGAATTTCGGCAATATCGATGGCGATAGTGCCGCGGCCTATCGTTACACCGAAGCCCGCATGACGGACGTTGCGGCCCTCCTGCTCGAAGGGATCGACCAGGACGCCGTTGACTTCCGCCCGACGTACAACGAGGAAGATGACGAACCGGTCGTCATGCCTGGCGCCTTTCCGAACCTTCTGGCAAACGGCTCGTCCGGTATTGCGGTCGGCATGGCAACCTCTATTCCGCCGCACAATGTGCATGAGCTTTGCGACGCCGCGCTTTATCTGATCAAGAAACCGGATGCGACGGTGGACGAGCTGCTGGCCGATCCTGCCAATCCCCAGCGGGGCGGCATCGAGGGACCGGATTTCCCGACCGGCGGCGTGATCGTCGAAAGCCGCGAATCCATGCTCGAAACCTACCGCACGGGGCGTGGCGGCTTTCGTGTTCGTGCCAAGTGGGAGACCGAGGATCTCGGTCGTGGCGGCTACCAGATCATCGTTACGCAGATCCCGTTTCAGGTTCAGAAGTCGCGCCTGATCGAGAAGATCGCCGAACTGCTGATCGCCCGCAAGCTGCCCCTTCTCGAAGACATTCGCGACGAGTCGGCGGAAGATGTCCGCATCGTACTGGTGCCGAAGAGCCGGACGGTTGATCCGACCATCCTGATGGAATCGCTGTTCAAGCTGACCGAGCTTGAAAACCGCGTGCCGCTGAACATGAACGTGCTGTCACAGGGCAAGGTGCCCAAGGTGATGGCGCTGAACGAAGTCCTGAGCGAGTGGCTGCATCACCGCAGGGATGTGCTGGTCCGGCGCTCAAGATTTCGGCTGGCGGCCATTGACCGCAGGCTGGAGATCCTCGGCGGTCTTCTGATTGCCTATCTCAATCTCGACGAGGTGATCCGCATCATCCGCGAGGAGGATGAGCCGAAGGAGGTGCTTATCCAGCGCTTCACGCTGACCGACAATCAGGCCGAGGCGATCCTGAACATGCGCCTGCGCAACCTGCGCAAGCTGGAAGAATTCGAGATCCGCAAGGAACATGAGGCGCTCTCTGCGGAAAAGGCCGAGATCGAAGCGCTGCTCGCCTCCGAGGATAAGCTCTGGCAGACGGTTGCTTGGGAGATCGGTGAGGTCAAGAAGAAGTTCGCCAAGGCAACGGAATTGGGGCGTCGCCGTACCGTCTTCGCCAACGCGCCGGAGGCTGACCTGGAGGCAATCCAGCAGGCGATGATCGAGAAGGAACCGATCACCGTTGTCATTTCTCAAAAGGGCTGGATCAGGGCTCTCAAGGGTCACATTGCAGACACGTCATCACTGACCTTCAAGGAAGGCGATGCGCTCAAGCTTGTGTTTCCAGCGCAGACCACCGACAAGATCCTCGTGGTTACGACCGGCGGCAAGTTCTACACCCTGGGCGGCGACAAGCTGCCAGGGGGGCGCGGGCATGGGGAGCCGATCCGCCTGATGATCGACATGGAGAATGATCAGGATGTCCTGACGGCCTTCGTGCATGATCCCATGCGCAAACTTCTGCTGTCATCGACTGCCGGTAACGGCTTTGTCGTGCCGGAAGCGGAGCTGGTTGCCAATACCCGCAAGGGCAAGCAGATCATGAATGTGGCCATGCCGGACGAGGCGAAACTGGTGATACCGGTCTCGGGAGACCACGTGGCCGTGGTCGGAGAGAACCGCAAGCTGGTTGTCTTCCCGCTCGCCCAGATCCCGGAAATGACGCGCGGCAAAGGCGTGCGCTTGCAGCGCTACAAGGATGGCGGTGTCTCGGACATCAAATGCTTTGCCATGGCAGATGGCCTGACCTGGGAAGACAGCGCCGGGCGCGTCTTCACCAAGTCCAAGGAGGAACTGCTGGAATGGATGGGCGATCGTGCCTCGGCTGGGCGGGCTGTTCCCAAGGGCTTCCCGCGCAGCGGTCGCTTCTCGGGATAGGTCAGATTACCTCCCGTTGACCGCCCACCTTACTGACGCGGATGAATTTGGCGCAGTGCCGGTTTCGTCGCGTCCTTGGCGACGCCCGGAGCGACGCCGGACATGACCGGGGCGAGATCGGCCGGGGTGGGGCGGCCCGTGTGATAACCCTGAACCTGATGCGCGCCGAGCTCGCGGGCAAGTTCAAGCTGTGAGGCGTCTTCCACACCTTCGATCAGGATGCGTGCACCGCGATGGTGAACTAGATCCACGATATCGGACAGCATTTTCCGACCGCTCGCGCTCGAGGCATCATGCAGGAAGGACTTGTCGATCTTGACCGTATCGAATGGGAACATGCGCAGCCAGGAAAGGCCGGCGAAACCTGTTCCAAAATCGTCGAGCCAGATCCGGATGCCCAGTTCTGACAGCTCCCGCAGGCAGCGCAGCGCGTCGGCCTGACCATCGAGATCAAGTCCCTCGGTGATTTCCAATGCCAGTCGACGACCGTCGATTCCGGTTTCAGCGAGGAGGTCTGAAACGCTGCGGGCAAAACTGGGGCTTTTCAGCTGTACACGGGAGATGTTCACGGAGACCATAGGCGTACGGTCGCTGAGCAGAAGATCGATGCAGGCACGGCGGATGGCCCAGAGCCCAAGTGGCAGGATCATCCCGGTATCTTCCGCAATCGGAATGAAGCGTGAGGGCGATATTGGCGTGCCATCAAACATCTTCATTCGCATCAGGGCCTCATAGGCCTCAATCTTCCCCGTCGAGAGGTTGACGATCGGCTGGTAGACCATGTTCGCGAGATTGTTCTGCAGCGCGCCTCTCAGTGTCGCGGCAATCGTTTCTGTTTCGTCGATCGATTGCGGGTCGCGGGGATCAAAGAAGTGAACGCAATTGCGTCCCTCGCGCTTGGCAGCGTAAAGGGCGCGATCCGCCTCCTGAATGATCTTGTTCAGGCTCGGATGTGTCGACTGCCGGCTCATCGCGATGCCGACGCTGACAGTGACAACGGATATCCCGTCCTTGCGCTGCTCATGCGGCAACTGCATATCCTCGACAGTCCTGCGGATCGCTTCTGCGATGGCAAGCGCATCGGCCTTGGTCTCAACCTGGGCAATCGCAATGAACTCTTCACCCCCGAAGCGCCCGAAACTGACACCATGCTTGCGGAGCTCGGTATTGACGGCACGCGCCACCGTGATCAGGCATTCATCGCCCGTTTGATGGCCGTAGCAGTCGTTGTAGCGCTTGAACAGATCGATATCGAACAGGATGACTGCAAAGGAGGTATCCTGGCTTAGCCACGCGTCCCAGCACTCTTGCAGGCGCGCATCAATCGCCCGACGGTTGTCGACGCCCGTCAGATAGTCGGTGTTGGAGAGGCGCTCCAATGCTTGACCACGTTCTTCAGCTTGACGATGCTGGTAGGAAGCTTCGAGCGCATTCAAGAAAACATGGAACCGCTCTTGGTTGAGCTTCCAGTTCACATATGCGGTAAATATAAAGCAGGAAATATAGAACAGAGTAAATGTTGCTAGATAATTCAGGTCGTTTGGTGTAATTAGAAGCGTACTAAAAACCATAAATACAAGAATTGCAGTAGATGAAAACATGGAAATAGTGAAGGGCAATATGAAAAAAAGGTTCACGCCCATCATAAATATCGTGCCGAAAATCACATAAAGCCGCATTGTTGCTACGGCTTCGGTCTGTAGAGCAGGAACCAGCCAACTAAGATACCCAACCACCAGTGCAAGGGCGCACAATCCTTCTATGACGCCGGCCCCTGCCTTGTTGCGATAGGCAAGTTCCAAGACAAAAAGTGAGGCTGTGCCCACCAGCAGACGTGCGATACTGGTGAGTTGGGCAACGTCTGCAATGAGAAAGAAATCGCTGATCGAAAACAGAATATAGACGATGACAGCAAACCACAGACCCCTGCGGGCCGCTGCTGTGCGTGTACCGTCGGTATGCACGTTATAAAGCTGACGCAGATCCGACCGTGCCATCTTTGATGGATCGAGTACGATGCTAGGTTCATCAGTCTTTATGGGAAGAAGCGACATCATCGGTACCGTTGGTCTCCACTATGTCGCAAATGCCAGGCGCACCCGAGGTCGCACTCCGTTCAGCCCATCTGTCCAGAGCATATGCTAGCATCACTCATTTAGCGTTGTGTTAATTCATCAAGAAGCCGGATCAACACAACCGCCTGCGATTAACCAAACTCGGAGATGGTTACTAAATGGTGTCGCTCAAGTTTGAGTTCTGCCTTATGGTAACTGAGTTCTTAACGCCGTTTGGATGAATTATGGTGGTTGCGTATGAGACAGATTGAAATTTCCTTGGACGGTCAAAGCCTCATAACTCCCGAGTCAATTGGCGCACATTTTGTAGTTCCAGGCTCGACGGTACGAGAAGAGGAGTTGCAGAAGGCCCTTGCGGAGTTGGCGCTGGTGCTGGGCATAGCCATGCAGCAACAGGTTCAGCAAACTACGCAGCCAGCAGAGATCATTCACAGAGTTGCAGGATCTCTGCATCAAATTCGGTCCCGTTACTCTCCGAGTGTCTGGCAACAACTGATACCGGTTGCACAGCAGCACCCGGTGGCGCAATTTTTTCTCCAGGATCCGTTCACACGATGGTCGTTTGAGAAGCCACGTGGGTACTCGGGAGATGCTCAGCTTCTGGATTTTATCTACGGCCATGACAGCATAGCCGATCAAATCGCAAGTGCATCTCCAGTTGGGAAGGCGCTTTATGACTACACGAAGGATGCTTCATCTTCGGTTGCAGTGCGAGAGCGCCGAGATCTTCTGACCGAATATGTCGACCTAGCTGCCGATTCATCCGATGGAGATGCAGAGATACTTACAATTGCCGCCGGACACCTTCGTGAGGCAGAGCGGTCGAGGGCGCTTAGAGAAAAGCGGCTGAAGCGCTGGGTCGCCCTGGATCAGGATCCACTCAGCGTGGGGGCAGTTTCCAGTGAGTATGCAGGTACCGCGGTTGAGGCAATCGATGGATCGGTACGCACGGTTTTGATGCGTTCGCAAAAGCTGGGAATGTTCAACCTCGTCTATGCCGCAGGGCTCTACGACTATCTCTCAGATGAAGTTGCCATCAAGCTTTCCCAGCGCTGCCTTCAGATGCTGAAGCCGCGTGGCACCTTCCTCTTTGCCAATTTTGCTACGGAAATTGTGGTCGACGGCTACATGGAAACATTCATGAACTGGGCCTTGCTGCTACGTTCTGAGGAAGACATGTGGCGCATCATGAAAGCGACGACCGAAGGCATGGATGTGGAGTGCAGCATTCGCTTCGGCGCGAACCGCAACATCGTTTACGGCATCATCCGCAAACTTTCGTAAGTTCTGCTCACCCTTTGACAACAAGCCCGGTGCTCTTGTGAGCGTCGGGCTTCTTCAACCGGCGGAGCTCAGGCTTCGGGTTCGGCATCCACGTCAAAGCGCTCCCAGCCCCGATTGGTGAGATGTTCCTGCGGCTGGAAGCGGGTCTTGTAGCCCATTTTTCGCGATCCGCGCACCCAGTAGCCGAGATAGACATGCGGGAGGCCAAGCGCCTTTGCCCGGCGGATATGGTCAAGCACCATCATCGTCCCAAGCGACCGCTTCTCCAGTGCGGGATTGAAGAATGAATACACCATCGACAATCCGTCGCTCATCATGTCGGACAGCGCCACGGCGATGAGTTCGCCCTTCGGCTGCGCCTCAAGCCCGTCGCCCGGGCTGCGCAGGCGATATTCAATGACACGCGTCGCCACATGCGTGTCCTCCACCATGATCGCATAGTCGAGAGCAGACATGTCCGACATGCCGCCATTCTGGTGCCGACTGTCAAGATAGGCGCGAAAGAGTGAAAACTGCTCGGTGGAGGGCTGAGCCGGGAAGACGGTCGAAATCAGATCCTGATTGGCTGCCTCCACCCGTTTGAAGGCGCGTGAGGGAACGAATTCATCGACCACGATGCGAACGGACACGCAGGCGCGGCAGGATTCGCAGGCTGGACGATAGGCTATATTCTGGGAGCGACGGAACCCACCCTGGGTCAAGAGGTCGTTCATTTCAGGAGCCCGCGGCCCGACGAGGTGCGTGAAGACCTTGCGCTCCATCTCACCCGCAAGATAGGGGCACGGCGCCGGTGCCGTAAGATAGAATTGCGGGGAAGGCGAGGTCTGTGTGTTCATCTGAAGACGAAGAGAATCCTCTATCTGTGCCGTAACAATACTAGGATGGCGCAAGATTGAAAAAGGTCAACACTCCACCGAAGTCGGTGAAGCGTTGAGCTGAAAATCGAAGGTCGCTTGGGTTCAGGTTGTCCGCGCAATTGCGGTTCCGAGCAGGAGATCATGGACGAGCCGCGACCGCTCGATGAAGAGACCAGCCAGCAGGATCAGCGGTGTCAAGACCGAATTCAGGATCCAGAACAGCGCCAGATGCGCGATTGCCGTTACGAAATCCAGCTTGCGTCCGTCCAGTCGCACCATGGCAATCCCCATGGCTCGCATGCCAGGTGTTGCTTGAGCAGGCCCAGCGAGTGACATGCCGAAATAGAGGGCTGCTACGACGAAGAACAGAATGGGATAAAGCAGCCAGCCAAGGCCAAGGGTGATGATGCCAAGAAAGAAGACAATCACCGCCGCCGGAATCCAGAGCAGGGCAACGATGATGTAATCCAGAATGAACGCGAACACACGGCGCGACAGCACGCCGCTATAGGCACGCCAGTCATCCGGTGCGGCTGTCAGGTTATTGCTGTCGAGGCTCATCTTGCTGCTCCTTGTCACGTGTCAACCACATATGGGGATGGCAGACGCGAATGCAATGAACCCGCATTCGTTCCGGTCTTGTCACCGCGTCCTGGACAGGATGCGCGCGACATCCAGGGCGAAATAGGTGAGAATACCATCGCAACCGGCCCGCTTGAAGCAAAGCAGCGTTTCCATCATGGCGCGCTCCCCATCCAGCCAGCCATTCGCGGCTGCAGCCTTGATCTGCGCATACTCGCCTGAGACCTGGTAGGCAAAGACCGGCAGACCAAAGGCTTCCTTCATCCTCCAGCAGATGTCGAGATAGGGCAGGCCGGGTTTCACCATCAGCATGTCCGCACCTTCCTCGACATCGAGCGCCGCATCACGCAAGGCTTCGGTGCCGTTGGCCGGATCGACATAGTAGGATTTCTTGTCGCCTTTCAGCAGTCCGCTCGTCGAGATGGCCTCCCGATAGGGGCCATAATAGCAGGACGCAAATTTTGTTGCGTAGGACATGATGCCCACACTTTGGTGGCCGGCCGCGTCAAGTCCGCGACGGATTGCGCCGATCCGGCCATCCATCATGTCGGAGGGCGCGATGATGTCCGAACCGGCGTCCGCTTGGGCGATTGCCGCTTTGACGAGTTGCTCCACGGTCTCATCATTCACGATCTCTCCGTCGCGAAAGATGCCGTCATGTCCATGGCTCGTGAAAGGGTCCAGGGCGACATCGGTAATGATGCCGATGTCCGGTACTGCTTTCTTGATAGCTGCCGTTGCCTGGTTGATCAGATTGTCGGGATTGAGGATCTCAGATCCGGTCTCGTCGCGCAGGGAGAGGTCAACGTTTGGAAAAGTCGCAAGCGCGGGAATACCGAGGTCAGCAGCTTCTCGCGCCGCATCGACCGCCTTGTCGATGCTCATGCGATTGACACCCGGCATCGCCGCAATGGGGTCCACGATACCGGAGCCGGGAACGATGAAGATCGGCCAGATGAGATCGTCAACGGTCAGCCGGTTTTCCTGCACCATTCGGCGTTGCCAATCCGCCTTTCGAAGCCGCCGCATGCGACGGTTGCCGGTCACCTCGTCAACCTGGTGCGTCTTGTCCTGCATTTCCAAACCTCTCATAAGCTGTTGAAGCTGGATTAGCATGAGATCCAGGCTCGGCAAAGCCGCGATCAGGACTGCCAGCTTTTGCTGGCATGAGATCGATCCGCTCCCTATCTTCAGCGACATGGAACTTGATTCGACGCAAACGCCGAAGCGAAGCCTGACGGAGATCACCTATGTGATTTTCCTCCGCATGGTCGCCATTGCTTGTCTATGGTTTGGGTTGCAATACTGGGGCATGTTGGTGGGTTTGACCCATTCGGGCTATGCGCGTTTCGACCTCTTGTCTTTGCCATGGCGTACGGCCTCGTCGACACTGGCCGTCGTCTTTCCGGTTGCGGCACTGGGACTATGGTTGGGCGGCTCCTGGGGGCCGGTCATCTGGCTGATTGCCGCAACCGGACAAGCCCTGATGTTTGGCGTTTGGTCCAACATTTTCGGAACCAATGCGATCGTTTTGATCCTGCATGCCAGCGTCGCGCTTGTCTTCATCGCATTCCGTCTGGCATTGTGGTTCGAGAAGAGACAGGCGCGCGGCGAGATAACGGTTGATTCACCCTGATTGCAAGCTCAGGCCGGTAAGCCTCTGTTAAGCTTGCGTTTTAAGTAGAATTTTATGCGCATTGGATATGGTCCTCACTAAGGCGGGAGAAAAAACAAGGCCGCCAGACAAAACAGTGAGGCAGATCATAATGAACACCAAGCTCAAGCCGCAGCCGGCCCCCCTTGATCCCCAGGAAGAGGCCATCCGTTCTCTGTATCTCGAATCCCTGCATCTGGTCGAGCGCCTGCACCGTCGCTTGCTCGACGTGGTGAAGGACGAGTTTGACCGCCGGGGGCGCAGCGACATCAACGCCGTGCAGGCGCTGCTGCTCTTCAACATCGGTAACTCCGAACTGACCGCCGGCGAACTGCGTTCGCGTGGCTACTACCTCGGGTCCAACGTCTCCTACAATGTCAAGAAGCTGGTCGACCTCGGTTTCATCAACCACCAGCGTTCGCGGGTTGATCGCCGCTCGGTCCGCATCAGTCTGACACCGGAAGGTCAGGAGATCGCCGAAGTTGTCGCCAAGCTTTATGAGCGCCATATCGGCTCGATCCAGAAAGTGGGTGGCATTGGTTCGGACGAATTCACCCAGATGAACAAGCTGCTTCAACGCCTTGACCGCTTCTGGAACGACCAGATCCTCTATCGTCTCTGACCAATCCGCTTGGGTTTCGCAAGCGAGACTTCAACGCCGAGCCTGCAATTCATGATCGGTTAAACCGGATGCTTTTACCAAAGCGTCCGGTTTTGCCATTGTGATCTCACGTATTCGTTGTTTCCAGACACAGTCATGTGACCTGCGATCTACACGACACGAATCGGCCATATTGCTATGACACCGCCACACCATGGTGACACGAGCGCAAAGCGTGCGCAGGGGCGGGTTTGGTCCACGTTCCGTATGAGGCGTCGCTTTGTTAACCATAGCGCGGTATGCGTTGAATGCGGTATGAAACGATCGGTAGGTTACATGTCTAACACGACTGGCATTGTTGGAATCTCGCGGCGGGCACTCCTGATGGGTGCAGCCAGCGTTGGTGCGGCAGCGATTGCGGGGCAGGCGGCTGCCCAGACGGCACTGGATGAGATCATTTCGGCTCCTCGTCGCGGCAATTGGGACGACCAGTTCGATGCACAGGTGTCGCGTGTTGCATCCGCAGTCTTGTCCAACACGCCGATGCTGGACGCCAACAACCTTTTCAACATGCAGCAGGCGATCGCCCAGTATCAGATGATCGTTGCCAATGGTGGCTGGCCGATGGTTCAGCCCGCTGCAGCGCTTCGCATCGGTGCGAACGACCCCGTGATCCCGGCCTTGCGCCAACGTCTGATGATCTCGGGCGATCTCGGCCGCGAGGCAGGGATGTCGACGGCTTTTGACTCCTATGTCGAAGGCGCGATCAAGCGCTTCCAGGCGCGTCATGGCCTGCCTGAGGACGGTGTACTGGGCGAATTCACCGTGAAGGCTCTGAATGTATCGGCAGACGTCCGTCTCAATCAGTTGAACACGAACCTCGTTCGGCTGCAGTCCATGTCAGGCGATCTCGGACGTCGTTATGTCGTCGTCAATATTCCTGCCGCCTATATCGAAGCCGTTGAGAACAATCGCGTCGTGCTGCGCAATACCGCGGTGGTCGGACGCATCGACAGGCAGTCGCCGGTTCTCAATTCAAAGATCTATCAGGTCATCCTGAATCCTTACTGGACGGCTCCGCGCTCGATCATCCAGAAGGATATCATGCCTTTGATGCGTAAGGATCCGACTTATCTGACACGAAATGCGATCCGTCTGTTTGATGGTAACGGCAACGAGGTCGCTCCCGAGACCGTTGATTGGAACGCCGAAAAGGCGCCAAATCTGATGTTCCGCCAGGATCCGGGCAAGATCAACGCCATGTCGTCGACGAAGATCGACTTCCACAACGAGCATGCCGTCTACATGCATGACACCCCGCAGCAGGGACTGTTCAACAAGCTGATGCGTTTCGAATCCTCCGGTTGCGTGCGCGTGCAGAACGTGCGCGACCTTGTGACCTGGCTGTTGAAGGAAACGCCGGGCTGGAGCCGTCAGGAGATCGAGCGGGTAATTGCTTCCCGTGTGAACAATCCGGTCAAGCTTGCCGAGGAAGTGCCCGTTTACTTCACCTACATCACAGCCTGGTCGGCTCGTGACAACATCGTCCAGTTCCGTGACGATATCTACCAAAAGGACGGCGATGCGCAGCTTGCGCTTCAGACGAATATCGGAGTTGAACCCATTGTCGGTTCGCTTGAAGAAGATCTCCTGCCACAATAAGTCCTGTTCAACTGAAGACCTTGCGCCGCGCCCCTTCCGGGCGCGGTTTGCATTTCGGCATTCATCGGATCTTGCGACGATCCGCCCGCGTCAATTGATCCGGAAATGTCGTTCTCCGTATTGCTCTCGTGTCTGCAGAACGTTAAGACCCCACAGCATCAAACTCTTTTGAGGAGCCTGCGATCATGTCGAACAACGATGCCTTCTTTTCCCGCCCTCTGGCCGAAGCCGATCCGGAGATTTTCGGAGCAATCGAGAAGGAGCTTGGTCGCCAGCGTCACGAGATCGAGTTGATCGCTTCTGAAAACATTGTCTCGCGCGCCGTGCTCGAAGCACAGGGCTCGATCATGACGAACAAATATGCCGAGGGCTATCCGGGCAAGCGCTACTATGGCGGCTGCCAGTTCGTCGACATTGCGGAAGAACTCGCCATCGAGCGAGCCAAGAAGCTCTTTGGCGTCAACTTCGCCAATGTCCAGCCGAACTCCGGTTCGCAGATGAACCAGGCGGTCTTCCTCGCGCTCCTGCAGCCGGGCGACACCTTCATGGGCCTCGACCTGAACTCGGGCGGTCACCTGACCCACGGTTCGCCGGTCAACATGTCCGGCAAGTGGTTCAACGTCGTCTCCTACGGCGTGCGTGAAGACGATCACCAGCTCGACATGGACGACGTTGCCGAAAAGGCGCGCACCCACAAGCCGAAGCTGATCATCGCCGGCGGCACCGCTTACTCCCGCATCTGGGACTGGAAACGCTTCCGCGAGATCGCTGACGAAGTCGGCGCATACCTCATGGTCGACATGGCCCATATCGCCGGTCTTGTCGCCGGTGGCCAGCATCCGTCGCCGTTCCCGCATTGCCATGTCGCGACCTCCACGACCCACAAGTCGCTGCGTGGTCCGCGCGGCGGGATGATCCTCACCAATGACGAGGATCTGGCGAAGAAGTTCAATTCTGCTGTCTTCCCGGGCCTCCAGGGTGGTCCGTTGATGCATGTCATCGCCGCCAAGGCCGTTGCCTTCGGTGAAGCACTGAAGCCGGAGTTCAAGGACTACGCCGCCCAGGTGGTCAAGAACGCCAAGACGCTCGCTGACACGCTGATCAGCCACAATCTCGACATCGTGTCCGGCGGCACAGACAACCATCTGATGCTGGTTGATCTCCGCAAGAAGAACGCGACCGGCAAGCGTGCGGAGGCAGCACTTGGCCGCGCCTACATCACCTGCAACAAGAACGGTATTCCGTTTGACCCGGAAAAGCCTTTCGTCACTTCCGGCATTCGTCTTGGCACACCGGCCGGCACGACGCGCGGCTTCAAGGAGGCTGAATTCAAGGAAATCGGCGATCTGATCGTCGAAGTTCTGGATGGCCTGAAGGTCGCGAATTCGGATGAAGGCAATACGGCAGTCGAAGCGGCCGTGCGCGACAAGGTCGTTGCGCTCACCGATCGTTTCCCGATGTATCCTTACATGTAAGGCTGGAAAAATGCGCTGCCCGTTCTGTGGTTCTGATGAAACCCAGGTGAAGGACTCGCGTCCGGCGGAGGACAATACGTCCATCCGCCGGCGACGTATTTGTCCCGATTGCGGCGGTCGCTTCACGACATTCGAGCGGGTGCAGTTGCGCGAGTTGATGGTGCTGAAGAAGACCGGTCGAAAGGTACCTTTCGACCGCGACAAGCTTGTTCGCTCCTTCGAAATCGCACTGCGCAAACGACCGGTCGACCGCGACCGCATCGAGCGCGCTGTTTCAGGAATTGTTCGCCGGCTTGAAAGCTCCGGCGAAACGGAAATCTCGTCCGAGGCAATCGGCTTGCAGGTGCTGGAAGCTTTAAAGAGCCTTGATGACGTGGGCTTTGTCCGCTACGCGTCGGTCTATCGGGACTTCTCCCACGCCGAGGATTTCGAGCAGGTGATCGCCGAGATCAATGCCAAAATCTCCCGCGACAGCGTTGCAGAGTGATCCGTGTCCGTCTCGGTCGAAGACGAAGGGTTCATGCGGGAGGCTATCGCCCTTTCTCTTACCCATCTTGGTCTTACCTCGACCAACCCATCCGTCGGCTGCGTGATCGTCCGTGACGGGGTCGTGGTCGGACGTGGAGTCACTGCCCTTGGCGGGCGTCCTCATGCCGAACCTCAGGCCATTGCCGAGGCTGGAGAACTGGCGAGGGGTGCAACCGCCTATGTCACCCTTGAGCCCTGCTCGCATTATGGCCGTACACCTCCCTGCGCGAACACGATTGTTGCGGCGGGCCTTGCGCGTGTGGTCATTGCCGTAGCCGATCCGGACGAGCGCGTTTCGGGGCGAGGGCTGAAGATCCTGGCCGATGCCGGCATCGAAGTGACGATCGGCGTCTGTCATGCGGAGGCCCGGCGTGCGCTTGCCGGATACCTCACGCGTCAGACGAAGAATCGGCCGCATGTTACTGTAAAGATGGCAGTTTCTAAGGACAGGATGATCGGGCTCGCCGGGCGCGGACAGATTGCGATCACGGGCAGCTCGGCGCGTGAGGCCGTTCATCGTCTGCGGGCTGCGTCAGACGCAATTTTGGTTGGTGTCGGAACTGCAATTGCCGACGACCCGGAACTGACGGTCCGCTTGCCGGGGTTAGAGGATCGCTCTCCGATCAGGATTGTGCTGGACCGAAGGTTGGAACTGCCACTCACGTCGAAGCTCGCACGGACTGCGCGGGAGGTTCCGGTCATTGCCGTCTCGCAAGCGGGTGCCACGGGTAATGGAAGCCTGCTTGAAAGCATGGGTGTTGAAATTCTGGAAACGGATAACCTTTCACAGCTTCTGAAGATTCTGGCTGAACGTGGTGTGTCAACACTGATGGTCGAGGGTGGGGCGAGGGTCGTTTCGTCCTTCCTTGCGGCAAAGCTCGTCGATGCGATCCATCTTTACACCGGACCCGGCGAAATCGGCAGCAGTGGCATCCCGGCACCTTTTACGGCTCGGACGGTGCCTCATGATTTCGTTCATCTGCGGTCTGAAACACTCGATAGAGACCGCCTGGACATCTATGAGTTACCCTTCATCGGCTGAGTGGGGCGTCAGCCCCAAAATAGCAAGAACAGAATGATGAGTGGGATCGGAATACCGATAAGCCAAAGCAAAATGCCACGGAACATGCTGCGTCTCCTCGTTGTTCAAGACAGCTCGGACCCGAAGGCCCGGGCCGCGTTCTGAAAAGCGCAGCGACGCATATTTGTTCCAATCCAGAGAGGCGGCGCGTTCGGCGAGTGCTGCTGTGCCGTCGGCACCGAATGCAATTACGACAAGCGCGGATGCGCTGAGGAAGGATGCAAAGCGATGCATTGTCTTCATCCTTGCGCTGAACATGCGATGGCGGTTCATTCCTTCGCTCGCTTGCGCAACTCATATGGGGGGATGGGAGCAGCGAACCTGGATTTAAGTCCATGATTATTATTGATCATTCGTCATCGGTGCCGCCATCCTTCTGCTTGTTGCAGCGAGTTTTCAAACATCATCGCCGCTCGCTGAGAACAGGCGCCTTCGCCCGGACACCAACCATGCGTCGGTGATCTGACTGAAAAACACTTGCCTTCCGGCAAAGGCCGTGGTTTGACCGCGTTTCTGTTCGGCCAGGGGCCGTATTCAATGCTTTTCGGGATCGATGACATGGGAAAAAAGAAAGATGCGCCGCATCTGCTAATCGTCGAAGCACGCTTCTATGATGATATGGCAGACGCTTTGCTTGAAGGTGCACGCGTTGCTCTGGAGGAAGCCGGGGCCACCTATGACGTCGTGACGGTCATGGGCGCGCTTGAGATACCACCGGCCATCGCCATGGCACTGGATGCTGCTGACGATGAAGGGACTGTCTATGATGGTTTCGTCGCTCTGGGCATGG